>JAGANL010000003.1 GCA_017624235.1 Lachnospiraceae bacterium | reverse complement strand
TTTCTAGGCATGTTCCTAATCTCCTTTACGACATAATTGATTTTTTATCAGTTGCAACAATAACACTGTCATTACTAAAATATCCCTCCGGCCACTCAACATCGGTTTCTTCCTGAATCTGCACGGATGACTCCTTCTTTATCCTCTTCTTTTTTTCTTTTGGCTTTGGTTTCAGAAGACTGGTAAAATCTGCTTCTTCCCTTTCCGGATTCCTCCTCCATTCCGGCACATGTTCGCTTGCTCGGCATACCTTAATTTTTCTGCTTTCCGGATGAAGCGTATAGTCATACTTCTCTACCTTCAGCACTTTCTGGCCTCTTAATATAATGAGTGCCTGGTCCAGGGGCAGACGAAGTACCTCATCCGGAGTCATCAGCTTTCGTTTTCCTACCGAACTCGTCTGCCTGTAATCCGGGGTATAGTCAGAAATCCTCATGGTATTTAGCTGCTTTGCCTCCGTCGATACAGCCACACTTACCTCACCCGTCCGGTTACTGATAAATTCAGCTGTCATTTCATCGGTGCACCCAAGAAACAGCTGTGTATCACAGTTCCCGATAATCTCCTGCCATTTGTTGTCCGGATACCGGTTCTGCATCTGGGGCAGGTTCTGGAAAATGCAGCTGATAGATAATGCCCTGGACCGGATAGTGCTTATTTTCTTCGTCAAATCCGCTATGGTACATCCACCGTTCGCCAGCTCGTCTGCTAAAATATGTACCGGTACCGGAAGCCGGCCACCCTCACCATATTTATCCGCATACTTTACTAACTTAATAAATACAAACGACATAAACAAAGATGACAGAAAATCAAAAGCAGAATCCTGATCAGAGGTAATACAAAAGTAAGCACATTTCTTCTGCCCCGGTAGAGTCAGACTGATTTCATCATAGCTTGTAATCTTGCAGATCAGCTTATTCTGGAATACCTGCAGTCTGGTACCAAGACCAATAATCACGCCGCTGCGGACCGAATCCGCAGCCTGCTGAAAGATGTTATATGGTGCCTTAGCCGGATGCGATACAGGAAGCAGGTCAAACAGGCTGTTGAGTTCTTTTTCAGAATTCAGAGTCAGAAGTTTATACACCTGCCCGATATTTTTTCCTTCCGGTGGGAATCCCTGGTCCACATACAGTACAAGTGCCTTTAACAGATTCATTTCTGCATTATCCCAGAAATGGTCTCCTTTCTCCGAACCGGTATTCTTAATGATGACATCGCAGAACAGCTGTGCCATGATTTCCTGTCCTTCCACTTCTGCAAGGCAATTCCAGCTGTCAGAGTTCTCGGGATCAACCAAATTAAATACCCGGACCAGATAATCATTTTCCTCCAGATACTGTTTCATATCCCCATAAAGCTCGGATTTCGGATCTGTGATAACCAGACTTTCTCCTCTTGCAACGCACTGGAAGATGACATTCCTTGCATATGCACGGCTTTTCATGGAACCACTGGCACCAAACACAGCTACATTTCGGTTCATCCTTGTATGTTCCGGCAGACAGACTGCCTTACCTTCCAGTTTT
>JAGANL010000026.1 GCA_017624235.1 Lachnospiraceae bacterium | reverse complement strand
CGTATTGCATGAACCGCTGCACCCCTTTCCGAAAATACCGGACAACAGCCAGCCGATAAAGCCCATATAGGCCATCGTGATGAACGGGTTAGAAGTCAGCGGACAAGCTCCAGTGGGGCATCCCACAAAGTAGTAATATGCAAGGCCAACTAATGCGCCGCCTGCGGTAAAAAGAACTGGCTTCAGCCATTTTTTAATTTTTTCTTTCATCTCACATTCCTCCTGCTAAATATTCCTCTGCATAGTGAACAGCAGTTGCCCCATCGGCTACAGCAGTTACGACCTGCCGTAATGCCTTTGTGCGGACATCCCCAACGGCGAACACACCGGGGATGTTGGTGCGGGTACTCTCATCTGCAATAATGTATCCAGCCGGATCAATCTCAATCTGATCTTTCATCAATTCGGTGGAAGGCTTTCTTCCCACGCTTACAAATACACCATCGCAAGCAAGGGTACTTTCTTCTCCAGTTTTCACGTTCCTAATCTGGATACCGGTCAGCTTTTCGTTATGGAGCAGATCTATAATCTCACTGTCCCAGAGAAATTCTACATTTTCTGTTTTCATCAAAGGTTCATGGTAGATCTTTGTTGCTTTTAGGGTGCCTCTGCGGTGGACGACGATGACTTTTTTGCAGATACGGGAGAGAATCAGCGCATCCGCCGCAGCGGTATTGCCACCTCCTGCGATGACAACCGTTTTGTTCCGATAGAACATTCCGTCACAGGCCGCACAGTAATGGACACCTTTACCGATTAACGCCTGTTCCCCATCAACACCCAGCTCTCTGGGACCGGCTCCTGTAGCCAATACGATGGATTTTGCGTACATAGCGCCTTCGCTGGTCACAGCTTTCTTTACAGAACCTGACAGTTCCAGAGACAGCACCTCAGTCAGCTTGGTTTCCACGCCAAACCGCTCCGTTCCTCGCTTCATTTTTTCTCCCAGGGAGAAACCGTCGATGCCATCCTCGAAGCCGGGATAGTTGTCGATTTGCTCGGTCAGAGCCATCTGCCCACCGGCAGACAGCTTTTCTAAAACCACGGTGTCCATTCCTGCTCTTGCAGCATAAAGGGCTGCGGTATACCCGCCGGGACCGCCACCTACAACGATCATGTCATAGATATGCTGCGCATTATTTACTTCCTGAGTCCGGTGCTGTAAGGTTTCCTCAATAAAAGCCACCAGCTGCGCTCTGGATTCTGGAGCGACGATAGAGCCAAGAGTCTGTCCGCTGTGATAGATCAGCAGAGTAGGGACAACTTCAATAGCCTCGGTCTCAGCCAATTCCGGTTCATCATCAATGTTGACAGCAGTGAATACCAGCGTATCCTTATATTCCTCAGCAACGCTTTCCAATGCTGGAGCCAGACGGCGGCAATATACGCACCAAGGGGCTGAAAACTCCACCAGAACAGTCTTTCCGCTATGCACCATTTCTTCAAATTGATTTCTATTAATATTGATAACTGCCATATTGCCAGCTCCTTTCCTTTGCTTGATTATAGTATAGCCAATCTAAAATAACATTTCGGTGATGATATCACATAAAATAGTGCGACATTGCTGCCGCACTAAAATTTTTCGTTATTAAGTAACTCGAGGATATGTTCACTGGAACAGATGATTTGAGACTGCTTATCTTTTATGGATGTTTTTTTTGCCTCCTCCAGCGAGAGAGAAGCATATAAATGAACCGTGTATGCTTCCTGCCTGAGAGAATCTTTATACTGTTCAGCTGCAAGAT
>JAGANL010000025.1 GCA_017624235.1 Lachnospiraceae bacterium | reverse complement strand
CTCGGAATATCCTCCGGATCGTTCTGGCGGTCTCCATCCATCGTCACAATATAGTCCTTGGAAGCTGCCTTGATTCCGGCATCCATGGCCGCCGTCTGTCCGAAATTTTTCCGCATATAAATAGCCTTCAACGGATACAGCCCCTTCATAATCTCCCTCGTACGGTCTGTCGAGCCGTCATCAATAAATATAATTTCATAATCAAGCCGTTCTCTCTCACAGACTGCCTTAATCTCCTTATGAAGCTCCTCTACATTGCCTTCCTCATTATAAACAGGTACTACAACTGAAATAGATGCTCCCATCTCTTTTCCTCCTCTGTATTTCAAACCCTATTTTGCATATACGCTCCAGATTTCATTCCCATATGCAGAAATCCGGCAAACTTTTTGATAATGCTCTCTGACATAGCGGCTGTCCTCATTCCCGGACATCTCTTCGATTGTGGAATACGTTGAATTGACTACCACATAATCTGCCTCCTGCCAGTCATCTATGCAGACAAGCACTTCCCGTTTTTCCTTCGGCAGATTAATCCAGCCGTTATCCATGCCAATCAGGGTAGTCAGATCGCAGGCTGAGACCTTCACCGGATGACTGTCGCCCTCTGCCTCTAGATCAGCATACAGCTCTTCCAAAACAGATTTTCCGCCAATCACCCAATAGTCAATTTCATACCTTTCTTCAATCCCCTCTCCGGCAAGCACATTGAAATAGGCATACTGGTACGGATGATATTTCATATTCTGTACCGCCGTAAAGCACAGGCAGACTGCAAGAAGTCCATAACCGGAGCATGCTGCTGCCGTATGGCAGTTTAAACCGCCATCCCGTCCCTGCTTCACACTCCGGAAGGAAAACGCCGCTTCCGCAAGTCTCATAAGCTCCCTCAGTCCAAAGACCGCCAGCAGCACAATGGCTCCATAGCAGAAATAAAAATGCCGCCAGGAATTATACACCAGAGTCTGCCCCGCCATAGCAAGTCCCAACGGCACAAGCCACCAGATTCCCGCAAGCAGCATAAAGGTATTTTCCCTTTTTGTAAAAAAGCATCCACGCTCACGCACAAGCCGCACAAGCACCGCAATCTGTCCAACCGCCCACAAAACCAGCACATAGACCGGCACCGTCATGCAGAGCATCCGAAGCAGATAAGTATGCGGCAACGGATTCCTGCTGTGCTTATACAGCTTCCCGTCAAACAAAACCTCGTCATCCCATCTGGAAAAATGCTGCGCATTTCCGGTCAGATAAGCAAGGAATCCGACAGGATCGGTCCAGCATGCCGGAGTAATCAGCACATACACGGCAAAAAAACTGATTACCGCGCCAAGTCCCACTGCAAAATTATGTAAATTCCATTCCTTTTTCCGTGTCAGCTCCCACAAATAAAACAGACCGACCAGACCAAAGGGCCACGCTCCGACAATCTTGACATTCGCCGCAAAAGCTGCCGCAGTTCCCATCAGAAGGGCATAACGAAACTGTCTATTTTCTTCCATGCAAAGCCCCATCCAGACCGAAACAAGAGCCAGACATAAGAGTACCAGATCCTTATTGTTGTAATGTCCTTCCGCAAACATCCTCGGTGTCAGATAAAACATCACTGCAGTCACGCAGCCCGCCAGTCTGGATTGAAACAGTTTTTTGCCGATAAAATACAGCGCTATGACACCGGTAAAAAACAGAAGGAAGGTATACCCGTTCCATAGCAGCAGCATCAACCCGTGAGAAAGCTGTTCCGTCAGAAGAAACGGAGCAATCGGATAATATGCCGCAATGCCGTGATCCAGATTCTCGCTCTGCGAGATTTCCACGATTCCATGATCCTCATACCACTGCAGCAGTTCCTCTCTCATGCCGCCATGAACCAGCTGTAAAATGTATTCCTTCATATTAGCATGCACCAGCACAAACTGATTATTCTCATCGCAGTGCTGCCCATAGGCAGGTGTCACTGCCATACCGATTCCAAAAAGCAGGAGGAAAAGAACACATATCAGTCCCTTCTTCCACTGCTCCGATAAGTTGAAAGATTCCAAAATCTTTTTAATGTCATCACATCCTCTATGGCAATTCCTGATCAATGCTTGATTTATAAGTCAAAAATATTTTTTATTATATACCCTTCCTTCCAAAATTCCAGTGATTTTTGTCATTTTTTGCCTGTTTTTGTGAAGTTTAATCTCATGTTTACATTTGGTTAATACTTTTTTTATTTTTCTCCAGCCATTGTATTGTATAGCACATTTGAAAGCATTTCCTATATAATACAATAAGCGGAATCTCCTTCCGGTCGATTCCGCTTATGAACACACGATTTCAAATATACTTGATTCATTTTATAAATGATTCAGATCCGAATCCGGCATATGAAGATGCTTTACATAATAATCATTCATATCCATTTCATCCTGGAAATGCTGTCCGCACACTTCACAGTATGCCTCATCATAGCCCTTCTTGCTGCCTTCCGGCATCCGGCCAACTGTCCATTTCTTAATCAGGTGCTTTGCATCCTTTCCGCCGTATCCATCCGGGTCACAATAAATATAGCGGTATTCTGCACTGCTTCTGGCACCCTTTAAGCCCTGCTGCAATCCCTCATTCAAGTATTGCAGATACAGCATTTCCGGATGCTCTGCATAGGATTTTCCCAGCTCCGGATTCAGTGCGCCATAGCACCAGTAATTGAAATTCAAGCCTTTCAGCCTGCCCTCGTAAATACCAATCGTCAGGAAGTGATTGTACAATGCCTTCAGATCATATCCAAAGGTCGCCTTTAAATCCGGGTACGCATTGGCATATGTCACTGCATCAAACAGGCCTTCTCCGCTCTGTCCTGCCTCGATTCCCTGATTCAGATAATATTCATAGTACTTGATATTATCAAAACCGTACTGCTCCACCAGCTCAGGATGTGCCTCTTTGTATTTGCTCAGGTCAAAAAGCGGTGAACACTGTCTTCCCTCCCGGATACCACAGCGGATAAAATGCGCATACAAAGCGTCCGCATCGTTTCCATACAGTGGTACCAGATCCTGATTGGCTTTCAGATAATAATCTGCGTCAAAGATCTCATCCAGCTCCTTTGCCGACACGGTCAATGCCGATGCAAAGAACATCACTCCGAGAAGTGATAGTGTCATAAGATATTTCCAAAGTTTTTTCATGGTGTAACCCTCCTTTTAAAATGTAACTTCTCCATCATGTGCTACCAGTGTTGCGGTTTCTATCTCCTTCATCTGCATCACTTCCTCTATTAATTCACTCTCCTGACTCACTCTGACTTCTACCACCATATCCATGCCGTTTCGGGTCATTGTCCTATTCTTGACTTTAAACTGCCTGCAATACTTCTTTACAACCGTCAAAACAGCTTTTTCCACCTGATTATCCGAGGCATGAACCAAAAGAATCATTGGTGCCTGTGCAATCGGCATCTGATTCAAAATAAAAATTCCGGCCGTCAATACCAGGGAAGTGCAAACAGCCACTTCAATCATACCAGCACCGCATATGATTCCGATACTGATAGACCAGAATAAAAATACCAGATCCATTGGTTCTTTGATGGCAGTACGGAATCTGACAATCGATAAAGCACCCACCATACCAAGAGAGATCACAACACTCGACTGTACAGTCAAAATGATTGAAGCTGTAATCACAGCAATGGCTGCCAATGCAATATTAAAACTCTTGGAGTAAAATGTATTTCTGATTAACAGGCGATATACGAAAAAAATGTACAACGATAATATACAAACAGCCATCAGCACAATCATAATATGATAAAACGTAAGTTCTGTATTCGCAAAGCCTTCCAGAAACGATTTTTTAAAAATATCCTGAAATCCCATACTCTTCCTCTCTTTATACTGCAAATTTCCTGCAAAGGCAATACTTAGAAAATGCAGTTTGTCTCATATTTTCCAACTGCAGTATACGATAAATATAATCCGGTAAAAATTCATCAAATTTCACTTCCAACAATTGCTGTCCACCCGGCAAAATCATCCTTTTAGGCGCCCGTTCATCCTCCAGCAAATATTCTGTCGGAATGGATGCAATATTTTCATCAAAAGTAATTCTGACATTTCCCACATGATATATAAATGGAATCCTTTCATATTCTACAATCACTTTTGGAACCATCACAGCCTGCTTTCCTGTTACAAGAAATCTGTTTAGCAAAGGAGCATTGTCCCCGCTTACTTCCATCTGGTTTTCCTTGCCTTCGCGAAGACTCACATACTGTTCCCTAGATAGCTGACAGGATTCCTTATGAATCAGATTCCCTCTCTTTTCCTTGACTTCCAGTGAAATTCGCTCCAGACTGTAATCATATACTCGGATGCGATACTTTTCGCGAAGATTGACCCCATCCTCTTTATCCCAAAAGCCACTATTCTCATAATCGTCAAAATACAAACTTCTGATATTATAAAATCCTTTTTCTCCGACATTTACATCCATAGGCAGAACAGACTGCACTCTGCTCTTTAGTACAGCAATCTGTGTAGCAGAACAAATATATTTCAACTCATGCCGATACTTTTTCTCCTGCACTGCTTCCTCTATCCTCTTTTCATCCTTCTGTTTCGTTTTCTGTCCCAAACTGCCATCCCCACAATCTGTACCAGCAATACTCCAAACAGACAATTCGATATTGTGACAAGTTGTTCCATGATTTCCTGTACCCGATTCTCATTTGCAGCATTTGGAACCCACACTGCTTTCAGTTCCGTATCTCTATAAATGCAATCTCCTGCTGAATAGCTTTGTCCATCTGCATAAATCCAACCATCAAATGAAAATCCCTCTTTCTGCATATCCTGCGGCAAGTCGGGGCATTGCTCTCCAATTTTTACCTCATAATCCACACTATGTAAAATATCATTTTCTACCGTTACATGTACTTTAACATATTTTTCACCCGAAAGCCACCTTTCCTGCAAAAAATCACTGCGTTCTTCCATATTATTTTTCAGGCTTCTCACTTCATTCCACCATTCTTCCACGCTTTGATATCCCCAACGTATGCAATCCATTGCCACTCCGTTCTCGATTTTTGTGGCAGTCTGATCCAATTCACTTCGGAACAGTTTCTCCATTTCCGGTCGGAAACTCTGAACATATTCCCGTTTCATTTCCTTTTGAAACAATTCGGTATCATACAAATACGGTATCCAATAGTTTTTATAACGCAAATATAGCTGATTAGCTGACAAAACATGCAGTCCCACTCCGTCGCGGTGCCGATATGACTGATCCATATCCCATATCGGTCCTGCATATACCTTTATTCCTTCTTCTCCTGTCAGGTAAAAATACTGACTCGTATTATAGGCATCATAATTCTGCATCATTTCTTCCACCAGATATACTCTGACCCAAGAAGGAATATCCAGCTTCTCCCTTAACAGTTCCTCATCCTGTTCATAAATAGCATCCTCCATCTCTTGCAGCATACTCTGAATCTGCTCTTTCGAATTGAATGCACTTCCCTTCTTCTGATGGATGTTCAACGTCTGTCCCTGATTGGTGACAAACACATTTTTCTCTCCCTCCTGCGCACGGGTCGGTAGTTCCTGCTCAATCAGACAGCCCTCTGCAAGCTCAATCCGATTCCTTGCAATTTCTATCTTTTCCGTCAACTGATACAGCCCCAGATACTCCCCATTGACATATAAACTCAAAAAGCGTGAATCCGGTGTATTCTCTAAGCCACAACGTCTGGCCAATTCAAAAGCTGTCCAATTTTTTAAATAGGACAGATCAGATGTATTTGTCAGCAGTGCCCAATTTTTGCCTTCTCCCATCCCCAGAAGATCCGCTGTCTCCTTCAGACAAATATTATACGGCTTTTTGTCATAATATTCCCATGAGGTATTTCCCCTCCCCTTCATGGAAGCCAGTTCACCACAATAATCCACTCTACCGATTTCATCAAAAACAAGAATATTACCGGTCGTTTCTGTATTTTGATTTTCATTCAACTCCTTCAGACTGCTTCTATCTGTTGTAATATATACCGAAGGAATACCGCGTTCCTGTAAAAAAATCACTTTGGCCTCTTTCAAATCTTCTCCATCCTGCTCACTTGACAATTTCACAGAATATTCTTGATTTGCCTGAAATTCCTTTATCAACCTGCCATCCGCTTTCACATTTTCAATGAATACCTCACCACTTTGCAGCTCAGGAACGGACAATACCCCATTATTCTCCCAGAAGTCACTGGAAAGGAAAAAATAGTATTTCTCATTCTCCGGATTTCTCCATCCTTTTACAGCGGCCCCATTTTCCTGTACCACCGTCATTCCACTGAACTCAACATTGTCATTCGTGTATTCCGTTTCAGACTGCCTGAAAAAAACGAAGGCTGCAACAGCAGACGCTAACACAATACTTATGAACGCAGCATTACGTACTCTCTTTTCGTTGAACACTATTTATAGTACTCCTTAAACCACTCCACAAATTTAGAAAGCCCTTCCTCAATCGAAGTATTCGGCTTAAATCCAAAGTCCCTCTCCAGCTCGCTGACATCTGCATAAGTCTGGTACACGTCTCCGGGCTGCATCGGATAATATTCCTTCACAGCCTCTTTTCCCAGACATTTTTCCAGCGTTGTAATAAAATCCATCAGCTTCTCCGGCTTGTTGTTGCCGATATTATAAATCTTATAGGAAGCTCCCTTCTCATCCACCGCAGGCGGATTACAGAGCAGGTTACAGATTCCGGTTACGATATCATCGATATAGGTAAAATCACGCAGCATATCACCGTTATTATAAATCTGAATCGGCTCCCCTGCCATGATTTTTTTTGCAAATTTGAAATAAGCCATATCCGGCCGTCCCATCGGGCCGTATACCGTAAAAAAACGCAGTCCGGTAGTCGGAAACTGATATAATTTGCTGTAGGCATAGGCCATCAGCTCATTGGACTTCTTGGTAGCCGCATACAGACTGACCGGCTGATCCACCTTATCCTCCGTAGAAAACGGCACCTTATCATTTCCACCGTATACGGAACTGGAGGAAGCAAATACCAGATGCTCCGGCTGATAATGCCTACAGGCCTCCAGAATATTGAAAAATCCCACCAGATTGGAGGCCACATAAGAATCCGGATTGTCAATGCTGTAACGTACACCTGCCTGCGCCCCCAGATTCACAATAATATCCGGCTTATATGCTTCAAACACCCGAAACACCGCATCCTTATCCGCCAGATCACCCCTGATAAAGGTGTATTTTGCAAAGCCCTCCAGCTGTTTTAACCTGTCTTCCTTCAGGCTGACCTCATAATAATCATTCATGTTATCGTAACCAATCACCCCGGCCCCTGCTTCCAGCAGCCTTTTGGAAAGGAAAAAGCCGATAAAGCCCGCCCCTCCCGTAATCAGATACTTTTTCGATACGTCCAACTGTTTCATACCTTTCCTGCGGATTTGAACTCCGCTCTCCTTTCTGTTTTCCTATCGACCCATAACCTATCACCAGCACGGTTTAGCTGAAACCTGTCTTATTTATAATAAACCTTATAATACCCGTATTCATTGCACTGGAAGCCCCTCGCCTCCAGATTTCCTCCATATCCGCTGTAATCCAGCACGACATACCAGGCGTCATCCCGAATCTCCTCGGCCGGAGGCAGATAATAATGCCTGTGTCCCAGATTTTCCTCGGAGGTGAACATATCATTCTCCTGATTATAATCATACGGCGATACCCTGCGGATCAGACAGTCGTAAGCATACAGCGTACAGTTATAATTATCAAAATAAATCTCCTGCTCCGGGTCGGCATCCCGAAAGATTTCCATGACCTCATCCACATAGGCATTGATATACCAGTGAATCGGGTAGTCCTCCGAATACTGCGTAAAATAATAGTTTGCAAAGGAAATACCCTGCACCAGATAGCACAATACCAGCATGCCTCCTCCGGCACAGACCGCAAACCGGCCTGCTTTTTCCTGACCGGGTACCAGCTTTTGAAACAATCTTCCAAGTAAGTCCAGAATCGTCTTCATGGACAGCACCGCCAAAAATACCAGGCTGAAGTAAATGCCGTTCATCCGGTAAATATCCGGATCCTTCGTAATCAGTGCACAGACCATCTGCGCCAAAAACCATAGAAAGACCAGACTTCCTGCATCCATACTCCTCTTTCTGATGCTCTGCACCAGCCGTACCACCCCAAGGACGATTCCAAGGAGCACAAAGGGAACCGTGAACCGATATAACGTACCGTACGGCTCTACCGCATTGAAGGAATACTGATCCTTCGTCAGCAATGTTTTCAAAATGAGGATATTATCTGCGATATTCTCCCACTGAAAATGGTCCGTCCGAAAATACGGAAGCTTCGGAATCGTAAACCATAAAATATGCAGGGAATCCGCGCCCGAATCGTTTACCACGACAAACAACAAAAGCGGCAGCGCCAGCAAAAAGGTCGGAAAACCCATTCCAACCAGATTCTTAAGCTGCAGCCGTTTCTGCCCCATCAGATAAGGCACTGCAAAGACTAAGAAAATCGGCGCCACCATCCAGGACAGAGAATACGTATACAGCGTCAGACCAAGCAGTATTCCGGTCAGCACAAAGTGCTGCCGCTTTCCGCTCTCTGCGGCACAAATCAGCGCATACATCGTAATCGTGGAAAAGCCCAGCATCAGATTACAGTCAAAGCCCATCCGGGAAGCCATCATAAAATACGGACAGACAGCCAGAAGCAGTGCGGTCAGAACCGCCGCCCACCTGTCATCCGAATGCGCAGCAAAGCATTTCCATGCAATCAGTGTTCCAAAGACCATGACCGCACAGCCGAGCAGGAAGGCCGGCATACGGATCATCCAGAGATTCACTCCTCCGATTTTCAAAAAGAGCATACACAGATACGCATACATGGCGCTCTGTCCACTCCCGTAATTGATCAGATAGACCGGCCAGCTGTTCAGGAACCGGTCCGTTCCAAAATTGCCCAGACACCATGCGTCATAGGCCATTCCGGCTTCGTCCACATGCATACCGTTCGGAATCTCTGTCAGCCGATACAGCCGCAGAAAAATCCCCGCCAGCCAAATGATGCCTATAGCCGCCTTCCAGACGGTGTCCTCCTTCATCCATGCACACAAGCGCTTTCCTATGTTTCGCTTTTCTTCCGTATTTTTATCCTTTGTTTCTTCCATCTGTCTTTTGTACCCTTTTTTCCCTTATTTCTTCCGTCTTGCCTCGATACCAAGCTCAGCACACTTTTCCTCATAATACTGCGAATGCTTATCCATATATATATCATACCCGGTAATCGAAGCAATCTTCATAAAGCCCCATTCCTCAAAATCGCCGCCAATCTGAGAAGTCTGCCTGACCACGATATAATCTACCTTTTCCTGCTGACAGAGCAGCACCAGATACTGTGCATGAATGATATCCGCCTCCATGGCCTCATACATCTCCCGGTTTCCACCCTGCACATCCCAGCTCTCCACCAGCATATCCCGTCCATAGGGCATCATGATCATGGAATCATACTGACGGATAAACTGAATCATTTCCGCAGGTACCACCGCCTTGACCCATTGCCCGTCTATGCCGATGATATCTGCCGCATCGATGACAGTCTGCGGCAGATGATACGGATTTTCTGCCTTCACGACCGATGGATTGGCATAGATCAGACTTCCCTGTACCATAATCATGGCCGCACAGGCAACACCAAACAAGGCTCTCCTGCATCCATTCTCAATCTGTTCCAGTACCCGTACAACCACATAACAGGCAATCACTCCCATCGGCATCAGCCACAGGAAACGGTAATACACCTCATTGTCCAGAAAGTGATAGATGGCCAGATACGAAAACAGCGGAAAGAAAAACAGCACCAGTACAGCCGTTACCAGATATACCAGAATCACACGGATCCCCTTATCCTTTTCCCAGAACCAAAGATAACACAATGCCGCCAGAAAAAACACCGTAACCATTCCCGTACCGCTGAAATCCCGGTACATATCAATTGTCATGCGAAACGCTTCCATGATTTCCGCTAACATAAGCCTCTCCTATTTCAAAAACAGATATAAAATGCCATATACGATACTCGGTGTACAGCATGCCGCAAATTCAAACAAGACAACCAGCTTCTTTCGATAAACCGCAATCATCAAGCCTGCCAGCGCCACAAAAATCGGAAACATGAAAATTCCCGTACTGGTCGTAAATGCCGCCACCGCAGACAGCACAAACAGCATTCCCCATTCCCCGCATTTCAGCTCTCCTCTGACCGCAAACAGCATCCAGAGAAGCAATGCCGGAACAACCAGATTTCCAAACATCGCCTTTCCCTGCCAGGTCCTCGTATAGGCAAAGGTTTCCGCCGTGTAAAGCGACACATTTCCAAACAGATACCAGATATTCAAAAACAGCAGGAATAACGGAACATTTTTGGTGCTTCCGGCAAACAGCTGCTTGCCGATCTGGCTGTAGATCACATAAATCAAAAGTAAGAACACCGGCCCGATATAACCATGTGACAGAATCGTCGTATGCATACCGGTAAGCTGTCCGATCCATGCAATAAAAACCGGTACGGGAGACAGTGCATGGCGCACATCCAGTCCCTGGGCATACCCATAATACGGATTTTTCAGATACATGCCATCCCCATTCTGCGTCTGCAGGGAAATTGCTACATAGAGGGCATCATCTCCGTCCAGATACTGCATAAAATGAGCACAAAACATCTGAAACGCAATCAGCAGAAGAACAATCAGCCACAGAATCTTAGCGGCTCTGTCGGCCTGCCGGATGGAAAGAGTGTTTTGCACACATTCCTTTATGATCTTCCAGCCCAGGAGCAATCCTGCTGCCCCAAAGGCCAGAATCAATGCGCTGTAAATCACCGCCGCATCGGCAAACTCCTTTTCCGCCACAATGAATGGAATGATCATAAACTGAAACAGTCCGAACATCAAAAGCCAGCCGGATGAATATACCATTCCGACACTCCGGTGTTTTTCTTCCATGAAGCGGACCGGAAGCAATCCCACTGCAAGCGGCAGCAGCAATAAAATTCCGGTCAGCCTGAACATTTGCATTATCATATCCTACCTACTTCTTTCTTCGCAAAATCCGGTTCTTGATCAGCCGCAAATCCTCTTTTAGGGTTTCCATACGCATAAAGCTCTTAGACTTCTCCGTCAGCGTCAGGTTCTTCTTTTCCGCCACCACAGCTACCAGATCCCTGGCCATTTCATAATAAACCTCCTGCACGAAATGGTTGAACTGGTCATAAAAGCTCTCCTGCCCTTTGATATACTTGTTGATATCCAGATAAGCAACATTCAGATTCTCCTCGGCCAGTCTGCGAATCCTGTCGTTGACTTCCTTCTGCACCAGATGCCTGCCCTCATAGGCCGGATTCCGGTTCTTCTCAAACGGAATCTCCACACCCAGAATCAGAATCAGCAGCGTATCCGGTGCAAGCTGCTCCCGGATAAAACGGATATTTTTAAGAATCTCTTCCGGTGTCAGGATTCCTTCAAAAGCATAATGATCCCGAAACCATCTCAAAAACTCCTCCGTAAACTCAAAACGGGACGTATAAATTTCCTTTCCGATATATTTCGGCCAGTTTTTTTCCTCTGTCATCGGATAAAAGCCCGGCACAAACGCAATTTTCTCTCCGGTTGCCTTTCTGCGGTAGACCCCCAGATTACAGTCCGAAAGATAACTCATGCACACCACGTCATAGTGCTCCCGAAACAGCCTGTCCGAAAACATTCCCTCATCTGCAAAGGGCAGCTCCTCCACCAGCATTTTTTTCTGCTCTTCCGACAGCGTATAGGACTCCACAATCTGCGTGGAATGATTGATCTGCTCGATATTCACACCGGTCTTTGGACTGATATAAGTAAATTCACTGTCTATGCTATCACTTTCCTCTAAAAAAGCAAACAGCGAATTCAGGTCACACGGTCCTTTGAACAAAATCCTCTGGCGCTGTCCCCCGGCTGTAACGCTCTGCCTGCCCTCCTGCACCAGTTTCCTGTCCTGATTGATCCACGGCGGCAGAAAGTCTTTTTTCACCATGGCAACGACCTCGCCCTCCACGGTCAGCTCCGGGGAACCCAGGACAGCGTACACATACTGCTCCACACCCATGCCGAGCGTCCGGCAGGAAAACAGAAAGTGCTCCAGCCTGTTCCCCCTTTTTGCATAGAATCCCACGATTCCATAAGAACCAAACTTATCCTCTGCCGTAACATAACCGCACTCATAGGAAGGATCCTGCAATAGTGCCCTTACTTCCTCTTCGCTTAACCGCTTCTTCGTATAGTTCAGCTGATTGGTTCTCTGTATCAGCTCTGCCACACGAACCAGCTCCGGCATACAATCCTTCTGAATCCGCACCTTAATATTGCTCTCCATCAGGAAGGCTTCATTCGAGCTGCTTTTCTTCCTCGCCTCACGCTTCTCTTCCAGTACCTGATAGGATTTTAACCTTTTATGCTCTTTGTCCTTTGCCGGAAGCTCCTTTACATAAGCCATCAGCCCTGCAATGTCCTCCGGGCCTCCTGTCATAAGTCCTTCGTTATAATATTCCGCTTCCTTCCGGTTTCCGGCATTGTCATCCAGAAACAGGACATTCACACTGCGAAGCTTCATATCCGCAATCAGCTGCCGGATGCGCTCTCCCT
>JAGANL010000024.1 GCA_017624235.1 Lachnospiraceae bacterium | reverse complement strand
GGGTGATCTGACCGGCGAAGTAAAGGTAAAGGGCCGGGATGAATTCCGTGCTCTGGCAGCAGCGGCAAATAATATGATTCAGAACAATAAGCAGCTGGTATCACAGGTAAGCAATGCGACCGGACATTTGGAAGCTTCTGCGCAGGAGGTGGAAAAATCCTCGGGAATCATCAATGACTATTCCGCAGATATTACCAATGCGATTGAAGAGATTAACAAGGGTATGATGAGGCAGTCCAGACATGCACAGGAATGTGTGGACAAGACAGATGTTCTTTCCAAAGAAATGCAGGAAGTAAATCGTGTAACGGCCAAGGTGGAACAGATGGTTGACGAGACGGAAAAGATGATTCGCCATGGTATTGAGATTGTACAGGCGCTTGGTGAACGTGCAGAGGAAACGACAAGGATTACAGCTCAGGTAGGTGCCAGTATTGAAGAACTCCGTAAGCAGTCAGAGGTTATTGATTCCTTTGTATAAACGATTACGGATATTTCCGAGCAGACGAATCTGTTGTCTTTGAATGCTTCGATTGAAGCTGCAAGGGCAGGAGAAGCAGGAAGAGGCTTTGCAGTAGTAGCGGAAGAAATTCGTAAGTTAGCTGATGATTCTGCGAAGGCTGCGGGCGAGATTCGGAATAATGTAATACAGATCGGCATACAGACAGGAAATAGTGTGGACAGTGCCAATAAAGCCGAGGAAATGGTTGCCCTTCAGGGAGGAGCTGTGGAAGAAGTGGTAGGCGTCTTCCAGGAGATCAGCGGCTGTATGGAAAATCTGATTAACGGCCTGCGTGATATTATGGAAAGTACTATGAAGGCAGATAAGGAGCGCGGCGATGCAGCGGAGGCAGTAAAGAATATTTCACGTATCATCGAGGAAACTGCGGAAAGTGCAGAGACTGTCCGGGATGTAGCAGAAAAGCTGCTTCAGAATGTGGATGGATTGACACAGACGGCAGATATGCTGGGTGATAACATGAATAATCTGAAGGATGGCATTTCCGTATTTAAGACGGAGTAAGCTTAACAGAAATATAAGCTGTGCTCAGGCGGAGCACATGAGAAAGGAGCGGTACAAAACGAACCGCTCCTTTTTATGATTACATTTCATCTATAACTTGAAAAATATAAAATTTTAAATAATAAGATTCATCCGCAGCCCATAAAATCGGATGATCTGCACATTGGGTGCGAAATTCAACCTGCCGCAGCCTTTTGTGAGCACCCTTTGCCGCTTCCTTTATGGTCTTTGCAAACAGCTCCGGGTCCATAAAGTGTGAACAGGAGCAGGTCACAAGGAAGCCACCGTTTCTGACAAGCCTCATCCCGCGCAGATTGATTTCCCGGTAGCCTTTTACGGCATTTTTGATGGAATTACGGGACTTGGTAAAGGCCGGGGGGTCGAGAATGACAACATCATAGCTTTCCTTTTGCTCTTCCAGAGAGGGCAGCAGTTCAAATACGTCGGCACACCGGAATTTTACACGGTCTTCCAGACCATTCAGTCTGGCATTTTCTTCTGCCTGCAAAATACCCGTCATGGAGGCATCTACACCGAGTACCTCTTCTGCCCCGGCAATTCCGGCATTTAAGGCAAAAGAGCCTGTGTGGGTAAAGCAGTCCAATACCCTTTTACCCTTGCAGAGCCTGTGGATAGAAGCACGGTTGTTCTTTTGATCGAGGAAAAACCCGGTTTTCTGTCCATCCTCCACATCTACCATGTATTTTACACCATTTTCTTCTATTAACACTTTCGTATCAAAGGGCTCGCCGATAAAACCCTTAAAACGCTCCATACCTTCATTCAGACGTACCTTAGCGTCGCTTCTTTCGTAGACCCCGCGGATAAAGATCCCGTCTTCTGCAAGAATCTCCTTGAGCAGTTCTACGATCTGCAGCTTCAGGCGGTCGATTCCGAGGGCCAGAGATTCCACAACCAGTACATCCGAAAACTTGTCTATAACGATACCGGGCAGAAAGTCCGCTTCGCCGAATACAATACGACAGCTGCCGGTATCTACCGTTGCTTTCCGATAATTCCACGCATCCTCCAGACGTTTCTTCAGAAAATTACGGTCAATCACGGTATCCTTTTTACGGGACAGGATGCGGATTGTAATCTTAGAATTTGTATTGATGAAGCCGATTCCCAGAAAATAACCGTCAAAATCATGTACGGCAATGATATCCCCGTTTTCAAAGCTTCCCATAACAGAATCAATTTCGTTATCGTATACCCATAAGCCGCCCGCTTTTAACGTCCGGCCTTCTCCTTTTTTCAGCGTTGCAATCGTATTGTACATAAATATCCTCTTTTCTTTGTCCATCTGACACAAAAATTATATTTGGAATCCGTATGTTTGTAAATAGGAAGTAGTAAATGCAGTAGAATATTGCTATAATAATATTACTATTCACACGGTCACCATGCACATGGCTGTATGATGTTCGCAGCCGACACAGGAAAATGGGACAGAAGAGAGCAGAATGCAGGAAGAACAGAAAATAGACGGACAGAAGGCAGCGCGTTTTCAGGCTGCAAAGGATAAAATCATTGGAAAAAACAGAGAACGACAGGGGATAGGTACCTTGTCGGAAAAGACCGTACATGCTGTATTGAAATATTTTTATGCACCGGATGAGGATATGCACGAGATTCCGATTGGTAATTATGTGGCAGATATTTATGACGGGAAAGAGATTATCGAGATTCAGACCCGTAATTTTAATGCCATAAGGGATAAGCTGTCCAGCTTTTTGTCGGAATATCCTGTAACGGTGGTCTATCCGATTCCGCGCACGAAGTGGTTGAGCTGGATAGATGAGGAGACAGGCGAATGCTCTCCGAAAAGGAAATCACCGGTAAAGGGGAGTGCATACATGGCTTTTCCGGAGCTTTATAAAATCAAGATGTTTTTAAAGTACCCAAATCTGCACTTTCGTTTTGTTCTGTTGGATATGGAAGAGTATCGTCTTTTAAACGGCTGGAGTCATGACAGAAAGAGAGGTTCCTGTCGGTATGACAGGATTCCGACGGAGCTGATAGATGAGGTAGCCATTGAGCGGCCGGAGGATTATATGCAGTTCGTTCC
>JAGANL010000023.1 GCA_017624235.1 Lachnospiraceae bacterium | reverse complement strand
GGGGTTCGATTCCCCTACGAGCTGTTGACTATTTAACAGAATAGCCCAACCCTGGAAGTGCTGGAAACCTCGATAAATATTGAGTTTCAGTGCTTTTTTGTTTTGTATAATTATTGACGAAAAAAAGTAGTAAAAATGTGAGGTAACACAAAAGGTAACACTAACGAAAGGAGTGGTTTTCGTATATCATCAACTGAATAGTTTAAATGGATAAATAGGCCTACAGTGATACCTATGAATGCAGAAGTTGTGTGCATTATAAAAGGTGCCTTTGTGATACCAGTCACTTAACCGATGAAGCTTTACCTCCTTGGAGATGGTAGTAGGTTTTTCTTGCATAAGGGGCATGCGGACGGTGGAATTATCTTTTGAAATTTTCATTTTTCCGTCGGCGCTGATTGATAATTTTGCAAATGGAAAATATATGTTATACTATATATAGCAAGCTTTATATAGTTGGCGATATATAGAGAAAGCGAGGATCAGATGTTGGCATTAAAAGATACTTTCAAGAAAATATCTACCGATAAAAAGATAACACAGCTTGAAATGGCTAATACACTAGGAATTAGTAAACAGAATTTTAATTGGTGTTTATTGATAAGGATTCTATTCTAAAAAGCGGAAATAAATATGTAATAGAAGGAACTACGGAATCGTAATTTGAAATAGAAGAGCAGGAGGTGTTTTTATGACAGCTTTAAGGCAGAGCGCAATGATGGAATTGGAAAAGTTACCAGAAGACAAACTTGGCTTTATTCTTCAGATAATGCAAGGCTTAAATGGCTTATATACTGATCCTCAATCAGAAAGGAAAGAAGCGTTTGCAAGATTGGAACAGTTACGCAGGAAAGGAACTGTTACAGATGATGAAGCAGAATTAGCTTCTTATAGGGAAGAAAAGTATGGTAATTAGGATTCTGATTGATACCAATGTGTTATTGGATTATCTCCTTGAACATGAGCTGTTTTTTGAGGATGCAAAGGAAGTTATTTTGTCTTGTATAGATGGAAAAGCAAGAGGTTGTATTGCAGCACATTCGATTCCTAATATGTTCTTTATATTAAGGAAAGACTATAACTCGAAGGAACGCAGAGAAGTATTATTGAATCTGTGCAAAATCTTTGATGTAGAGGGAATAGACAAAGCCAAACTTATATCAGGGCTTGTCAATGAGGAGTTTTCTGATTTTGAGGATTGCGTACAAATGGAATGTGCCAAGTCGTATGAAGCAGATTATATTGTTACAAGGAATACCTCTGATTATGCTACATCGGAAGTAAAGGCAATTACTCCAAAAGAGTATTTAGAAATGTGATTCACATATCAATAGACAATGGAAGCACCAACGGAAGAAATAACATTCTTTTGAAGGTGCTTTTTTATTTGTCTGCCTGCTGATCTTTTGAAATCTCATCTATGGCTTTTTCAAGATACATGCTTTTCCACTTGTCTTTTATGAGTTCTTGATTAAGTTGATTAATACGATTGGTAGTGTACCTATCGAGCCATTCCATAAGGAAACGAGGAATCAATCTTTCGGGTGTTTTTAAAATTATGGAAAACATCATATCTTCCAGTTTACTATGTAGACCATGCAGAAATTCTTTCAGATGGTTTGTGCTCTTGATTGCGATATTCATTAAAATCTCCTTTTTCTAAATTTCAATTATAGTGTATCCCCTTTAAATTGCAGTATCAACAGGAAACAAAAATTGTCTACAAAGGTGTCCTTTTACGGAGAATATCAATAGTGTAGGAAGGGTGATCTGTTGGTTATTGTCAGTCTGGATAGATTGGGAAGGAACTATACGTAAATCAGAGAAAGCGGATATTTGCGGTAATATAATACATATTTCAAAACTGAAACGATTTATCAGGATGCTGATGGCATGAAAGATAATTTCTGTGCCATGGTTTGACAGATTATCTTCTTGTATCATCATAACCATGATCAAACATTTTGCAATATTCTTCGTATGTCATATTATATAACTCCTTTGCTTTTTGAGAATATCATATAGCAAGAAGATCATTTTTCATTATAAAGTCATAGACAATTTTTGACAAAAATCCTTTCAAATTCATGTTGTATCATACCCAACCACCACATTAGATATGACTATTTTATACTTTTTGTCTACAAAAAATAGGTAATCTTTCTATAGGTGCTTTGCTTATTTATCTGCCTGTTATCCCCTCCTTTTGAAATTTCATCAATGGCTTTTTCCAGGTACGTACTGTTCCATTTGTCTTTTATAATTTTCAGGTCTTCTAAAAAATAGCAGGATAACCGAGGATGCTAAGGAGAAGGGGAAGGAGGATCAGGAGAAAAACGCAGAAACCAGAGAAAAACTGGATGAGAAGCGGTGGAAGCTGGTGCAGCGGTGCCTGGAGAGATTACGGAATATGCGGTAGAAGTTTCGACAGGAGTAAAAAACTATGGATTGATAAAGGGCGCTGTACAGGAATCGCATATTATATAGGCGTGAATCTGACCAGATCCCTGCTGTTTTGTGCTGGCCCGTTTGATACACAGCAGGAGACCCGTTTGAGGGCGATTGCGGTGCTGGTATCCATTGGTATGGAACAGGCCATCGGCTTACAGGACAATGCTACGGCAGAAACGGTACTGAAGGCGCTGATCGGCGAACAACGGTAAACGTCAGCGGATACAGGGCAGCCGGATTATTGTCTGCCCTTTGGAAACGAATGTTCTGTCTGTTATAGTTGTTCGGAAAATAGTACAATGGTGTTATAGCATACTGAGATGGAGGGTTACATATGAAGAAACACATGAAAAGGGCTATATTTTTCACCTTATTTTTTGTATTCTTACTTTCTTTTTCCATGGTAGCTTGTGCACATTCGGGACGGACAGATGATGGCGGAGGGCATCATAATGATCAAAACGAAAGTGGGAACAGCAACGGTACTGGTGCTTCTTACACGGGTCAATATCAGTGCTATGCCGATGAATATGACAAAGAGGATTTCAAAAATTGCATCCTGTTTGATCCTGTATTTTATGCGGCTGCATATTCGGATTTGGCAGCGATATCGAATGATCCTGAATTGTTATATGATCATTTTGTTGCCTGCGGTATGCAGGAAGGCAGACAGGGGTCTGCAGCCTTTAATGTACATGTTTATATGAATCATAACACGGACTTGTGTCAGGCTTTTGAAAATAATCTGTCAATATATTATGAACATTATCTGAAAACAGGACAATATGAAAACCGCATTTCACATTAAATAGGGGAGGAACATAAGATTTGAAAAGAGAAAAGGTCAGTATCTTAACAAAACTTTCAGCCTGTTTGCTTTGTGCACTCATGCTGGCATTGGGAACGGCAGGCAGGACAGAGGCAGCAGTATATTCGACAACGGATGCGGCAGCAATTCTGTATACGACAAATCAGACTTCCTTTTATACGGAGCCGGATGCGGGGATTGCGCCAGTCTCCACCGTAGGCGCCGGAATACCGATACAGGTTACGGGAATTACTTCGAATGGCTGGTATCGGGTGTCGATCGGCGGTGTCTTCTATACACCGGGGAATCAGTTGGTACAGGCGCCGACAGCACCTGTTTATACACCGACAGAAAAGCTGGAGAAGCTGGAAGCTGCTGTTACCAATAATGAAGAGACAGCGTCCATTGTGAAACGGGGTATTGAAGCGCATGCAAGCTGTATTCTTTTGACGGGTGGAACAGGTACTTATCAAACCATGTATCAGACGGTTGCAGCGGCAATGCATGCTCCGTTGCAGGATTATGAACAGGCTACCATCAATGGACTGATGGCCAGACAGTCCGGGCGAAACTGTAAAGTGGAGATTCAACGGGTCAGCACGATTGCAGAAGAAAATGCAGTGGATGCTGCGGTTGCACAGCTGGTTCCGCAGATGAATCAGGGCAGTACCTATGATAAGGTAGTGCGGGTTCATGACTTTATCTGCAAGCAGATCGCCTATTCCGATGAAACGGTAGCGGGAACGGCCGATTACAAGTCAGCCTATGATGCATTGGCAAGCGGTCAGGGAGTTTGTACGAGCTATGCGCTTTTGTTCCAGAAGTTTATGGATCAGATGGGTGTTCCGTGTTATGTGGGAACGGGTATCCGAAATGGAGCCGGACATGCCTGGAATGTAGTGAATGTGGATGGTCAGTGGTATCATGTGGACTGCACCTGGGATGACCAGTCTTATGGAATTATCCATAAATGGTGTCTGGCAGGGGCAAAAACCGCCGGTTATTCTTCACTCGGAGAAATCACGCTGGCTGCCAATGATTACAGGCCATAAGGCGGAAGATTTTTTCAAAGTTTTTACGGGAAAACCCTTGCAATTATGCAAAACAGTGCTATACTGAAAGAGAAATAAATGATTCTTACTAGTTAAGAGTGGACGGATGTCCACTCTTTGTTTTTGCAGGAAACAAAGGTGGTAAGAGAGACAATTAAATATGGGAAGGCAGGTAACTTCATGTCAAAACGTGAAACGTATGAGAAGAAGACCGAAGAGCTTTTACAGCCGATTGCCGAAGCAAACGGTGTGTCCATCTATGATGTGGAATATGTAAAAGAAGGAAGCGACTGGTACCTGCGGGCGTATATCGATAAGGAAGGCGGCGTTGATATCAATGACTGTGAGACAGTCAGCCGTGCCCTGTCTGAGGCGCTCGATCAGGCCGATTTTGTGGAGGATGCTTACATATTGGAGGTAAGCAGTCCGGGACTTGGCAGGACTTTGAAAAAGGATAAG
The DNA here is from genome assembly GCA_017624235.1 of Lachnospiraceae bacterium. Lineage (GTDB taxonomy): Bacteria > Bacillota > Clostridia > Lachnospirales > Lachnospiraceae > JAAYNV01. The sequence continues at coordinate 92,139 of JAGANL010000023.1, read as the reverse complement.
CATCTGCAGAAAAGTCTGGGAGAAGAAGTAGAGCTTAGAACTTATAAACCGATTGATAAATGTAAAGAATTTGTAGGAATCCTAAAATCCTACGATCAGGATACGGTGACGATTGAGGTGGATGGAGCGGAACGGGCATTTGCAAGAGCGGACATCGCACTGATACGGTTGACCTTTGATTTTTAACATAGGAGGTAAAAGAGAAAATGAATAAGGAATTGATGGAAGCATTGGATATTTTGGAGAAGGAGAAGGAAATCAGCAAGGAAACCCTGTTTGAGGCGATCGAAAATTCTCTGCTGACAGCCTGCAAGAATCATTTCGGAAAAGCAGATAATATTAAGGTAGAGGTAAATCGGGAAACCTGCGATTTCCTTTGCTATGCGGAAAAGGAAGTTGTGGAAGAGGTAGAGGATGACTGCCTGCAGATTTCGCTGGAGGATGCCAGAGAGATTTCTTCCCGGGCGCAGCTGGGTGACATCATCCATGTGGAAATCAAGTCCAAAGAATTTGGACGTATTGCTACACAGAATGCGAAAAATGTAATCCTTCAGAAAATCCGTGAGGAAGAAAGAAGTGTAATTTATAATCAGTATTATGAAAAGGAAAAGGATGTGGTTACAGGTATCGTACAGAGATATCTGGGACGTAATATCAGCATTAACCTTGGAAAAGCAGATGCCATTTTAAATGAGAGCGAACAGGTAAAGGGAGAAGTATTTAAGCCGACCGAACGAATTAAGGTATATATTCTGGAGGTGAAGAATACTCCTAAAGGACCGAGAATTTTAGTGAGCCGTACCCATCCGGAACTGGTCAAGAGACTGTTTGAATCCGAAGTGACAGAAATCAAGGATGGCACGGTGGAAATTAAGAGCATTGCCAGAGAGGCAGGCAGCAGAACTAAAATGGCAGTCTGGTCCAATGACCCGAACGTAGATGCAGTCGGTGCATGTGTCGGATTAAATGGAGCCAGAGTCAATTCCATCGTAGAGGAGCTGCGTGGAGAGAAGATCGATATCATCAACTGGGACGAAAATCCGGGCAATCTGATACAGAATGCTCTTTCCCCGGCTAAGATCGTAGCGGTATTTGCAGATCCTGAGGAAAAGACGGCAAAGGTCGTCGTACCGGATTACCAGCTTTCCCTTGCCATCGGTAAGGAAGGACAGAATGCCAGACTGGCAGCCAGACTGACCGGCTACAAGATCGACATTAAGAGTGAAACGCAGGCGAAGGATGCACCGGGCTTCCGTTATGAGGATTATCTTGGCGATGAGTATGAGGAATACGATGAGAATTACGAAGGAAGCTATGAAGAAGGCGAAGAGTATGCCGAAGACGGAGAATATGCTGAGTATAACGAAGGGGATGGCTTCACAGAGGAGTAGGCAAGCATGGCAAAAAAGATTCCGATGAGACAGTGCGTCGGCTGTGGCGAAATGAAAAGCAAGAAGGAAATGATGCGTGTCTTAAAAACGGCAGACGGAGAAATTGTTCTGGATACGACCGGAAGAAAGAACGGAAGGGGTGCTTATCTGTGTTTTTCAGAGGAATGTCTGAAAAAGGCAAGAAAGAACCATGGTCTGGAAAGGTCGTTCAAAGTCAGCATTCCACAGGAGGTCTATGACAGGCTGGAAAGGGAGTACCGGGAAGATGGCAGCGGAAACGAACAGTAAAAAGATTTTTTCCCTGTTAGGTCTGGCAGCCAGAGGGAGAAGAGTTGTAAGCGGTGAATTTATGACAGAACGTGCGGTGAAGGACGGAAGTGCCGCGCTGGTCATGGTCAGCAGCGAAGCATCGGACAATACCTGTAAGATGTTCCGCAATATGTGCAAATTTTATGATGTGCCCCTTTATTTCTTTGGAAGTAAGGAAGAGCTGGGACACGCAATGGGAAAGGAAATGCGTGCTTCTCTGGCGGTCACGGATGAAGGATTTGCAAAATCGCTTATGAAATATCTGGAGGATATGCCGGTTACACAGGATAGATACGGAGAGTTTAAAAACATGGAGGACTAAAATGGCGAAAATGAAAGTGCATGAACTCGCAAAAGAGTTGGAAATACAGAGCAAGGATATTATTTCTTTATTACAGGGCAAGGGTTATGAAGTAAAAGCAGCACAGAGCTCTATTGAGGATGCGGAAATCGAACTGGTAAAGAAGGAATTTGGAAAGAAGGAGTCGGAAAAGAAGGAAAACGTACAGGCAGAACCGGCCGAAGAACCGAAGCAGGAGAAGGCAGAGGCTCCGGCAGCACCGAAGAAGAAAAAGAGCATTATTATTGTAAGCAATACACATAACAGCAAGATGCCGGCAGGTCAGAGACCGGAAAGACCGCAGGGAGCCAGACCACAGGGAGCCAGACCGGCAGCCGGAGTGCAGGGTGCCAGACCGGCCGCAGCGGGAGTCAGACCCCAGGGTGCACAGTCTGCTGTAAGGCCGACAGGCGCAAAACCGCAGGCACAGAGCCAGCCGCGGCCAAAGACCGAGCCGCAAACTCAGGCAGCAGCGCAGGTACAGCCAACGGCATCGGCACAGGTAACGACTCAGACGCAGGCAGCGGCGCAGCCGAAGAATAGTCAGGTGCAGGCAGCGGCGCAGCGTGAGCAGACGGCAGGAAGAAGCAATATCCAGAATGCGGGTAGCCGGCCGAATCATAATGCACAGAATAATGGGCAGAATAATAGCGGAAGAAGCGAAAACCCGAGAAGTGACAGAGGAGACAATCGGAACAGAGGGGATTTCGGTACAAGAAACCAGAACAGGACGGGAGCAAATGGACAGAGAAGCAGTGAAGGCGGTAGCAGGCCGTATCGTGGAAATGGTCAGAACGATCGTCAGGGTAATAATGGCGGTGCAGGTTACGGTCGTGGCGGTGCAGGTAACGGCCGCCCTGAAAGACGCGATGACAGGCAGGGAAATCAGTTCAGAAAGCCGTCAGGCAGCAAGGGCTTTGTGCCGGAAAGTCCACTCAAGGATGCCGAAAAGCACAGAGATGAAGAAAAGAGAAGAATCAGTCAGGAGAAGGATAAACGCTCTAAGAAGGACCATATCTACGAAGAGGATGAAAATAAGGTAAAGGGCAAATCCAATAAAGCCGGCCGTTTTATCAAGCCGGAGAAGAAAGTGGAAGAAAAGCAGGAAGAGCAGATTAAGGTAATCACGATTCCGGATTCCATTACCATCAAAGAACTGGCTGAGAAGATGAAGATGCAGCCGGCAGCCATTATCAAGAAGCTGTTTATGCAGGGTCAGATTGTGACGGTTAACCAGGAAGTAGATTTTGAAACAGCAGAGAATATCGCCATTGACTTTGATATTATCTGTGAGAAGGAAGTGAAGGTCGACGTCATCGAGGAACTCTTAAAAGAGGATGAAGAGAAGGAAGAGGATATGGAGAAGAGAGCTCCTGTCATCTGCGTTATGGGTCATGTAGACCATGGAAAGACCTCTCTTCTGGATGCTATCCGTAAGACCAATGTAACCGATCGTGAGGCAGGTGGTATTACCCAGCATATTGGTGCTTATACGGTCAATATTGACGGACAGAGCATCACCTTCCTGGATACCCCGGGACATGAAGCATTTACGGCAATGCGTATGCGTGGTGCTAATTCCACAGACATTGCGATTCTGGTTGTGGCAGCAGACGACGGTGTGATGCCTCAGACGGTGGAGGCAATCAATCATGCCAAGGCTGCAGGCATTGAAATTATCGTGGCAGTCAATAAGATTGATAAGCCGAGTGCCAATATTGACCGTGTAAAGCAGGAGCTTGCAGAGCACGAGCTGATTTCCGTAGACTGGGGCGGCACGACGGAATTTGTTCCGGTATCCGCAAAGGCAGGCACCGGTATCAGCGATCTGTTGGAGACCATTCTTCTGACGGCTGAAATTCTGGAGTTAAAGGCAAATCCGAACAGACGTGCAAGAGGTCTTGTCATCGAGGCTGAGCTTGACAAGGGACGCGGCCCGGTTGCTACGGTACTGGTACAGAAGGGAACCCTGCATGTAGGTGATTTTGTTTCTGCCGGTGCAAGCCACGGCAAGGTAAGGGCCATGATTGATGATAAGGGCAGACGTGTGAAGGAAGCAGGCCCGTCTACTCCGGTTGAGATTCTCGGTCTGTCTGATGTACCGAATGCCGGAGAGGTTATCATTGCACATGAGAGTGATAAGGTGGCGAAGTCCTTTGCAGAGACCTACCTTGCACAGCACAAAGAGAAGATGCTGGAAGAAACGAAGTCCAAGATGTCTCTGGACGATCTGTTCAGCCAGATTCAGGAAGGCAATCTGAAGGAACTGAACCTGATCATCAAGGCTGACGTACAGGGTAGTGTGGAAGCAGTAAAACAGAGCCTGATGAAGCTTTCCAATGAGGAAGTGGTAGTAAAATGTATCCATGGCGGTGTCGGTGCCATCAATGAATCCGATGTCAGTCTGGCAAGCGCTTCCAATGCGATTATCATTGGCTTTAATGTACGTCCGGATGCCACGGCGAAGGCCATCGCAGAACGGGAAGGTGTGGATGTAAGACTGTATAAGGTCATCTATCAGGCAATTGAGGATGTAGAGGCTGCCATGAAGGGTATGCTGGATCCGATTTTTGAGGAAAAGGTGATCGGACACGCAGAAGTACGTCAGATTTTCAGAGCCTCCGCAGTCGGAAATATCGCAGGCTCCTATGTGCTGGACGGTGAGTTCCAGAGAGGCTGCAAGGTACGTATCTCCAGAGAAGGAAAGCAGATTTACGAAGGAAGTCTGGCATCCTTAAAGCGGTTTAAGGATGATGTGAAGGAGGTAAAGGCCGGATTTGAATGCGGTCTGGTATTTGAAGGCTTTGACCAGATTCAGGAGTTAGACATCGTGGAAGCCTACATTATGGTAGAGGTTCCGAGATAGGCTATAAGACGGAGGAACAGGCGCTCATGAGAAAAAACAGCGTAAAAAATATCAGAATTAACGGAGAGGTTCAAAGAGTGCTCGCGGAAATCATCCGCGGGGAAATCAAGGACCCGAGAATCAGTCCCCTTACCAGTGTGGTGGCGGTGGAGGTTTCGCCGGATTTAAAGAACTGTAAGGCGTGGATCAGTGTGCTGGGTGATGAACAGGCGCAGGAGGCTACCCTTGCAGGGCTGAAAAGTGCGGAGGGCTTTATCCGCGGAAAGCTGGCAAAGACCATCAATCTTCGCAACACACCGGAAATCCGTTTTGTATTGGATCAGTCTATTGCGTACGGAGTGGATATGTCACGGAAGATTGATGAAGTGAACCGGGATATACATGAAAGAGAAACAGATGTCTCAGACGGAACAGAACCGGCTGAAAGCGAATAGAAGTTTGTAGAAAGAAGGCATAGGGAGTATGCAGACATTGGATTTGGAAAAAATATGCTGCGGTGCAGAAAAGATTGGAATCAGCGGACATATCCGTCCGGACGGAGACTGTGTGGGCTCCTGTATCGCACTCTCCCTTTACCTGAAAAAAGCGGTGAAGGGTGCGGAAGTTACGGTTTTTCTGGAGAAACCGGCAGATATATACAACTGCCTGAAGGGGGCAGAGGAAATCAGTACGAAACCAGACGAAGCAGAGCGGTTTGATGTATTTTTTGCACTGGATTGCTCCGCAGACAGACTGGGAGCAGCACAAAAGCTGTTTGAACAGGCTGGAAAAAGAATCAACATTGATCATCATATCAGCAATGAGTATGGATGCGGTGATGAGAATTACGTGGTTCCTTCGGCAAGCTCTACCAGTGAACTGGTTTACGGGCTGATGAAACGGGAATATCTGGATGCTGATATTGCAAAAGCAGTTTATCTGGGCATCATTCATGATACAGGAGTGTTCCAGTATTCCAATACATCACCGGAGACGATGCGCATTGGTGCGGAATTGATCGGTTATGGTTTTGATTTTACAAAGCTCATTGAAGAGACTTTTTATGAGAAAACCTATGTGCAGAATCAGATTCTGGGCCGTGCACTGTTAGAGAGTGTTATGTTCATGGATGGACGCTGTATCGTCAGCGTGATTGAAAAGAAGACTATGGATTTTTACGGGGTAACACCGCAGGATCTGGATGGCATCGTAAGCCAGCTTCGAAATACGAAGGGAGTTGACTGTGCTGTCTTTTTGTACCAGACAGGTATTCTGGAGTACAAGGTCAGTCTGCGTTCCAATGAAAAGGTCAATGTGGCAGAGGTGGCCGGGTATTTTGGCGGAGGCGGTCATGTGCGTGCTGCAGGCTGCACGATGAGCGGTACATATCACGATGTCATCAATAATTTGTCACGGCAGATTGAAAAACAGTTTGAGAAGAAGGATTAAATTGTGATAAACGGAGTCATCAATGTATATAAAGAAGCCGGTTTTACCTCCCATGACGTGGTAGCAAAGCTCAGGGGAATTGCGGGACAGCGAAAAATCGGACATACGGGAACGCTTGACCCGGATGCAGTCGGAGTGCTGCCGGTCTGTCTGGGCAATGCCACAAAGCTTTGTGATATGCTGACGGATGAAACAAAGGAATATGAGGCCTGTCTGCAGCTTGGCATTACAACGGATACACAGGATTTAAGCGGCAGTATCCTGTCTGAAAAAAAAGTGGAGGTGACGGAAGAAGCCTTCCGTCAGGCAGCTTTGTCTTTTGTCGGAGAATACGACCAGATACCGCCGATGTATTCTGCTTTAAAGGTGAATGGAAAGAAGCTGTATGAGCTGGCAAGGGAAGGCAAAACTGTGGAGCGCAGGGCGAGGAGGGTACAGATTTTTTCGCTGGAGATATTGGAGGTAAAGATTCCATTTGCCACGATGCGGGTGACCTGCTCCAAGGGCACCTATATCAGAACCCTCTGTCAGGACATCGGCGAGAAGTTGGGCTGCGGTGGTGCAATGAAATCCCTGAAAAGAACGAGAGTCGGGTGCTTTACGCTGGAGAAAGCATGCACTCTGGCTGTTCTTCAGGATAAAAAGGACGCAGGAGAGCTTATGGATGTTGTTACACCGGTGGACCGATTGTTTGAACAGTATCGGAAATGCTGTGTTTTGGAGTCCGGCATCCGGCTTGTGCAGAACGGAAACAGCCTGCCTGTAAGGCTGTTAGGAGAAAAAGTGGAAAGTCTTGAGGACAGGGAACAGATCAGGCTTTACGACCACAAGGGCAGATTTTACGGTATTTTTCAGGCGGAAAGGAAAAGCGGACTGGTAAAGCCGGTCAAAATGTTTTTGGAACGGGAAGAGTGACAGATGCAGTTTATAGCAGGAAGAACACATTTTAAGCTGGGAGAAAAAAGCGCTGTAGCCATCGGTAAATTTGACGGTATACACAGGGGGCATAAACGGCTTTTGCAGGAAATATTAGCCTGTAAGTCGCAGGGGCTTCTGGCAGTCGTTTTTACCTTTGATCCGCCGGCAGCCTCTTTCTTTTCGGGGAAAACGGTACAGGAGCTGACTACCAGGGAGGAAAAGAGACGGCGTTTTGCTGCCATGGGAGTCGATGTGCTTGTGGAATTCCCACTGAATACGACAACGGCAGCCATGCCTGCGGAACAGTTTGTAAAGGAGATACTGTCAGAAAGCCTGAATACCCGCTTTATAGCGGCCGGCACGGATCTTTCCTTTGGAGCCGGAGGAGCCGGAAATGCAGCACTTTTGCACAGGCTTTCAGGCCGGTATGGATATCGGGTCGGAATCATTGACAAAATCTGTGAGAATGGAAGAGAAATCAGTTCTACCTACCTGAGAGAGGAGGTAGAAAAGGGCAACATGGAAATGGCGGCCCGCCTTTTGGGGGAGCCATACCGGATTACCGGAGAGGTGGTGCATGGCAGAAAGCTGGGAAGGTCGATCGGGATGCCGACGGTGAACCAGCTGCCGGAAAAGGAAAAGCTTCTGCCGCCCAATGGGGTCTATTATGCGCAGGTGCGATTTGGCGGAAGGCTTTTGAACGGAATCACTAATATAGGGTATAAGCCTACGGTCAGCAGGGAGAGGGTCATCGGAGCGGAAACCTATCTGTATGATTTTTCCGAGGAAATATACGGTCAGCAGGTGGAAGTGGATCTGCTTCATTATAAGCGGCCGGAGATGCGTTTTGAAGGTGTGGAACAATTGAAGAGTCAGATGCAGAAGGATATTGCGGAGGGACGCAGTTACTTTCTGGAAAAAATGAGGAAAAACTGATAAGGTACTTGTCAGTTTTTTTGTTTTCCCGTAAAATAAAAGTAAAGTCTTTGTAAAAACAAGGTAAAATGAAAGAAGAAGGGAATACAAAAGAATATGGAAGCCTCAATTCTATTAGCGCTGGCAGGCGGTCTCGGTCTGTTCTTATTTGGGATGAAGTTGATGAGCGAGGGCATTGAAAAAGCAGCCGGAGATAAGCTGCGTAAGATTCTGGAGATGTTTACGAGCAATCGGTTTATGGGAATGATTGTCGGTATTATTTTTACCGGAATCGTGCAATCTTCTTCCGCATGTACGGTCATGGTAGTCAGTTTTGTCAATTCAGGACTGATGAATCTTTATCAGGCGGCGGGTGTGATTTTTGGTGCCAATATTGGTACGACGGTGACCTCACAGCTTGTTTCCTTCAATCTGTCGGAGGTGGCTCCGGTTTTCTTATTGGCCGGTGTTCTGGCAGTGATGTTTGCAAAGAACGAAAATATCAAAAAGGTCGGAGAAGTAGTTTTAGGCTTTGGTGTGCTGTTTATGGGACTTACCGGAATGTCGGATGCTATGGCCGGGTTGAGAGAATCGCCTAAGATTGTGGAAATTTTAGGGTCGCTGGAGAATCAGTTTCTGGCCGTTTTGGTCGGTTTTGTTTTGACGGCAATCATCCAAAGTTCTTCGGTAACGGTCAGCATTGTACTTCTGATGGCAAGTCAGGGACTTTTGGCCCTTCCTATTACCATGTTTATTGTATTGGGCTGTAATATAGGTTCCTGCGTATCGGCGCTGTTGGCATCGCTTGCAGGTAAAAAGGATGCAAAGCGCGCGGCAATGATTCATTTTCTGTTTAATGTAATCGGATCTGCCATTGTTTTTGTCATTCTGATTGTAGCAGGCAGCGGCATTGTGGATATCATTCGTGACATATCCGGGCAGAATGCAGGACGCTTTGTGGCAAATGCACATACGATTATAAAGGTATTCCAGGTGATTATTCTTTTCCCATTCTCAAACTGGATTGTGAAGCTGACCTATCTGCTGATACCTGGTGAGGATGTCAAGGTAGGTTATCGTGCAAACTTCCAGTTAAAGTATATTGGAGAGAAGGTTGTCTTCAATCCGGCGACTGCAGTGGTAGAGGGCATTAAGGAACTGGAGCGGATGGCATCTTTGGCCAGCGAGAATCTCAATCGTGCCATGAATGCCCTGATTACACTGGACGAAGAGGATATTGAGGAGGTCTATCGGGTAGAGGAGAATATCAATTTTCTGAACAAAGCGATTACCGATTATCTGGTAAAAATCAATCAGACGGCTCTTCCTATCGAAGATCAGAAGAGCATTGGTGCGCTGTTCCATGTGGCCAATGACATTGAACGTATCGGAGACCATGCGGAGAATATGGCGGATTCTGCAAGGCAGCGCAGAGAGAACGGAGTGAAATTCAGCCGGGAGGCGCAGCATGAGATGGGCGATATGCTGGAGATGGTGAATAAGATCGTGCAGTATTCCATTGATATGTTTGCAAAGGGAAATGAAGAGCATGTGCATGATATTATGCAGCTGGAAGAGGCGGTGGATGAGAAGGAAAGAGAACTTCAGAGGGCTCATGTGGAACGTCTGACAAAGAATGAGTGCTCTCCGGAAGCCGGTATGATTTTTTCGGATGTGGTATCTGCGCTGGAGCGTATTGCAGATCATGCTACGAATATCGCATTTTCCATTCTGGAAAATGAACCGGGTTTAGAAGAATAAGGAAATCGTATGAACGCGGTTGACAAATATCGACAGCTCCGTCTATAATAGCATCTGTAACAATTTTGTAACAATTTTGCGAAACAGATGGAGATACGGAATGAACAAAAGGATACGGATGAGTCTGGGTGTTCTGGCCCTGACTTTGCTGATAGCAGGCGGTGCAGCTGCTGCGGAAGAGACAAATATCCTGCATTTTCAAACGGCAGGAGTAGAGACGGTATTGAATGTGGAGGAGCAGCCGCAGGAATATCGGGAGAAGCTGAAAAAGACAGATGATGTGCTGTATTCTGCAGAAACGCTGGAAGAGGCAGAGGATGATAAGGCGGATTTGTGGGGATATACCAATCTGGGGATTGCGCATGTGGACAATCACCTGAACATTCGGGAGAAGCCGGGAGAGGGAGAAAAGCTCGTCGGTAAGATGCCTAAGGATACAGCGTGTGAGATTTTGGAGGAAGCAGACGGCTGGGCGCATATCAAATCCGGAAAGGTAGAGGGCTACGTCAGTCTGGACTATCTGTATACCGAAGAAGCGGCAGAGGCCAGAGCGAAGGAGGTTGTGACCACGATTGCAACCGTCAATACGACTACGCTGAAGGTACGCGGAGAACCGAATACGAATTCTATTGTACTTACGCTGGTTCCGATTGAAGAGGAGCTGGAGGTCGTCAATCTGTTGGACGGCTGGGCGGAAATTATGCTGGATGATGACCAGGCCTTTGTTTCGCTCGATTATGTGGATATTGAGGAAAAGCTGGGAACGGCGGTCAGCATGAAGGAGCTGATGTACGGACAGGGAGTGTCCAATACCAGGGTCGATTTGGTGCAGTTTGCTAAAAAATATGTTGGAAATCCTTATGTTTGGGGCGGTGTGAGCCTGACAAAGGGAGCCGATTGCTCCGGCTTTGTCCTCAGTGTTTACAAGCAGTTTGGAATTTCACTGCCGCATTCTTCCAGAGCACAGGCAGGATATGGGACAAAAATCAATGCCTCAGAAGCACAGCCGGGCGATCTTTTCTTTTATGCGAAGAACGGTACGATCAACCATGTAGCGATTTATATCGGAAACGGGCAGGTGGTACATGCCAGCAGCCCTCGTACAGGCATCAAGATTTCCAACGCCTATTACCGGACACCGGCAGCAGTACGGCGGATTCTTCCATAACAGTAAAAGTGGATATGATTTTGATTTTGAAACTTTGATAAATTTGTAGTTTACAGAGAACTGCAGTTGTGTTATACTAAATCAGTATGAACTAGCCTCTACTCAGAAACAGGACAACTCCGACCTGTATCTTAGTGGATGGTGAGAATAGAATGCAGGAGGAAACGAAAATGATTTCTAAAGAAAAGAAAACAGCAATCATCAAAGAGTATGCGAGAACAGAAGGAGACACAGGTTCACCGGAAGTACAGATCGCAGTATTAACAGCAAGGATTCAGGAGCTTACCGAGCACTTAAAGGAGCATCAGAAGGATCATCATTCCAGAAGAGGTCTTCTGAAGATGGTTGGTCAGAGACGTGGTTTACTTGACTATTTAAAGAAAACCGATATTGAAAGATATCGTGCGTTAATTGAAAAACTCGGAATTAGAAAATAATTTCAAAACTAAAAGGCGGAAGGGCAATACGCATTCCGCCTTTTCAATCTGTTATCACATATTCCTTTTGATATCAATGGATAAAAAGAGCAAATAGGAGATGTGATGACAGGAGCAAATCAGATGGCACCAGGTAGAGGATACATTTCCGAGACCACTGAAGAGGACATGCTGTACATGCAGGATGTATATCGTGGGCACAGGATATGGAACAGGTATGATGTTTTGGAAGGGCATGTCATGTTCAGTAGTTTCGGCATCTTCTACCTGAGCTTATAAAGAAACAAAAAAGGAGAAGACAGTATGAAGACATTTACAATGGATCTGGCTGGCCGTACCCTCCGTGTAGAGATCGGTAAGGTAGGCAAGCAGGCAAACGGCTGTGCATTTATGCAGTATGGTGAAACAACAGTGCTTTCTACAGCAACCGCTTCCGAGAAGCCGAGAGAGGGCATTGATTTCTTTCCTCTCAGTGTAGAGTATGAAGAAAAGTTATATGCGGTAGGAAAGATTCCGGGTGGATTTAACAAGAGAGAGGGAAAGGCATCCGAGAATGCCATCCTGACAAGCCGTGTAATCGACAGACCGATGCGTCCGTTATTCCCAAAGGATTACCGTAATGATGTTACGTTAAACAATATGGTTATGAGTGTAGATCCGGATTGCCGCCCTGAGCTGGTAGCAATGCTGGGTGCTGCAATTTCCACTTGCATTTCCGACATTCCATTTGATGGTCCGTGTGCGATGACACAGGTAGGAATGGTCGATGGCGAATTTGTCATCAATCCTTCTCAGGAGCAGTGGAAGAACGGGGATTTGAATCTGACCGTTGCTTCTACCAGAGAAAAAGTCATCATGATCGAAGCTGGTGCCAATGAGATTCCGGAAGCTAAGATGATTGAAGCCATTTATAAGGCGCATGAAATCAACCAGACCATCATTGCTTTTATCGACCAGATCGTGGCAGAGGTTGGCAAACCGAAGCATACTTATACAAGCTGCGCTATTCCGGCAGAGATGTTTGAAGAGATGAAGAAGCTCGTTACACCGGAAGAAATGGAAGTAGCAGTATTTACCGATGATAAGCAGACCAGAGAAGAAAATATCCGTGTCATTGAGGAAAAACTGGCAGAAGCCTTTGCAGAGAACGAAGAGTGGCTTGCCGTACTGGGTGAGGCAGTATATCAGTATGAGAAAAAGACCGTCCGCAAGATGATCTTAAAGGATCACAAGAGACCGGATGGACGTGAGATAACACAGATCAGACCGCTTGCGGCTGAGGTGGATACGATTCCGAGGGTACATGGTTCTGCAATGTTTACACGTGGACAGACGCAGATTTGCAACGTAGTTACACTGGCACCGTTATCCGAGGTACAGAAGATTGACGGCTTGGATGAGAATGAGGTCTGCAAGAGATATATGCATCATTACAATTTCCCGTCCTATTCGGTTGGTGAGACAAAGCCGTCCAGAGGACCGGGACGCCGTGAAATCGGTCATGGTGCACTGGCAGAGAGAGCCTTGATTCCGGTACTTCCGAGTGAGGAAGAGTTCCCGTATGCGATTCGTTCCGTATCCGAGACATTTGAATCCAATGGTTCTACCTCTATGGCTTCTACCTGCTCCTCCTGTATGGCTTTAATGGCTGCAGGTGTGCCGATCAAGAAGATGGTAGCCGGTATTTCCTGTGGTCTGGTAACCGGTGAAACAGATGATGATTATGTACTTCTGACCGATATTCAGGGTCTGGAAGACTTCTTTGGAGATATGGACTTTAAGGTAACCGGTACGACAGAGGGTATCACAGCAATCCAGATGGATATTAAGATACATGGTCTGACCAGACCAATCGTAGAGGGTGCTATTGCAAGATGCCGTGATGCAAGACTCTTCATTATGGATACCTGTATGAAGCCTGCTATTTCAGCTCCGCGTCCGACCGTTGGTAAGTACGCACCGAAGATTATTTCTGTTCAGATTGATCCGGAGAGAATCGGCGATGTGGTAGGACAGCGCGGCAAGACCATCAATGAGATTATTGCACGTACCGGTGTAAAGATTGATATTTCTGATGATGGAAAGGTATCGGTATGTGGAACAGATAAGGCAATGATGGATAAGGCGGTTGAAATGATCAAGATTATTACAACCGATTTTGAAGAAGGACAGATTTTCCAGGGCGTTGTTGTCAGCATTAAAGAATTTGGTGCCTTTATTGAGTTTGCACCGGGCAAAGAGGGAATGGTACACATTTCCAAGATTGCTAAGCAGAGAATCAATCATGTCGAGGATGTCCTTACCTTGGGTGATAAGGTAACGGTTGTATGTCTCGGAAAAGATAAAATGGGACGTATCAGCTTCTCCATGAAGGACGTAGCACAACAGCCGTAATGGCATAATAAAAAGAAACAGCGCTGCAGAAATTTGAAAGGCAGCGCTGTTTTTGATTCATAGGCAATTCCTGTTCAGGAGAGAATTGCAGTTATAGAAGAAAACCACACGGATATAGGAGCAAAAAATGAAAAGTTTATTGGTCTATCTGAAAGGATATAAGAAGGAGACTGTGCTGGCACCGCTCTTCAAGATGCTGGAGGCATCCTTTGAACTGCTGGTACCGCTCGTGGTAACCGCAATCATAGATGTCGGCATTGCGCAGCAGGATAAGGATTATATTCTGAAAATGGGCATGTTGATGATTGCACTTGGGCTGATTGGTTTGGTCTGTTCGATTACGGCCCAGTTTTATGCAGCTAAGGCGGCAGTAGGCTTTGCAACCGGTCTAAGGCATGCACTGTTTCAGCATATTCAGAGCCTGTCTTTTGCGGAAATGGATACGGCAGGCACCTCTACCCTGATTACGCGAATGACCAGTGATGTCAATCAGGTACAGTCAGGTGTCAATCTTGTGCTCAGATTGTTTTTACGTTCACCCTTTATTGTATTTGGTGCCATGATTATGGCTTTCACCATTGATGTGCAGGCAGCTCTTATTTTTGTAGTGACGATTCCGTTGTTGTCCATTGTGGTATTCGGTATTATGTTGATCAGCATTCCTTTGTATAAGAAGGTACAGGCCGGACTGGATAAGGTGCTCGGAATTACACGGGAAAATCTGACCGGTATGCGTGTGATTCGGGCCTTCCACAAAGAAGCGGAGGAAACGGAACATTTTGTGGAAAGTAATCAGGCTCTGACCGGAGTCCAGATGTTTGTAGGACGGATTTCCGCGTTGATGAATCCGATTACTTATGTGATTGTCAATGGAGCGACGATTGCTCTTTTATATTGCGGAGCCATACGTGTAGACAGCGGCATCCTGACACAGGGAAATGTAGTGGCACTGGTCAACTATATGTCGCAGATTCTGGTGGAGCTGGTGAAGCTGGCCAATCTCATTATCACGGTGACAAAGGCTATGGCCTGTGCGCGTAGACTGGAAAAGGTATTTGACATGCAGTCTTCCCTAAAGGAAAAGAAGCAGGAGACAAAGCAGGAAGAAAATACGGAAGGAAATTCGGAAACGGAGACAGAAGATACGGTCGTAGAATTTAAAAAGGCCAGTTTGACCTATCAGAATGCGGGGGAGGAATCCTTGTCCGGCATTTCCCTGAAGGTGAAGCGTGGACAGACCATTGGCATCATAGGAGGTACCGGATCGGGAAAAACCTCTCTGGTGCATTTGATTCCGAGATTTTATGATGTCACAAAGGGCGAGGTTCTGGTAGACGGGCGGAATGTTATGGATTATCCCATCCGTGAGCTGCGTCATAAGATTGGTATGGTCATGCAGAAGGCAGTTCTTTTTCAGGGCAGCATACGTGATAATCTGCTGTGGGGAAATGAGGATGCGTCGGAGGAAGAACTGGCAGAAGCGCTGCACATTGCGCAGGCAGAGGAGTTTGTGGCACAAAAGCCGGGTGGAATGGATTTTGTCCTGACGCAGGGAGCCAAAAATCTGTCCGGCGGGCAAAAGCAGAGGCTGACGATTGCCCGTGCACTGGTCAGAAGACCGGAAATACTGATTCTGGATGACAGCGCTTCGGCGCTGGATTTTGCAACGGATGCGGCGCTCAGACAGGCGATACGGGGCATGGAGGACGGCCCTACGGTATTTATTGTGTCGCAGCGGGCCGCCTCTATTCAGTATGCAGATCAGATTATCGTATTGGATGACGGAAAGGTAGCAGGTCTGGGAAGACATGAAGAGCTGCTTGAAAGCTGCAGTGTCTATCAGGAAATCTATTATTCCCAGTTCCCGAAGGAAAACGGGCAGAATACAGGAAGGGAGGCGGTTTCTCATGGATAAGAAGCAGATGCGCAGCAGACAGAAAACGACCATTAAGAAGGTGCTTCATTATATTCGTAAATACTGGTTCTATTTATTCCTTTCCCTGCTTTTAGCTGTAGTGACGGTAGCATCTACCCTTTATATACCGGTACTGACAGGATATGCGGTAGACGATATTGTGGCAAAGGGAAGAGTAGATTTTGCATCCCTGTTTCAGATTTTGAAATCCATGGCGGTAGTTATTGCATTGACGGCACTGGCACAGTGGATTATGAATGTATGCAATAATAAGATTACGTATTATGTTGTACGGGATATCCGGGAGGAGGCCTTTCGGAAAATCGAAATACTGCCGCTTAAGTATGTGGATGCACACCAGACGGGAGAGATTGTGAGCCGCGTTATCGCAGATGCGGATCAGTTTTCAGATGGCCTTTTGATGGGATTTACACAATTTTTTACCGGTGTGGTAACGATTTTGGGAACCCTGCTTTTTATGCTTTCCATTCATGTGGGAATTACGCTGGTGGTGGTTGTCGTGACTCCGTTATCTCTGTTTGTGGCTGCTTTTATTGCCAAAAAGACCTTTACTATGTTTAAGCTGCAGTCGGAAACGAGAGGGGAGCAGACGGCATTGATTGATGAAATGATTGGGAATCAGAAGGTTGTACAGGCCTTCTCGCAGGAAGAAAAGGTCATGGAGCGTTTTGATGAGATTAACAGGAGGCTTCAGACATGTTCTTTACGGGCCATCTTTTTTTCCTCCATTACCAACCCGGCTACCCGTTTTGTCAACGGGCTGGTTTATACCGGTGTGGGTATCGTGGGAGCATTTACAGCGATGAGAGGCGGTATCAGCGTGGGACAACTTGCCTGCTTTTTAAGCTATGCCAATCAGTATACCAAACCCTTTAATGAGATTTCGGGCGTCGTCACAGAGCTTCAGAATGCACTGGCCTGTGCAGCCAGACTTTTCGAGCTGATTGAAGAGGAGCCGCAGATACCGGAACCGGAGAATGCCGTTGCATTAAAGGAGGTCAAGGGGCATGTAGAGCTGAATCAGGTGGGATTTTCCTATGTGCCGGATAAAAAGCTCATTGAAGATTTGTCTCTGGATGTGGCACCGGGACAGAGGGTGGCAATTGTAGGGCCGACCGGATGCGGAAAAACGACCGTCATCAATCTGTTGATGCGTTTTTATGATGTGGATACCGGAAGTATCCGGGTAGAGGGACAGGACATTCGGGATGTGACCAGAAAGAGTCTGCGGGAAAACTATGGTATGGTGCTACAGGAGACCTGGCTAAAGGCAGGCACAATTCGGGAAAATATCATCATGGGAAAGCCGGATGCTACGGATGAGGAAATCCGGGAGGCAGCTATGGCAACCCATGCACACAGCTTTATCAAACGTTTGCCGGATGGCTATGATACGTATATCGGAGAGGACGGAGGAAGTCTGTCTCAGGGTCAGAAACAGCTTTTGTGTATCACGCGTGTCATGCTCTGTCTGCCGCCGATGCTGATTCTGGATGAGGCAACTTCTTCAATCGATACCCGAACGGAGTTAAAGATTCAGGAGGCTTTTGCCAGATTGATGAAGGGAAAGACCAGCTTTATCGTAGCGCACAGACTGTCGACTATCCGGGAAGCGGATATGATTCTGGTTATGAAGGATGGAAAGATTATCGAACAGGGCAATCATGAGTCCCTGCTTGCGAAGGGTGGATTTTATGCAAAGCTGTATCAGAGTCAGTTTGTGCATTCTTAAGGAAATAGTATCAAAAAGAGGTTGCTGCATCTGGTGCAGCAACCTCTTTTGTCGTAATTAAATGGCTTCATGGAATGTTCTGCTGATAACGTCTGCCTGCTGTTCCGGTGTAAGCTTGATGAAGTTTACGGCATAACCGGATACACGGATGGTCAACTGCGGATAGTTTTCCGGATGCTTCTGTGCATCTAACAGAGTATCTCTGTTTAAAACATTGACATTTAAGTGATGTCCGCCCTTGGTTGCATAGCCGTCCAGTAATGCAACTAAATTTTCAACCTGTGCCTGATTTGTATTTCCCATAATCTACCTCCTGATACTTAATAATAATAATGATTACTGTTTCTTTGTGATTTAATCATAGCACTAATTGCCAGGAAAGTCTATGAAAAAGTAAAAAATAATTGTATTTCTTTCCATACAAAAAAAGTGGTATAAAGAGGACAACTTCTCATATATTGTGATATGAGGTACAAAAGGGCAATAGATGTTGTGGAGGGAGGAAAAGGGATGTCAAAGGCTGAAGAAATAATTGGGCTGTTTCCGGATTATCTGCGGCCTATGTGGACGAAGGTTTTAAGGAAGATGGACAATCTGCAGGAAATACGACTGAGAAATGAAAGACCGGTACTGCTCTCGGATGGAAAGCATGAGTGGTTCCTAAAAGAGGATGGGCAGGTAACGCATTGCAGGGAGGAAGCCTTTTGTATGGGAAATCGGGAATTACAGGCGATTTTAAATCATATCTGTCAATATTCGCTTTATGCTTATGAGGATGAAATCAGACAGGGCTATCTGACTGTACCGGGAGGACATCGGATTGGTCTGGCAGGTCAGGTTGTTCTGGAGGGAAAGGAAAGCATACGGACTATGAAGTATATCGGCTATATGAATATCCGCATTTCCAGAGAGGTGCTTGGTGCGGCTGACAGTCTGCTGCCGTTTCTGTATGACAGAGGAAATTTTCGGAATGTGATGCTCATATCGCCGCCCGGATGCGGAAAAACAACGCTATTGAGGGATCTGATCCGGCAGGTATCGGATGGAAACCGATATGGGGACGGCAGAACGGTCGGGGTCGTGGACGAGCGTTCAGAACTGGCAGGAGCATATCTGGGGAGAGCACAGAATAATCTCGGTATTCGTACCGATGTGCTGGATGCCTGTCCGAAGTCCGTTGGAATGCTTCTGCTCATTCGTTCGATGGCACCCAGAGTCATCGCCATTGATGAATTGGGAGAAAGGGAGGATATTCAGGCATTGCAGCAGGCTGCACTGTCTGGAACCGGTTTGATGGTAACGGTACATGGAGAAGGTGTGGAGGATATCAAACGCCGGATCTTTTTACAGGAAATACTAAAAAAACGGCTGTTTCAGCGTTTTGTAGTATTGAAAAAGGAAAATGGAAGCTGTAGGATTGATGGAATTTATGATGAGGATTTTCAGGCATGTTTAAGATGATAGGTGCTTTGTTCATTCTGACAGGTTGTATGGCATATGGTGTATTGTCGCGTATACAGATGCAGCTTCATATCCGGCAGCTGAAACAGGCAGAAAAGGTGATGGAAAGTTTGGGAAGTGAAATTACGTATGGGAAGGCAGCGCTTTATATGGCCTGCAGAGAGACAGCAGGAAGGGCAGAGGAACCTTATGCCGGCTTTTTACAGCAGGTATATGAGGCGGGATTTCAAAATGAAGGACAGCCGTTTGCGGACATATGGAAACAGGAGTTTACAAAAATAGCAGGAAAGCTGCTGTTGAAAGAGGACGAGCAGGAACTGATCTATTGCTTTGGTGCCTGCAGCGGATATATGGATGTGAAGCTGCAGGAATCTGCGGTAGAGAGGCTATGCAGAGAAATGGGAAAGAGGTCAGCCGAATCGGAGCAGGAATGCCGTAGCAAAATGAAAATTGTGATGTGTCTGTCTGCTGCGGGAGGAATGGTATTGACCATGATGTTGTTATAAAGAATTTTTATAAGGAATACAAAGGGTGAGTGCATGGGTGTAAGTCTAATCTTTAAAATAGCAGCAGTAGGTGTTCTGGTCACGATCTTAAGCCAGATTTTGAAACATAGCGGTCGGGAGGAACATGCGTTTCTGATTAGCCTGGCGGGGTTGATTCTGGTACTTTCCTGGATCATACCATATATCTATGATTTATTTTCGATGATTCAAAAGCTGTTCGATTTGTGAGGTCATTATGGAGGTTTTAAAAATCAGTGCCATTGCTCTTGTGGGAGTTCTGGCAGCATTACAGTTTAAGCAAATGAAGCCGGAATACAGTGCCTATATCGGATTTGCAGTGGGACTTCTGATTTTTGGGTATATCTGTAGAGTCTTTGCGGTCCTTGCAGGAGAAATGGAACAGTTTCAGGCCTTGTTCGGCGGAGAAAAAAAATACTTCGCTATTTTATTTAAGGTGATAGGAATTACTTATCTATGTGAATTTTGCGCAAGTATCTGTAAGGATGCCGGATTTGGAGGAATTGCCGGACAAATTGAGATATTCGGCAAGCTTGCCGTACTGTTTTGCGGAATGCCGGTCTTATTGGCAGTGATGGAGGCTATCCGGGAATTTGGAGGCTAGGGAGAGGAACAGGGGAGGAATCGGATGGACTGGGGATCAACAGAATGGATCATGCAGGAATATGGACTGAATGAGTTGAAAACGGGAATACAGGAGTTATTTCCAAAATGGCAGTTATCTCTGGAGGATATTTTAAGTGCGTTGATGCAGGGCAGGCTTCAGGATTGCTTCCTGATGCTGAAAAAAGGGCTGTATGACCAGCTTATTTTACAGTTTGAGGGCTTCAAAGGGATCTTTATCAGCCTGCTGCTGATTGGAATCCTGTCGGCTGTCCTTGTGAATATTTCGGATATTTTTCAGAACAGACAAATTGCGGATGTCAGCTATTATTTTGTATATCTTTTGATGGTCCTCCTGCTTCTTGGGTGCTTTGAACAGGCGGCGGGAACCATGAGCTCACTGACAGGGCAGGTAACATTGTTTATGAAGCTGTTTTTGCCAACATATTTTATGGTAGTTGGAATGGCTTCCGGAAGTGTGACTGCCGGAACAATGTATCAGGTGTTATTATTTTTAATTTACCTGATACAGATTGGAATTTCCACTTTTCTGCTTCCGGCCGTTTATGCCTATGTGTTTTTAAATATGGTGAATGGTCTATGGATGGAAGAGCGGCTGAGCCTGCTGATGGAGCTTTTGAAAAAGGGAATATGCTTTGCACTGAAAACACTCATAACAGCAGTTATGGGAATTAGCGTGATACAATCAATGATCACACCTGTTATCGACTCGCTGAAGGGAGCTGCAATGCAGAAAGCGGTAAGTTCTATACCGGGACTTGGAAATCTGGCAGGCGGGGTAACGGAAATGATGATTGGTTCGGCTGTTTTGGTAAAGAACAGCATCGGAACCTGTATGCTTTTGCTTCTTCTTGTGCTTTGCCTGCTTCCGCTGATGAAGCTTTTGGGAATTGCCGTGTTATTAAAAGGTGCAGCAGCGGTCATGGGAATGATAGCGGATAAGCGGATGACAGCGTGTGCAGACCGGGTAGGGGAAGGATGCCTTCTTTTATTCAGGGTAGCTGTAACGATACTGACGCTTTTTATGATAACTATTGCTATTATATCATATACAACGAACCGGGGGTTTTAAAGTGGAACAGCAGTTGTTTGAATGGCTGAAACGGGCAAGCCTATTTGTCATATTAGCACAGATGACCGTACATTTCAGTCCCAGACCGGTTTATGAGAAATATTTGAAGCTTCTGGTCAGCTTAATGACGATGACCGTACTGATATTTCCCATATTAAATCTGGTAAAAGGGGGTATTTCCGAGCAGTTTCAGACGGAATTGAACCAATATGAGATACAAATGAAACAACTTGTTCAAAAAACGCCAACGTGCGATATATTGGATGAAGAACGATATTTATCCACAATATCAGATGAAATCAAAAGTAAACTTAATAAAATATCGAATAAAACAGGATATGTCGTAAAAACCTTGGAAATACAGGGAATTTTGGAAAATAATGCTTTGGAGGAGAAACAGAATCAAAAGCTTAGAATGGTTGTAGAATCGCGTGATTCTGCAATTTCCACAACCAAGGTGGATAAAATTAAATGTAGTGGAAATCCAGACAAAAGTACCAGAACTGTAGAAAAATCAGATGAAATTGCAAAATTGTGTCAAATTTATGCAAGAGAGCTGGGAATGGAGGAATCTGATCTGGAGGTGATGATAGATGGGGTGGAAGAATAAGCTGTCGGCAGAAATGCTGAAGGAATGGAAGGAAAAAGTACTGATCATAGTATTGTCCGGCATTCTGCTGCTCGTGATTTTTCTGCCGACCGGAGGAAAGACGGAAGAGGACGCGCTATGGGGAAAAGCAGGAGATTCTGTTTTCAAAGGAAGTCTGGGTGGAATGGAGGATGAAACCGTACAGGGCGGTGTGCAGCGAACAGCTTCCGAAGGGGAGGAAGGGAAGGTAAAGCAGGGAGACGAAGAAGCCTATGCTGCATGGCTGGAGCAGCGTCTTGCCAGAACACTGGCCTATATAGATGGTGTAGGCGCGGTTAAGGTCATGATTACTCTCCAGGATAGTGGGGAGAAAATCGTAGAAAAGGATATTCCAAGCAGCCGCAGTGTAACGACAGAAAATGACAGCGAAGGGGGTAACCGGAGCATTCATGAATATGAGAGCAGCGAGACGACTATTTATTTAACCGGGTCGGATGGGAGCCAGTCACCTTATATTGTATGCAGCCAGGTGCCGAAGATCGAAGGGGTTGTCGTAGTGGCGGAAGGGGGTCAGAATCCGCAGACTGTTCAGAATATAACGGATGTAATTGAGGCATTATTTGGAGTGGAGCCTCATAAGATTAAAGTAGTCAGGATGACAACATTAGAAGGTAAGGAGAGAGGCAAGTGAAAGCAATATTGAAAAAGAATCAGATCATGATTACCGCGCTTGCTATTATGATTGCGGTAGCAGGGTATCTGAACTTTGCAGGCAGCAAGCTGGGTGAGGAAGAACTGGCCATGGGAGATGAGGCAGGAAAAGAAGTGAGTGGTCAGGCGGTAGCCGAAGGATATCCGGATGAAGCATCTGCAGCGGAAGGAATTATGGCGCTGGAGGAAGAGTATGGATTAAATGATGCACTGGAAATTTCGGATGAGGATATCGAACAGGCTGGCATAGTGGATATTGAAAGTCTGGATGAGGACATAGCAGTGGCAGAGAACGATGAGATGGATGAGGCCATGGCGGAGGTTGGGACGATGCAGGAAGCAGAAGCGCAGTCTGCTGATGTGACAGTGGGCAGTGCAGATGTGGCATCCCGTGAAGAAGGCGACTCGATGAATGAGATTCCGGGAGAAGCGGTCTTTACCTCCACAGCCAGTGTGAATACGCTTTCCGGCGCCAAACTTTTGAAGGAGCAGACCAGAGCGAAAAACAAGGAAACCTTATTGGATATTATCAACAATAACGCGTTGAGCGAAACGCAGAAGCAGGCGGCGGTGGACAGTATGATCACACTGACGGATATTGCAGAGAAGGAGACTGCAGCAGAAATCCTACTGGAGGCCAAGGGCTTTGATGATGTGGTGGTCAGCATCAGTGGAGATATGGCAGATGTGGTCGTGGGGGAGGCACAGTTAAGCGATGCGCAGCGTGCGCAGATTGAGGATGTCATTAAAAGAAAAACGGGAATTGCGGCGGAAAATATCGTAATCAGTCCGGTGATTGCAAATTGATACCCTGAAAAAAGTATGATATAATGAGCCTTACGTCGATGTGTGCCTGCGTACATCGGCATAAGGCCAAAAACACGAAAGGTGTAAGGAAATGAAAAGAATTTTTTTAATTGTACTGGACAGCTTCGGCATCGGAGAACTTCCGGATGCTGAAGCCTATGGTGATAAAGGAACCAATACCCTGGCCTCTGTCGCTCGCAGTTCCTATTTTTCCATGCCCCATATGGGAAAGCTGGGACTGTTTCACATTGACGGAGTAGAGGTCGGAGAGAAGGAGAGCCAGCCGTTGGCTGTGATTGCACGGATGAGGGAAGCGTCTAAAGGAAAGGATACCACAATAGGACATTGGGAGATTGCCGGTATTTATTCCAAAAATCCGCTTCCGACTTATCCGGAGGGTTTCCCGAAGGAGATTTTGGATGAATTTTCCAGAAGATGCGGCCGGGGAGTGATCTGTAACAGGCCGTATTCCGGGACGAAGGTCATACAGGATTATGGAGATGAGCATGTGCGGACGGGAAAGCTGATTGTCTATACCTCAGCGGACAGTGTCTTCCAGATTGCCGCACATGAAGAGGTGGTTCCCGTGGAGGAGCTTTACCATTGCTGTACGATTGCAAGAGAGCTTCTACAGGGTGAGAACGGTGTGGGACGCGTGATTGCCAGACCCTTTAGCGGCACAAGCGGAGCCTATGTCAGAACACCAAGACGGCATGACTATTCTCTCATACCGCCTTCCGTCACGATGCTGGATCAGCTGTCGGAGCACGGCTATACTGTGGCAGCGGTCGGGAAGATTCGGGATATTTTTGCCGGGAAAGGGATTACGGAGGCAGTCTATACCAAAAATAATGAGGAGGGCATTGCGCGCACATTGGAATATCTGGAGAAGGATTTTGAAGGTCTGTGCTTTATCAATCTGGTGGATTATGATATGCTCTATGGGCACAGAAATGATGTGGACGGCTATGCGAAAGCGCTGTCCTATTTTGATGGGAAGCTGCCCGAGCTTATGAGCAGGCTCAGAGAGGAGGATCTGTTGATGATTACGGCAGATCATGGATGCGATCCGGGGTATATACAGTCTACGGATCATTCCAGAGAGTATACTCCGTTTCTGATGTATGGGAAAAAGCAAAAGCCCGCCAATCTGGGAACAAGAGATACTTTTTCCGATATCGGGGCCACCGTGCTCCATTATTTTGGAATTGAGCCTGAATTTCAAGGGACATCTATGCTGCAGGAGGAAAGATAAATTGGGTAATTATACAAAGGAAATCAACAGGAGAAGAACATTTGCCATTATTTCACATCCGGATGCCGGGAAAACGACACTGACGGAGAAATTTTTATTATATGGCGGGGCTATCAATCTGGCCGGAAGCGTAAAGGGCAAGGCAACCGCCAGACATGCGGTTTCTGACTGGATGGAAATTGAAAAGGAAAGAGGTATTTCGGTTACCTCTTCGGTACTGCAGTTTGAATATGACGGCTTCTGCATCAATATTCTGGATACACCGGGACATCAGGATTTCTCCGAGGATACTTACCGTACGCTGATGGCAGCGGATTCGGCAGTCATGGTCATCGACGGTTCAAAGGGTGTGGAGGCTCAGACCAGAAAGCTGTTCAAGGTATGCGTGATGCGAAAGATACCGATCTTTACTTTTATCAACAAGATGGACCGGGACGCAAACGATACCTTTGACCTTCTGGATGAAATTGAAAAGGAACTGGGAATTGCAACCTGTCCGTTAAACTGGCCGATTGGTTCCGGTAAGGGTTTTAAAGGTGTATATGACAGGGAAAGACAATGTGTCATTCTGTATTCCGATACGGAGAAGGGAACCAAAGAGGGGGAAGCGACCGAAATTCCCCTGGATGAGAAGGACAGGCTGTTATCCTGTATCGGGCAGGAAGCATTGGACAAGCTGATGGAGGAAGTGGAACTGTTGGACGGTGCCAGTGCGGAATTTGACCTGAATGAGGTGCAGGAGGGAGAGCTGACGCCGGTCTGCTTCGGTTCTGCGCTCACGAACTTTGGCGTTGAGATCTTTTTGCAGCATTTCTTAAAAATGACGACGACACCGCTTCCGAGAAAGGCAGACATCGGAATGATCGATCCTGCGGAGCAGGAATTTTCCGCCTTTGTGTTTAAGATCCAGGCCAATATGAATAAGGCGCATCGAGACCGTATTGCTTTCATGAGAATCTGTTCCGGTAAGTTTGAAGCCGGTATGGAAGTGAAGCATGTGCAGGGCGGAAGGGTTATGAGACTGTCGCAGCCGCAGCAGATTATGGCAGATGAGCGAAAGATTCTGTCGGAGGCTTATGCCGGGGACATTATCGGGGTCTTTGATCCGGGCATTTTTTCCATAGGGGATACAATCTGTATGCCGAATGAACAGTTTGTCTATGAAGGCATACCGACCTTTGCACCGGAGCATTTTGCCAGAGTGCGTCAGGTCGATACCATGAAGCGTAAGCAGTTTGTAAAAGGAATCACGCAGATTGCTCAGGAAGGAGCCATCCAGATTTTTCAGGAGTTCAATACCGGCATGGAGGAAATCATAGTGGGCGTGGTAGGTGTGCTGCAGTTTGATGTGCTGAAATACCGGTTGGAAAATGAATATAATGTGGAAATCCGTCTGGAGAATCTTCCATATGAGCATATCCGGTGGATTGAGAACAAGGATATTGATATGGACAAGCTGACCGGTACCTCGGATATGAAGAAAATCAAGGATTTAAAAGGAAATCCTTTGCTTCTGTTTATCAATGCGTGGAGTGTCGGCATGACATTAGACCGAAATAGGGGACTGATTTTGTCCGAATTTGGAAGAGATTAAGCGGAGGGACAGTATAGCGTGAAAAGATGGGTGTGTCTGCTGCTTACGGCAGTTTTTCTGACAGGCTGTGGTATCCCGCAGCAGGAAAGTCTTGAAATGCGGGACGGAGAGGAGCTTCTGCAGAATTCTGCTGCATGGCTTTCGGACCGGACAGAGCAGCTTCAGAAAACAGCAGAACAGATTACCGAGCAGAACATACTATCGGAAGAGTCTTCTGCCGAAGAGCAGGAGAAGTCCGAAATGGAGTATCCGGAATCGGATGCAAAACTGCTTGGGGCACAGCGGGATTATTATGCCTTTTCCTGTTTGACTGCGGACGAGCAGCTTTTGTATATCGATATGGTACAGGTGCTTTCTCATATGGCACAGGACATCGAAGTGCGTATTCCTGGAGAAAATATGGAAAATCAGGACCTTTCTGTGATCGGGAAGGTTTTTCAGTGTGTTATGGATGATCATCCGGAATTTTTTTATACGGATGGGTATACTTATACCAGATATACGGAAGGAAATGCACAGGGCAGACTGATCCGCGTGACCTTTTCAGGCAGATATACGATGAGTCCGGCAAAAAGGATAAAATGCGAAGAAAAGATTTGGGAATATGCAGATCAGGCGTTGAGCGGGATAAACTCGCAGATGTCAGATTATGAAAAGGTAAAATATATTTATGAATATATCATCCTGCATACCGACTATAATCTGAAGGCAAAGGAAAACCAGAATATCTGCTCGGTCTTTTTATATGGAGAATCCGTTTGTCAGGGCTATGCCAAGGCCGTTCAGTATTTGCTACAGCAGGTGGGCATCAAGGCATTTCTGGTCACCGGAACCGTGAAGAGGGACGAAGGTCATGCCTGGAATCTGGTACAGATCGACGGTGATTATTATTATGTGGATGCGACCTGGGGCGATGCGTCTTATGAGCTGAACGGCGAAAAGGACAGCTATGAGGGAATGAAGGTGCCCAGCATACTCTATGATTATTTATGTGTGACGACCGAACAGCTGACCAGAACGCATACAATCAGGAGCATCGTACCGATGCCACAGTGCACAGCCACACAGGCGAATTATTATATCATGGAGGATGCCTATTTTACCGGCTATGACAGAAAACGCATCGGAGCTTTGTTTGAAAAGGCTTATGCCCGCGGAGATGAAATGGTCACGTTAAAATGCAGTGACAGTACGGCCTATGAGGAAATCAAAAGGATGCTGATGGATGCGAAGGAGATTTTCAGCTATTTGAAGCCATCAGGCGACAAAGTAGCCTATACGGATAACTATGATCAGCTGAGCCTTAGCTTTTGGTTGTAAAGAATAGAAAAAATATGCTATAATAAAACTAATTTATGACAAAAAATTGCCGGCTTGGAAAGGAGCATGAGGATAGCTATGGAAAAGGAACAGGAAAGGAACACATATGCGCTGACAGAGGATGAAAAAATCGGAAGTGTTAAGATTGCGGATGATGTGGTGGCAATGACTGCCGGAATTGCAGCTACCGAGGTAGACGGTGTGGCAGCAATGGCGGGAAACATTACCAATGAGCTGATGAGCAGGGTTGGTATGAAAAGCCTGACCAAGGGCGTAAAAGTAGATGTATTGAACAGAGTGGTTACGGTGGATCTGGCGCTTACCATGGAATATGGATACAATATTCCGGCGACCTGCCAGAAGGTACAGGAAAAGGTTAAATCGGCTATTGAGAATATGACAGGATTAGAGGTGGCGGATGTGAATATCCGCATTGCCGGAGTGAACATGCAGAAAAACAGCTAATAGGGAAAATGAGCTAACGGGGTGTTCCAAATCGTGGATTTTGGAGCCCCTTTTTGCACGTGCGTCCGGCTGCGCACGTTTCAAAGCCCTGTGGACTGAAAGGAGCACATAGAGAGGATGACGAGAAGAGAAATGAGGGAGCAGCTGTTTAAGCTGTTGTTTCGGATAGAATTTAATGAAAAAGAGGAGATGCCGGAGCAGATTCAACTGTTCTTTGAGGACGAAGAGGTAGAGGCTGATGTGCAGGATACCGAGGAAATCAAGGCAAAGTATGAGAAAATCGTAGAGCATCTCGAAGAAATTGATGCCATGATTGGAGAAAAAGCGGAGGGCTGGACGGTTGCGCGTATGGGAAAGGTGGATATTACTCTGCTTCGTCTGGCGGTTTATGAGATCCGGTATGATGAGGACATTCCAACCTCGGTAGCAATCAATGAAGCAGTAGAGCTGGCGAAGAAATTCGGACAGGACGGATCGGCAAAATTTATCAATGCAGTGCTTGCAAAGTTTGCCGACTGATATCAGAGGAGCATATGGCAAATAAGAGTGTTTATACGGTAGCACAGGTCAATTCTTATATCAAAAATATGTTCACGCAGGATTTTCTGCTGCGAAACCTTTGTGTAAAGGGCGAGGTCAGCAATTGTAAGTACCATACCTCCGGGCATCTCTATTTCACCCTGAAGGATGCTAAGGGAACCTTATCCTGCGTCATGTTTGCAGGAAACCGCAAAGGGCTTTCGTTTCGTCTGGAGGAGGGCCAGCAGGTCATTGTTACCGGTACGGTGGATGTCTATGAACGGGACGGAAAGTATCAGCTCTATGCAAGGGAAATCGAATTGTACGGAGCCGGTCTTTTGTATGAACGGTATGAACAGCTCAAACGAAGCCTGGCAGAGCGTGGAATGTTTGCAGAGGAATATAAGCAGCCCATTCCGCGTTATATTTCTACATTGGGTGTGGTAACCGCTTCGACGGGAGCTGCCGTAAGGGATATTATTCAGATTGCGCACAGGCGGAATCCATATGTACAGATTATTCTGTATCCGGCCATTGTGCAGGGAGAGGCAGCGGTCCCCAGTATCGTGAACGGTATTCATGCACTGGAGCAAATAGGTGTGGACGTCATGATCGTAGGAAGAGGAGGCGGCTCTATTGAGGACTTATGGGCTTTTAATGAGGAAATGGTAGTGCAGGCCATTTTTGACTGTTCTGTGCCTGTCATTTCTGCGGTGGGGCATGAAACGGATACAACCATTGCAGACTATGTGGCGGATCTTCGGGCGCCTACTCCGTCTGCAGCAGCAGAGCTTGCCGTGATGGAATTTTCCGTGCTGGAGGGGCAGCTTACGGAGTATGCAGAGCATCTGAACAGAGCAGTAGAAGGAAGGCTGCAGGAATACCGCAGTTGGACAGAAAGGTACGGCCTGCGTCTTCGGATGTTGAGTCCGCAGAGCCAGATACGGGAAAAGAGATTGACAGCGGATAAGCTTCTGGAGGCCATGCAGGAGGCAGTGCGTCATAAGCTTTTGAAACGCAAACACAGTCTGGCATTGTATGCAGAGCGGTTAAAAGGGCTTTCGCCGTTAGATAAGCTGAGCCAGGGATTTTCCTACGTGTCGGACAGCACCGGAAGGACGGTTACGGACGTCACACAGGTAAAGGAAGGGGAAGAGCTTTCCATACAGGTAAAGAACGGAAGGATTCTGGCACGGGTGACGGAAACAGATTCCGCAAGGGTGTGGACAACGGAGTGATGGAGAGGACATATGGCAGAAAAGAAGAAAGAAAATCTGGAAGAGAACTTTAAGAAAATCGAAGAACTGCTGCATGTACTGGAGTCGGAGGAGACTACGCTGGAGCAGTCCTTTCAATATTATGAGCAGGGCATGAAGCTGTTAAAGCAGTGCAATGAGACGATAGACAGGGTAGAAAAAAAGGTGCTGAAACTGAATGAGGATGGTGGTCTGAGTGAATTGGAAGGATGAAATGGAAGCAAGAACCGAACAGGTGGAGCAGATAATCAAATCCTATCTGCCAAAAGAGGCCGGATATCAGAAGCATGTGATTGAAGCCATGAATTACAGTATGTTAGCAGGGGGAAAGAGGCTGCGCCCACTGTTCGTACAGGAGGCCTACCGGATGTTTGGAGGAAATGGCAGGGAGGCAGAGCCGTTTATGGCTGCCATCGAGATGATACATACCTATTCTCTGGTACATGACGATCTGCCATGTATGGATAATGACGAATACCGAAGAGGCAGAAAGTCCACCTGGGCGCAGTATGGTGAGGTTATGGCCGTACTGGCCGGAGACGGACTGTTAACCTATGCGTTTGAAACGGCAGCGAAGGCCTTTGCTTTGTCAAAGCATCCTGACAGGGTCGGCAGAGCCATCGGAATTTTAGCAGGGAAAGCAGGTATATCCGGTATGCTGGGTGGACAGACAGCGGATATTGAGGCCGAGGAAGCAGGCAGCGAGGTAACGGAGGAACTTTTACTGTTTATTCATGAGCATAAGACGGCTGCCCTGATTCAGGATGCCCTGATGATTGGCGCTGTGCTGGCCGGGGCAACGGAGGAAGAGACGGCAAAGATGGAGCGTATCGGTTATCTGATCGGTATTGCATTTCAGATTCAGGATGATATTCTGGATGTGACCAGCTCCTTAGAGGTGCTTGGCAAACAGACCGGAAGCGATGAGAAGAACCATAAGGCAACCTATGTGACCTTAAAGGGCCTTGCACAGGCCAGGGAGGATCAGGAAAGGCTTTCCAGGGAGGCTGTGGAGCTGTTAGCTTCCTTTGAACAGAAAAATGAATTTTTGGAAAAACTGGTGGAAGAACTGATTACCAGAGAAAAATAGAGGTGCACAGATATGCTTCTTGAACAGATTGAACAGGCAAATGACATCAAAAAGATTGCTCCGGCGGATTATGAAAATCTGGCGGCGGAAATCCGGGAATTTCTGATCCAGAAAATCAGTGTGACCGGAGGACATCTGGGCTCCAATCTGGGAGCGGTAGAACTGACCATGGCGCTGCATCTGAGCCTGAATTTACCGGAGGATAAAATTATTTGGGATGTAGGGCATCAATCGTATACCCACAAGCTTTTGACGGGAAGAAGGGACGGTTTTGAAACGCTTCGTAAATACGGCGGTATGAGCGGTTTCCCCAAGAGAAAGGAAAGTCCCTGTGACAGCTTTGATACCGGACACAGCTCGACCTCTATTTCAGCAGGACTCGGACTGGTAAAGGCGAGGGATATTCTCGGGCAGAAATCGACGGTCGTATCGGTCATCGGGGACGGGGCGCTGACCGGTGGAATGGCCTATGAAGCATTGAACAATGCCTCTCGTCTGGAGACCAATTTTATCATTGTATTAAATGACAACAATATGTCAATTTCGGAAAATGTAGGAGGGGTGTCCAAATATCTGAACAATATCCGAACGGCCAATAACTATCTGGATCTGAAGGAAGGCATCTATAACAGGCTGCAGGAGGTGCCTAGATACGGTAAGGCTGTGATACAGGGGATTCGCAGGGCCAAGAGCAGCTTTAAGCAGCTTGTGATACCGGGAATGTTTTTTGAGGATATGGGCATTACCTATTTAGGACCGGTGAACGGACATGATATCGAAGGAATGGTACGGGTATTCCGGGAGGCGAAGCGATGCAAGAATGCGGTGCTTGTCCATGTGCTGACGGAAAAAGGAAAGGGATATGAGCCGGCAGAGAGACATCCGGCCAGATTCCATGGGGCAGAGCCGTTTGAAATTGCTACGGGACTGCCTTCCAAACCAAGGACAACTCCGAATTATACGGATATTTTTTCGACGGTCATGTGTAAGCTGGGGGCACGGGATGAAAAGATTGTGGCTATTACAGCAGCCATGCCGGATGGTACGGGACTCAAACGTTTCCGTAATATGTACCCGGATCGGTTTTTTGATGTGGGAATTGCGGAAGAGCATGCTGTGACCTTTGCAGCGGGACTGGCAGCAGGAGGCTTAAAGCCCATCGTGGCAATTTACTCCTCTTTTCTGCAAAGAGCCTATGACCAGATTGTGCACGATGTCTGTATTCAGAATCTTCCGGTGGTATTTGCC
This sequence comes from Lachnospiraceae bacterium, assembly GCA_017624235.1. Lineage (GTDB taxonomy): Bacteria > Bacillota > Clostridia > Lachnospirales > Lachnospiraceae > JAAYNV01. The sequence continues at coordinate 60,009 of JAGANL010000023.1, read as the reverse complement.
ATTGACCGTGCAGGTCTGGTGGGAAGCGACGGGGAGACGCATCAGGGTATTTTTGATCTGTCCTATTTATCTTCCATTCCGAATATGCACATTATGGCTCCGAAAAATAAGTGGGAGCTTTCCGATATGCTGAAATTTGCACTGGAGTTAGGAGTGCCGACTGCTATTCGTTATCCGAGAGGAGAGGCCTACAGTGGGTTGAAGGAATATCGTGCACCCATGGAATACGGCAGGGCAGAGTATATCTATGAGGAAGAGGACATTGTCCTTCTGGCAGTAGGCAGCATGGTCAAAACGGCCGTTGCGGTCAGAGAGCAGCTAAAGGAAAAGGGATATTCCTGCAGTCTGGTAAATGCCAGATTTGTAAAGCCTATTGATGAGGAAATGATCTGTGGGGTTTTAAAAGAGCACAAGCTGTTAGTCACATTGGAGGAGAATGTGGCAAGCGGAGGCTATGGAGAGAAGGTACGTGAATTTATGGACCGGATTGGTGCAGACAGCGAGCTTTTGACCATCTGCATTCCGGATGAGTATGTGGAGCACGGTAATGTAGAGCTTCTGCGCAGGGAAGTCGGCATTGACGAGGAATCCATCGTCAAGCGAATCATTACGGAATATGTTTCGCTGTAGGAAGGTGTCACATGAAGGAACGATTGGATGTATTATTGGTAAAGAACGGCTATGCGCAGTCCAGAGAAAAAGCCAAAGCCATCATTATGGCAGGTAATGTCTTTGTCAATGGGCAGCGAGAGGATAAAGCAGGCACCATGTTTTCTGAGGATAAGATCAAATCCCTGGAGGTGAAGGGACATGCCCTGAAATATGTGAGCCGTGGCGGATTGAAGCTGGAGAAGGCCGTGAATGAGTTTGGACTTTCTCTGGAGGGGAAAATCTGTATGGATATCGGCGCTTCTACCGGTGGGTTTACCGACTGTATGCTGCAGAACGGAGCCGTGAAGGTCTATTCCGTCGATGTGGGAAGCGGACAGCTGGACTGGAAGCTGCGAAACGATGAACGTGTAGTCTGTATGGAAAAAACGAATTTCCGCTACATGGTCAGAGAGGATATTGAAGATGACCTGGATTTTGCTTCAGTGGATGTCTCCTTTATTTCCCTGGACAAGATTTTGCCGCCGGTCAGAAAGCTTCTGAAGGCCGCCGGCAGGATGGTATGCCTGATCAAGCCGCAGTTTGAGGCGGGAAGGGAGAAGGTTGGCAAAAATGGTGTAGTACGGGAACCTGAGATTCACAGAGAGGTCATCGAACGGGTAACAGGCTTTGCCTGTGAGAGCGGATTTGATGTGCTGGCACTTTCCTTTTCTCCCATCAAGGGGCCGGAGGGAAATATTGAATATCTGATGTATCTTCAGAAGACGGAAGCAGGAAGCGCGAGGACGATCCCGCAGGAGGAACTGACCGGTCTGATTCAGAAAACCGTGGAACAGGCGCATGATACGCTGGCAGGAGCGGGACAGCATAAATAAGCAGGGTGAGATTATGAAGCATTTTTGTGTCATTACAAACCGGCCGAAGGATCCGGAATTAAAGACGACATCCTATATTAAGAATTATCTGGAGACACATGGAAGGAGCTGCCTGGTGCAATTTACGGAGGGCACGGACGACCACTATACGGATGCGGCTGAAATTCCGGATGATACCGATTGTATTCTGGTGCTGGGCGGTGATGGTACGATGCTGCAGGCGGCCAGGGATATTGTGGAAAAGGACATTCCTTTGTTAGGTGTGAATCTGGGAAGCCTGGGTTATCTGACTGAAATTGAGCAGACCGGACTCGAGCAGATTCTTCCGAGACTCTTAGAGGGCGAATTTGAAATCGAACATCGTATGATGGTAGAGGGAAGAATGCTGCGAAACGGAAAGATTGTCGATGCAGCTTATGCACTGAATGACATTGTAGTCACCAGGAGCGGCAGCTTTCAGATCATTCATTATCATATTTGGGTGAATGGACAGCTGTTAAACAGCTATAATGCGGATGGTATTATCATATCCACACCAACCGGATCGACCGGATATAATCTGTCAGCAGGCGGGCCGATTGTAGAGCCTGGAGCCAAGCTTCTGCTTATGACACCCATCTGTCCGCATACGTTGAATACAAGAAGTATTGTGCTGTCTCCGGAGGATACGATTGAAATTGAAATTGCTGCCGGAAAGGATGGACGCAGGCAGCAGGTGGAGGCTAATTTTGACGGAAGCCATCCGATCGTGTTATATACGGGAGACCGTATGGAAGTCCGAAGAAGCGAGAAGGAAACCAGAATCCTGAAGCTGAGCAGTGTAAGCTTTCTGGAGACACTACATAAGAAAATGAGTGGTTAGGAAGGGGACAGGGCAGATATGAAGCAGAAAAGACACAGTGCAATCGTGGAACTGATTGAAAAATACAATATCGGCACACAGGAGGAACTGGCGGAGAAGCTCAGGGAGGCAGGCTTTGGTGTGACACAGGCGACGGTATCCAGAGATATACGGGAACTGAAGCTTTCCAAGGTGCCTACCGGAGATGGCGGGAACAAGTATGTCGTATTTCGTCAGGATGACAGTCATCTGGGAGATAAGTTCATCCGTATATTAAAGGATGGGCTGGTTTCCATGGAGAGAGCCCAGAATCTTCTTGTTTTGAAGACCGTCTCTGGCATGGCTATGGCGGTTGCAGCAGCGCTGGATGCCATGAAATTTGAAGAAGTAGTGGGCTGTATTGCCGGGGATGATACCATCATGGCGGCCACTCATTCTTCGGAGGAAGCGGATATTGTGATTGGCAAATTACGACAGATGTTAGGGGAATAGCAAAAGAAGGCAGGTAGGGTAGGATATGCTGGTAAGCTTACATGTGAAGAATCTGGCTCTGATTCAGGAGACAGAAGTATGGTTTGGAGAGAAACTGAACATCCTCACCGGTGAAACCGGAGCCGGAAAATCGATTATCATCGGTTCCATCTCTTTGGCGCTTGGGGCAAAAGCAGATAAGGATCTGATTCGAAACGGTGCAGAATATGCGCTGGTAGAGCTGACCTTTCAGGTGGATGGAGAAACGGCCGAAAAGCTCAGACAGATGGAACTGCCTGTGGAAGAGGATGGCGAGGTGCTTCTGACCAGGCGAATCATGCCGACACGCAGTATTTGCCGATTTAACGGGGAAACGGTCAGTGTCAGACAGGTGCAGGAGCTTTCGGGCATTCTGGTGGACATTCATGGACAGCATGAGCATCAGTCTCTTCTTCATGCAAGAAAGCATTTTGAAATTCTGGATGATTTTTGCGGTGAAGAGCTGTCGGATTGTAAGCAAAAAATTGGGGAACACTATACCAAATGGCAGAAAATCTGCTCGGAGCTTTCCGAGGGGACTGTAGATGAAAGAGAGCGTCAAAGAGAGCTGTCCCTGTTGCAGTTTGAGCTGGAGGAAATTGACAGGGCGGATTTAAAAGAAGGAGAGGACGAACAGCTGGAGGCAGATTACCGCAGAATGTCCAATGCCAGAAAAATTGCGGAAGCAGCTTATAATGCGTATCATATGACCGGATATGAACAGGCGGAGGGTGCAGGAGAGACGCTCGGACGTGCGGTCAGAGAGCTTTCCTCCGTAGCCCAGTATGATGGACATGCGCAGGAGCTGGCCGCTCAGCTGATGCAGATTGACAGCCTGTTAAATGATTTTAACAGAGAGCTTTCTGATTATTTGTCCGAACTTTCCTTCGATGAACAGGATTTTAAAGAAACCGAGGAAAGGCTCAATGAATGGAACCGTTTAAAGGATAAATATGGAAAGGATTATGCCGCTATCTGTGCGGAAAGGGAGAAAATTGCCGCCCAGTGTGAGAAGCTGGCAGACTATACGGCCTATCAGGAGAAGCTGGAGCTTCATAAGCAGGAGGAAGAAGCACAGCTTCAAAAGCTTTGTGAGCAGGCAGGTGAGGTGCGCAGGAGAAAGGCAGAGGAGCTTGCCGCCAAAATGACAGAGGCACTGGTGGACTTGAATTTTCTGGATGTGCAGTTTGAGATTGCAGTACGCAGGCTTTCTCAATTTACCAGAGAGGGTACGGATGAGGTCGAATTTATGATATCCACCAATCCGGGTGAGCCGATGAAGCCCCTTGGCAGCGTGGCAAGCGGAGGTGAGCTCTCCAGAATCATGCTGGCATTAAAGACAGTGCTTGCGGATAAGGATGCGACGCCGACTATGATTTTTGATGAAATCGATGCCGGGATCAGTGGACGAACGGCATGGAAGGTATCTCAGAAGCTGGCGCTTTTGGCGAAGAGGCATCAGATTATCTGTATTACGCATCTGCCCCAGATTGCTGCAATGGCAGATACGCATTTTGTCATTGAAAAACAGACTACAGGAGGCAGTACGACCACACAGATCAGAGAGCTTTTGAAGGAGGAAGAGCTGGAAGAAATTTCCAGACTGTTAGGCGGCATTGATATGACAGAGGCCGTGCTGGACAATGCAAAAGAGCTGAAAAATCAGGCGAAGCTTGTCAAAGCGGATTTAAACTGACAGGAATTGCTATAGTAAAATGAAGTGAGAATCACATACTAAGAAGGACATGCAGAAAGGAAGGCATGGCCTTCTTTTTTACTTTTGGGCAAGTTGGTTTTATGGGAAAGCTTGAAACAACAGGGAAAGCAGGTGGATGATAAAATGAGGGGAAAGAGTTGGACGAATCCGGATCAATACAGGAGCTATCTGAATTTTTTATATGCAGTGCTGACTGTAGCCTCCCTGTCCCTCTGCGGTGCAATTTATTATTCCTGGTGGGCGCAGGTACCGGAGCAGATTAGATTGCACAGCAATACGGAACAGAATCTGGAATTTCATGTACCGGCATCCGGACAAATCTATCCTGCGGAAGGAGGATACAGCAGGAGAGAGAATGCTGCAGAAGAATACGGAACGGGAACAGCGCTTTCCGGCAGAAGCAGAAGCGCTTACGAGACCAGAGAGGTGCTGGAGACGAGAAACGTGTGGGCAAAAGGAACTCCGGTATCTCTGGATCGTCCGGTCACCTTTGTAGCCGGAGAGCAGATGTCGAAATATGTCATGAAGCTGAAGCTGTTTGGGATTCTTCCTTTTAAGGAGGTCGATATTCAGGTCGTTCAGGATGAGGCCATTATTCCGGCGGGGCTTCCGGTAGGTATTTATGTCAAGACGCAGGGAGTTTTGGTGCTTGGAACAGGGGAATTTACAGCACAGAGCGGACAAAGTGAAGCTCCTGCGGAGGGAATTTTGCGTTCGGGGGATTATATTTTGCAGATTGACGGAGAAGAGGTCAATGCAAAAAAGGAGTTTATGTCCGTTGTTGGAAACAGCGGCGGAAGGGAACTGATCCTGCGGGTCAGAAGAGCGGAAGAAATCTTTGATGTAAAGGTGGAGCCGAAGCTGACACAGAATGGAGAGTATAAGATCGGAGTCTGGATCAGGGAGAATGCGCAGGGGGTCGGGACACTCACTTATGTGAGGGAGGACGGCAGCTTTGGAGCTTTGGGGCATGGTATCAATGACATGGATACCAGTACTCTCATGGAGGTGGAGAGCGGAAGCCTGTATGAAACGGAGATCGTAGGGATACGAAAGGGAAAGGATGGAATGCCGGGGGAGCTGACCGGTATTATTGATTACAGTCCGGAGCGCAGGATTGGGAGCATTGAGCAGAATACGACCCGGGGAATCTTCGGAAGCGGAAATGAAAAACTGCTGCAGGAGGCAGAGGAGCAGCCGCTCCACATCGGATTCAAGCAGGAGGTCCACACCGGAGAAGCTCAGATTATCTGCTCTATTACCGGTCAGCCAGAGCATTACCGGGTGGAAATTGAAGAAGTGCATCCGGAAAAGGAGGATATGAACAGGGGAATCGTACTGCGCATTACCGATGAAAAGCTGCTCGCTTTGACGGGAGGAATCGTGCAGGGAATGAGCGGTTCTCCGATTTTACAAAACGGGAAGATCGTCGGGGCGGTGACACATGTTCTGGTAAATGATCCCACACGGGGATATGGAATCTTTATAGAAAATATGCTGGAAGCGGCGGAATAGCAGGAGGAGAGTTTCATTTTCCTGTCCCTATGAACAATCAAAAGAGGTTTGATTGTTCATAGGGACAACATTTTTCTGTAAAGGATCAATGCGGAGTGAGCTGTCTTCCGGTATAAGCCGGCTGCCGGCTCATGCCCGAAAGTTTCACTTGTAAAGCTTTCATGGGAGAGTGTACAATTACATACGGATGAACAGAAAATTTGTTGGAGGAGAGAAGCATGAGAAAAAAACGTATTGTATGTTTTGGAGATTCCAATACCTGGGGATACGATCCGGCCAGAGGTGCGCGCTATGATGAGTCAGTACGGTGGACGATGCTACTTCAGACGCTTCTGGGATCGGAGTATCAGATCATAGAGGAGGGACAGAACGGACGTACTGTTGCCAATCCGGATCCGTGGGAATGGGGAACAAAGTGCGGTATGGACTATGTACTGCCCATGATTGAGACACATAACCCATTTGATCTTCTGATTATTATGCTGGGGAGTAATGATTTGAAGAAGAAGTTTCATCTTCCGGCGGCAGATATTGCAGGCAGTCTTCAGAATATGCTGATGAAAGTGAGAGGCTATGCTACGTACCAGCTTGGCTGTCCGGAACTGAAAATCCTGGTGGTTTCACCGCCGGCTTTGGGAAGCGAGTTGGAGAAATCCCCCTTTGCAGCCTTTTTTGACTGTGATGACGCACCCGGACAGGCACAGGAGCTGGCACGCTGGTATGCCATGGTGGCAGAACAGTTTGGTTGTGAGTTTTTCAATGCAACGGAATTAGTTTCCGGAGGAGAAGTGGATCAGCTTCACCTTTCTCCTGATAGCCACAGAAAACTGGCGGAAGCATTGAGGGATAAAATCAGGCAAATAATTTAATGGAGTGATGCAATGTTCTGCAGCGAGGCTGCAGAATCATGGAAAACATACCGGAGGAGGCTTAAAGACGGGAAGACCTGGAGCCAAGCTGCCAGAAGGCGACAGCGCTTGCTGCGGCAACGTTTAAGGAATCTACTCCGTGTGCCATGGGGATGCGCACAGTATAATCGCAGTTTGCAATCGTAGTCGGAGAGAGCCCGTCTCCTTCTGTGCCAAGTACAATGGCCATTTTTTCTTCCTTCATCAGCTTGGAATCGTCTATGGGGACAGAGTCATCGCTTAATGCCATGGCGGCTGTCCGAAAGCCAAGCTCTTTTAAAAGGGGTATGCCGTGTGCGGGCCATTCACAGGTCTTACAGTCAAAGAAGGTCCAGGGTATCTGAAAGACCGTTCCCATACTGACTCTGGCAGCACGGCGGTAGAGAGGATCGCTGCAGGCAGGAGTGAGCAGGATGGCATCGATATTCAACGCGGCCGCAGAACGGAAAATGGCTCCCACATTGGTAGGATTTACAACGTTTTCCAGGACGGCAATCCGGCGTGCGGACGAACAGATTTCTTTGACGTCCGGCAGTTCCCGTCTCTGCATGGCACACAGCATACCGCGAGTCAGCTGAAAGCCGGTCAGTCTGGTCAGTATTTCAGCTTTGGCAGCATATACCGGGACTTCTTTGCAGCGTGCAAGAATCTCATGTGCTTCCCCAGCCATATGTGCGTCCTCTGCTAAAAAGGAGACCGGTTCATATCCGGCATCCAGGGCACGTCCAATGACCTTTGGACTTTCCGCGATAAAGATTCCCTTTTCGGGTTCATGCAGATGGAGCAGCTGCGGTTCGGAAAGTCTGGCATAGACGTCTAACTCCGGTGCCATAAAATCTGTTATTTCGATGATGTTTGACATAAATATCTCCTTAGCATAAAATGAATAAATGCGATGGAGCAACCGTTTTGCTCCAGGAACATTATAGAGTTTGAATAAAGAGGTGTCAAACGTGCAAAAGACAAAAGAGAAAAAATATACCATGAATTTGTGTGAAGGGCCTTTGCTTGGAAAAATCCTTCTTTTTGCGCTACCGCTTATGCTTTCCAGTGTACTGCAGCTTTTATTTAATGCGGCGGATGTCATCGTAGTCGGAAATTTTGCAGGCAGCCAGTCTCTTGCAGCCGTTGGGTCAACAGGCTCCTTGATCAATCTGCTGACAAATCTTTTTGTAGGACTCTCCGTCGGAGTCAATGTTGTTGTGGCACATTTTATGGGAGCGGGAGAGAAGAACCGGATTTCCAGAACAATCCATACTTCCATTCTGTTAAGTGTCTTAAGCGGCGTGTTTCTGACCTTTTTTGGGATTGCCATGGCGAGGCTTTTGCTGGTGTGGATGTCCTCTCCGGAAGATGTAATCGAGTTAGCTGCTCTGTATCTGAGAATCTACTTTTTAGGAATGCCGGCATTAATGCTTTACAATTTCGGCAGTGCCATCCTGCGTGCGGCAGGAGATACCAAGAGACCTCTGTACTATCTGTTTTTTGCCGGAGTCGTGAATGTGATTTTGAATCTTGGTTTTGTAATCGGACTGAAAATGGGTGTGGCAGGTGTGGCGGCAGCTACTGTGGCATCGGAGTATATTTCCGGTTTTCTGGTACTTCGCTGTCTGATGCAGGAGGAGGGGGCTCTTCATCTGGAGCTTCGGAATCTCAGGATTCATTGGGATATTGTAAAGCAGCTCTTAAGGATTGGGCTTCCGGCGGGTATACAGGGCACCATCTTTTCACTTTCGAATGTTGTCATTCAGTCATCCATCAATTCGTTTGGCTCCACTGTGATGGCAGGCAGTGCGGCAGCAGCCAATCTGGAAGGCTTTGTTTATGTGTCCATGAATGCTTTGTATCAGACTGCGCTCACCTTTGTCAGTCAGAATTATGGAGCAGGGAAAAAGGAACGGATACCGGGAATTGTGCTTCGCTGTCAGGGAATCGTCATTCTGGTAGGACTTGTGCTGGGAAATGGGGCTTACCTGATTGGCAGACAGCTGTTAGCCATCTATTCGCAGGATGGTCAGGTGATTGAGGCTGGTATGCGCCGTATGGCTGTCATCTGCTGCTTTTACTTTTTGTGTGGTGTAATGGATGTCATGGTGGGGGCTCTCAGAGGAGTCGGTTATTCGGTCATGCCGATGATTGTGTCCCTGCTTGGAGCCTGTGGCTTGAGGCTTTTGTGGATTGCGACCATTTTTGCAGGGCATCATACAGAGAGGGTACTCTATCTGTCTTATCCGGTCAGTTGGTTTTTGACAGCAAGCGTGCATCTTCTTTGTTTTTTGCTGATCTGGGGACGGATAAAAAAGAAAAAAATGTAATCCTATTGGTAAAAAATGAAATTTGTGGATTTTTACGGCGATGGATAAGAGTTGAATCATGAAATGACATTCTTATATAATAGGGCTTACCGATAAATGTTAGATTATGTAAGAATGGAGATTGTTATGGAACAGATGAATTTGACTGCTACCAGAGATAATGAAAGAATGTTCAGAATGCTTTCTGATTTACTGAATACCGATAAAGAATTCCAGATTATGATTACCGTGCCGTCCGGGGAGAAAAAGCAGACGGTCTTCGAGCATACGACAGCCGCAGGTACGATACCTCAGGAAAAGGATCTCGAGAGGGACGTGACCGATATGATTCATGAAATCGGTGTTCCGGCACATATCAAGGGTTATCAGTATCTTCGGGAGGCTATCATGATGTCGGTGGAAGATGTGGAGATGTTAAATTCCATTACCAAAATACTGTATCCGTCTATTGCCAAGAAGTTTCAGACAACGCCAAGCCGCGTGGAGCGTGCAATCCGCCATGCGATTGAGGTGGCCTGGAGCAGGGGAAGGATGGAGACCCTGGATGCGCTGTTTGGTTATACCATCAATACCGGAAAAGGAAAGCCTACCAATTCAGAATTTATTGCTCTGATTGCAGATAAAATCCGGCTGCAATATCGAAGCACAAACTAGAGAATGTACCATCCTGCAAATTGGACTTTAAAAGCCTGCCAAAATGATGTATAATCATTTTATACTTTAGATGACTTCAAGAGTCAAATGCAGAAGGTATGGAGGATGACTGGATGAAAAATATTTTGTTTGTTGCTTCGGAAGGCGTTCCCTTCATTAAGACCGGGGGACTAGCAGATGTTGTCGGTTCATTGCCGAAGTGTATTGATAAGAGATACTTTGATGTGCGGGTAATCCTGCCGCGGTATACCTGTATGAGACAGGATGTCAAGGACAGGATGAAGTATGTATCTCATTTTTATATGGATTTCCATTACAGGAATGAGTATGTGGGCATACTGGAAGCAGAGGTAGACGGTATTCATTTCTATTTTATCGATAACGAAAGCATGTTCAATGGTTTTAAGCCATATAGTGATTATGTATTGGATGAAATTGAAAAATGGGCATTTTTCTCGAAAGCGGCTCTGTCCATCCTGCCGGTTATTAACTTCAGACCGGACATCATCCATTGTCATGACTGGCAGACAGGTCTGGTTCCGGTATACTTAAAGGAAAGATTTCAGGGCGGCGAATTTTATCGTGGCATCAAGTCTGTTATGACCATACATAATTTGAAGTTTCAGGGCAAATGGGATGTGAAGACGGTACAGCAGATTACAGGACTTTCGTCTTATTATTTCACACCGGACAAACTGGAATGCTATAAGGATGCCAATCTGTTAAAGGGTGGATTAGTGTTTGCAGATGCCATTACGACGGTCAGCAATACCTATGCGGAGGAAATTAAGACACCGTTTTACGGGGAAGGTCTTGACGGACTCCTGCGTGCCAGAAGCCATGATCTGAGAGGTATCGTAAACGGTATAGATTATGATGATTTCAATCCGCAAACAGATAAATATATTAAGCACAAATACAATGCAATCAATTTCCGCAAGGAAAAAATCAAAAATAAGCGTGCTTTGCAGGCGTACCTTGGACTGGAGCAGGATGACCGGAGGATGATGATTGGTATCGTATCGCGTTTGACCGATCAGAAGGGACTGGATTTGGTTGCCTATGTGATGGATGAATTGTGCCAGGATGCAATCCAGCTTGTGGTACTCGGAACCGGTGAAGAGCGGTATGAGAACATGTTCCGTCATTTTGCATGGAAATACGGCGGAAAGGTATCAGCCAACATCTATTATTCCGAGGATCTGTCCCATCAGGTATATGCAGCTTGTGATGCTTTTCTGATGCCGTCTCTGTTTGAGCCTTGCGGACTCAGCCAGTTAATGAGCCTGCGCTATGGTACGGTTCCGATTGTCCGGGAAACAGGTGGTTTAAAGGATACGGTACAGCCGTACAATGAATTTGAAAATACGGGAACGGGCTTCAGCTTCGCAAACTACAATGCACATGAGATGCTCGCAACCATCCGCTATGCGGAGCATATTTACTATGACGAGAAACGTGAATGGAATAAAATCATAGACCGTGGAATGGCAGCTGATTTCTCCTGGAAGGTTTCCGCCCAAAAATACCAGGAAATGTACGACTGGCTCTTAAGTTGAGCCATGCAAAATAGAAAAGGAAGAGACAGATGAGTGCTTGCATTCATCTGTTTTTTTGTGCGCTTTGCGACTGATAAATCTTTTCATACAGATTTCATTGCACATGACATTTCATCCCGGTCAGAGCATACAAAATGAATTATTGTACATACTAAATGTGTAAAAAACAAATCACAGGAGGTATGGACATGTCCAACATTTCAGAATTAGAGCTTCAGAATCTCCGCCATCTGATTGGCGGTTATGACACGACACACTGCAAAATGCAGGAATATGCACAGTGTGCAGAAGACACCAAAATCAAACAGTTTTTTGAGCAGGGTGCCAAAAATGCAATGCAGAATAAACAGGAACTGATGAAGTTCTTACAGTAGTCGGAAAGGAGCAAAATCATGCAGATGACAGAAAAAGCAATGGTAAATGATACACTGGCAGGTATCAATGGTGAGCTTGTCAGATTTGGGGAGATGATTCCGCAGACGGAAAATAAGGAGCTGAAGCAGACCTTAAAGCAGTTCCGCAATGCCTGCGAGGCATCCCAGGAGCAGCTTTTCCAGCTGGCCAGAGAAAAATCCTACTATGTGCCTGCCTCCAAGGCAACTGCGGAAGAGGTACAGCATGTAAAGAGCCTGTTTACGGGAACTTCTTTATAAGGATCTGTCTGAAAAGGAAATGGAATAGAACGACATCCTGCTGGTAATCGGGATGTCGTTTCTTTTAAAATTAAATGTCAACCCGTACAAATAATAAGTTGACAATCAAAAACTGCTATGATAAAGTGGATATGGTTTGGCGCAAGAAAAGAGTATAGCGTCAAAAAAGGAGGAAATCATTTGCAGAATAAGAAAACCAAAAATATGATATTGTGTGCAATGTTTGTGGCATTGATTGCAGTGGGGGCATTTATCCGTATTCCGGTTCCTGTTGTGCCATTTACCCTGCAGTTTTTGTTTACTATGTTAGCCGGACTTTTGCTTGGAGGAAAACGGGGATGTATTGCGGTATGTATTTATATCCTGTTAGGTTTAGCGGGACTTCCGGTCTTTGCAGAGGGCGGTGGTATCGGCTATCTGTTTCAGCCGAGTTTCGGTTATATCATTGGCTTTGCTGTAGCAGCCTATGTGACAGGCATGCTTGCGAATCGTACATACAAGCCGGGCTATAAGAGGCTGCTGACTGCTAATTTTATCGGACTTGCCATCGTATATGCCTTTGGGATGGTTTATTACTATGTCATCAGCAACTTTTATCTCGGTACACCGATTGGGTTGTGGCCGTTATTTCTGTATTGCTTTATTCTGGCTGTACCGGGAGACATCGTGCTCTGTATCGTCGGGGCAGTGCTGGCAAAAAGGCTGATACCGTTAATTCAGACAGAAAGGATTTAACAGAATGATGAAAACGATTGCATTTTTAGAAGAGAAGGTTCTTCGGGGAGAGCAGATCACAAGGGAAGAGGCGCTTGGTCTGTATGAACAGCCGCTGGAAGAGCTGTGTAAAAAAGCGGATGAAATACGCAGACATTTCTGCGGGAATGGATTTGATATTTGTACGATTATCAATGGCAAAAGCGGGCGCTGCTCGGAAAACTGTAAGTTCTGTGCACAGTCTGCCCACAATCATACCGGTGCGGCAGAATATCCGCTTCTTTCTGCAGAGGAAATTACCGTGCAGGCGAAAAGGAATGACGAACAGGGTGTGCTTCGTTATTCCATTGTGACCTCCGGTAAACGGCTGTCAGAGGAGGAAGTGGATGAGATGTGTGAAGCTATCCGGAAAATCCGGCAGGAAACAGGGATTGCAGTCTGTATTTCCTTTGGCCTGTTAAAGGAAGAGCAGTACAGAAAATTGAAGGAAGCAGGAGCATCCAGAGTCCACAACAATCTGGAAACCTCCAGAAGAAACTTCCCGAATATCTGCACCACCCATACGTTTGAGGATAAAATAGAGGCAATCCGTGCGGCGCAGGCCGCAGGACTGTCGGTGTGCAGCGGAGGAATCATGGGACTTGGAGAAAACATAGAGGATCGGATTGATATGGCATTTACCCTTCGGGAACTTCAGATCAAAAGCGTTCCGGTCAACATGTTGAACCCGATTCCGGGAACGCCTTTGGCGCAAAATGAAAAGCTGACCGCAGAGGATATGCGCCGGATTATTGCGGTTTACCGTTTTATCCTGCCGGATGCCTCCATCCGACTTGCGGGAGGAAGAGGGCTGCTTGAAGATAAAGGAAGGGGCTGCTTTTTGTCGGGAGCCAATGCGGCAATCTCCGGTGATATGCTGACAACTGCCGGAATTACCGTGGAAACCGATATGAAGCTGTTAAAAGAGCTGGGATACGAGGTGAAGTACGGCAATGAGTAAGAATTTATTTGTTACAGGAACCGGTACGGATGTTGGCAAGACTTACGTGACAGGGCTGATTTTAAAGAAGCTGGAACAGGAAGGACTAAAAGCGGCCTATTATAAAGCAGCAATGAGCGGAAATGACAGACGTTCGGACGGCAGCCTGATTCCGGGAGATGCCCTGCATGTAAAAAATGTATCCGGGATTGCGCAGCCATTGGAGGAGATGTGTCCTTACATATATGAGCACGCAGTCTCTCCACATCTGGCTTCCCGTATGGAAGGAAATCCGGTAGAGCTTGCGCATGTGCTTGAAACTTTTCAGGAGGTTTGTGAGAAATATGATTATGTGACGATGGAGGGCTCCGGGGGAATCCTGTGTCCGCTATGCTTTGATGAGGCGAAAATTGCCCTTCCGGACGTGATCAGGGCCTGTGGCTTAGGCTGTCTGCTCATTGCAGATGCGGGGCTTGGAACCATCAATGATGTAGGACTGACTGCGGCCTATATGAAGATGGAGCAGATTCCGTTAAAAGGCATTATTCTGAATCATTTTCAGCCGGGAGATGCGATGCAGGAGGATAATCTGAAAATGTGTGAATATGTGACCGGGGTCAAGGTCATTGCCTGTGTCAAAGACGGTGATACAGAACTGGATATTTCTGTAGAAGCGTTAGAAGCATTGTATGAATAGAGGGAGAGAGAAGAGATGATCTGGTATCCATATGAACAAATGAAAAAGATGAAGACACCGTATAAAATCGTAGATGCAGAAGGTGTCTATTTATATACAGAAGACCAGAAGCTGATTGATTCCGTGTCCTCCTGGTGGAGTGTCATTCATGGTTACAAACATCCGGAATTGAACAAAGCACTGATTTCACAGGCGGAAAAGTTTTCCCATGTCATGCTTGGCGGGCTGACACATGAAGCAGTGGAAAGGCTCTCAGACAAGCTGCAAAGCTTCCTGCCGGGAGATTTGGATTATTGTTTCTTTTCTGATTCGGGGAGTGTGGCAGTTGAGGTGGCTTTGAAAATGGCGCTGCAGTACTATATGAACCGCGGCGAGGAGAAGCGGACAATGATTCTGGCGTTGGAGCATGCCTATCATGGAGATACTTTCAAAACGATGGAGGCAGGAGACGACGAGGACTATCACTTTGTACTCAAGGCTTATGGCTCCAGTCAGCATGTGTTGCATATTCCGACACAGATGGAAGAGCTGGAAAGGGCATTTGAAACCTGGCACGAGCGTTTGAACTGTTTTCTGGTAGAACCGCTTCTTCAGGGAGCCGGAGGAATGCGGATGTATGATGTGTCCTTTTTGAAGAGGGCAAGAGAGCTTTGTGACCAGTATGGCGTGCTGCTTATTTTTGATGAGGTGGCTACCGGATTCGGACGAACCGGAAACCGGTTTGTGGCAGATTTGGTGCAGCCGGATATCCTGGTGCTTGGGAAGGCTCTGACAGGTGGATATATCGGTCATGCCGTGACTGTGGCAAATCATAAGGTATACGAGGGGTTTTATGATGACAGGCCGGAGCATGCACTGATGCATGGCCCGACCTTTATGGGAAATGCACTTGCCTGCAGCGTAGCGTTGAAATCCATTGAACTGTTTGAAGAGCAGGACTATATGTCAAAAATTCACAGGATTGAGGAAATAACCCGCAGGGAAATGCAGGATTTTTCCGATCCACGGGTGAAAGAGGTACGGATGATGGGCGGCTGTGTATGTATCGAGGTCAGGGAGCCGGCCATACTAAAGGGATACCAGCAGTTTGCCTATGAAAGAGGTGTCTTCAGCCGTCCGTTCTTAAGCTACCTTTATGCGATGGTGCCCTATATTATTCAGGAAGAGGAACTGGTGAAGGTATTGGACACCATGAAAGCATGGTTTTCTCAAGGCTGAAGCAGCACATTTTCCCGGTAATGCTTTTCGGTGAACATGGCACGGTATATTGCGTCGATATTCTGCGCATGCTCTGCAGTCTGGAGAGAGGAAAAAGATTTCCGGCATTCCAGATATAATATTTCATAAGATACACCAAACAGGCGGCTTTTGGCGCCTGTTTTTTTGGCACCGTTTCGTTCGTAGAAGCCAATCCTGCGGGTCTGAATCTCCCGCTCTGCCTCCGTGTGTGCACAGGCAGGATTCTCGGATTCAATATAGATACCGCAGGTGTCTGTGAATTCCTTTTGCAGTAAAGCTAACCCTTTTCCTCCAATTCCGCCGTTGCGGTATTGCGGCAGCACTGCATAATAGTCAAGCAGGGCACCGGGCAGAGCAGAAGAGCAGACAAAAAGCGCATAGCCTGCAAGCTGGGTGGGGAAGGTGGCATCATACAGCCCGAAGCCCCGATAGAGCCCGTTGTCATAGAGCCGCAGGATTGTTGCAGAGGGTTTTAATTCATCCGACGGAAAAAATGCCGGACCATAGGTTTCATAGACGGATAAGAGTTCCTTTATGGTAAATTCCTGTAGTGTCAGTCGAGAACAATTCATTTTGAAAATACGGTTTCCTTTCGTTTTTGATGTAAAGAAATTCAGGAAGAGATCAGCTCGATTCCTGTGATATCTGAGTCAATGACCAGGGAATAGTTGGTATAGTATACGACAAAGCCCGGTTTTGCTCCGTTTGGCTTTTTTACATGCTTCTTTTCCACGTAATCAATTTCCACCTTTTCCTGTTCCCTTCCCTTGGAATAATAGGCAGCCAGCCGACCGGCCTCCTCAAAGGTGCGGTCCGGGAGCTCCTTGCCGCCGGATTTTACAATGACATGGGAGCCGGGCATTCCCTTTGCATGAAACCACCAGTCTCCGCCGGAGGCAAATTGAAAGGTCAGTTCGTCATTCTGAAAGTTATTTTTGCCGACATAGATATCAAAGCCATCGCTGCTGCGATAGTGGAAGGGTTTGCTGGTGAACCTTTCCTTTTTAGCCGATTTAGAGCCGCCCTTTCGTTTCATATAGCCGCTTTCAATCAATTCTTCCTTAATCTGGACCAGATCGGCTTCCTGCAGGGCAATATCCAGAGCAGAGGAGATGGATTCCAGATGTTCAATCTCGGATTTGACTTCAATGGTCAATTCAGAAAGCGCTTCGTAGGTACGTTTCAGCTTATTATATTTTTCAAAATATTTTTTTGCGTTTTCTGAAGCCGTGAGAGTCGGGTCGAGCGGAATCGTCACAGGTTCATTGGTATAATAATTGATTGCTTCCAGGGAGCGGGCACCGGGAGCGGCGCTGTAGCCGTAGGTGTTTAACAGTTCACCGTAAATGCGGTATTTGTCACGCTTTTCCGTATCCTGCATCTGTTTCCTCTGCAAATCATATTTTTTGACATTTCGTTCCAGAGCGGTCTGTACGATCTTGCGCAGATCGACCGATTTCTGGCGAATACGTGTGATGGTATTCTTTTCGGCATAATAGGTTTCCAATACCTCGGAAATGGAAGCAAAGTGCTTTGTATTTTCTTCCCGGTAGCGTGTAAGCGGCAGTGCGGAGAACTCTGCCGGAGCGTTATGCTCATAGACAATGCAGGGAGCAAACTGACCGCTTTCCACCATTTCCATCAAATGACGGAATACTTCCCAGAGCGCCGCGGACTCGTCCGGGGAAAGAGAGATGGCAGAGCGGTCTGCATCCAGCCCGGCACGGAAACAAAGCTCCTGCGAAACAGCAGGAGAGAAGCCGGTAAAAGAACTGTAAAGCGCTTTGTAGAGAGGCATTCCCTTTTGCAGGACATCGGTAAAGGCCTGCTTCGATACGGTAAGGGGCTCCAGCTTTTCCTGTGTTTCGGGGATAAAATAAGTCCGTCCCGGAAGTACCTCACGCACGGAACTGACCATGCCGGAAACATGCTTGATACTGTCGATAATCTGGTTTTCGTCGTTGCAGAAAATCAAATTGCTGTGCTTTCCCATCAGCTCAATGGTCAGGACCTTTTTACAGATATCGCCCAGCTCATTCAGATGTTCTATTTCAAAATGAATCACTCTCTCCAGTCCCGGCTGCCAGATTCGGACAATCCGTCCGTTCTGGATATGCTTGCGTAACAGCATACAGAAATTCGGTGCAGTCATGGGACTCGGCTTATTCTCCTTCGTCAGATAGACCAGGGGCAGCGATGCGCTGGCCGAAAGCAGCAGCCTGTATTGCTCCTTATTATTCTTTATCGTAAATAGCAGCTCGTCCGGCTCCGGCTGTGCAATCTTATAGATCCTACCCTCCGAAAAGGTATCGTTCAATTCCTTCACCAAAGCCGCCACGGTAATTCCATCAAATGCCATGATATTCTATCTCCTATATACCATATCTGTTTTTCGGTTATCCAGCCACCAGTATATCAGAAATTCTTGACGCGGTAAATGGTTTGACTTATAATAAAATGAAGTACGCGACCAGGGAGAAAGTATGCGTCGCGACGGACAAAACAAAAAAGAAGGTATAGCATGATCAAAAGTATGACAGGGTTTGGGAGATGTGAAATCTCCGAGGCCGACCGTAAATTTACGGTGGAAATGAAATCCGTCAACCACCGTTATCTTGATGTGAATATCAAGATGCCGAAGAAATTGAACTTTTTTGAATCTGCAATCCGTAATGTGCTCAAGGAGTATATCCAGCGAGGTAAGGTAGATATTTTTATTACCTATGAGGACATGACAGAAAATAATGTCTGCATCCGCTACAATAAGGAGATTGCTCAGGAATATTTCCGGTATCTGCAGCAGATGGCAGAAGATTTTTCGATGGAAAACGATGTGCGTGTGTCCACACTGTCACGTTATCCGGAGGTCTTTTCCATGGAGGAGCAGACCATCGATGAGGAAGGTATCTGGAAGACTCTTGAGAAGGCGCTTCGTGGCGCAGCAGAGGGTTTTGTGCAGACGAGAATTACAGAAGGCGAGCACTTAAGGGATGATCTGATCGGCAAGCTGGATGGCATGCTTGAGATGGTAGACTTTATTTCAGAACGTTCTCCTCAGATTATTGCAGAATATAAACAGAAATTAGAGGACAAGGTCAGAGAGCTTTTAGAAGATACCAAGGTTGATGAAAGCAGGCTTCTGATGGAAGTGACTATTTTTGCAGATAAGGTCTGTGTGGATGAGGAAATCGTGCGTTTAAGAAGTCATATCGAAACGACGAAGCAGACCCTTTTAGAGGGCGGCGGAATCGGAAGAAAGCTGGATTTCATCGCACAGGAGATGAACCGGGAAGCGAATACGATTTTATCCAAGGCCAATGATCTGGAGGTGTCCAATTGCGCCATCGGACTGAAAACGGAAATTGAAAAGGTCAGAGAACAGATTCAGAATATTGAATAAAGTGTGATAGTACAATGAATAAACTGATTCATATTGGATTTGGAAATATCGTCAATACAGAAAAGATCATAGCGATTGTAAGTCCTGATTCCGCACCGATCAAAAGGATGGTACAGAAGGCAAGGGAAAACGGCACATCGATTGATGCCACACAGGGCAGGAAGACAAAAGCAGTACTGGTTATGGAAAATAATCAGGTCGTACTCTCGGCCCTTCTGCCGGAAACCATCGTAAACCGTGCACAGGCAGAAAATGGAGAACATGATGAAGCGTAGAGGAATCCTGATTGTCGTATCCGGTTTTTCCGGAGCAGGCAAGGGTACATTGATGAAGGCTCTGATGCAGAAATATGACAATTATGCGTTGTCCATTTCCATGACGACCAGAGCGCCGCGTCCGGGTGAAACGGATGGAAAAGAATACTTTTTTGTGACCAGAGAAGCATTTGAGCAAAAAATAGCGGAGGATGGCCTGGTGGAATATGCCAGCTATTGTGATCATTATTATGGTACGCCGCGTGCTTATGTGGAGAGTCAGCTAGAGGCAGGAAAGGATGTCATTCTGGAAATTGAGATTCAGGGAGCACTGAAAATCAAAGAAAAATTTCCGGATTCTCTTCTGTTGTTTGTCATGCCGCCCAGTGCGGAGGAATTGAAAGACCGTCTGGTAGGGCGGGGAACAGAGAGCATGGAGGTCATTGAACAGAGGATGAACCGTGCCGTAGAGGAAGTGCAGGGAATTGAGCAGTATGATTATATTGTAGTGAATGATGTGCTTTCCGAGTGTGTGGAAGAGCTTCACGGCATTATCCGGGCAGCGCACAATACAGCAGACAGAAATCAATTATTTATAGAAGAAATCAGAAAAGAATTAGAGGAGTTATCGAAAGGAGAAAAGTAATATGTTACATCCGTCTTACAGCGATTTAATGAAGGTAGTAAACAGTGAGGTAGAGGAAGGCGATACACCGGTTGTCAGCAGCCGTTATTCCATCGTGATGGCAACCTCCAAGAGAGCCAGACAGATTATCGCAGGGGATGACCCCTATGTTCCGGCAGCAGGCAAGAAGCCTTTGTCTATTGCAGTAGAGGAATTGAATGAAGGAAAAATCAAGATTTTAGCGGATGAGGAAGAAGCATAATTTCGCAAAAAGAAAGTTGGGAAAGAGAAAGGACGGAAGGTTTTTTCTCTTTTTTAACCGTTTAGAAAGGATTATGAATGATTCAAAAGGATAAAAAAATTCTTTTCGTGTCACTTGGATGTGATAAAAATCTGGTAGACACGGAAATGATGCTCGGTATGCTCTCGGAACGGGGGTATTCTTTTACGGATGATGAAGCGGAAGCTGATATTGTGGTAGTCAATACCTGCTGTTT
Organism: Lachnospiraceae bacterium; assembly: GCA_017624235.1. GTDB lineage: Bacteria > Bacillota > Clostridia > Lachnospirales > Lachnospiraceae > JAAYNV01. The sequence continues at coordinate 39,448 of JAGANL010000023.1, read as the reverse complement.
TGTCAATGACGCCAAAGAGGAAAGTATCAATACACTGCTTGAGATGGCTGAGCTGAAGCAGGATGGACAGATTGAGGTGCTGATTGCGGCAGGCTGTCTGGCACAGCGTTATCGAGAGGAAATACAAACGGAGATTCCGGAGGTGGATGCCATCATCGGTACCACTGCAATCGAAACGATTGCAGATACAATCGACAGCGTTTTGGAAGGAAAAGGAAGCAATCATATAGAGGACTGTAATGGTGCGGTAGCATATGGAAAGAAACGCATTGTTACGACCGGAGGACATTATGCTTATTTGAAAATTGCAGAAGGCTGTGATAAGCATTGTACTTATTGTATTATTCCCAAAATTCGCGGTAACTTCCGCAGTATTCCAATGGAGAGCCTTGTGGAGGAAGCAGAGGGACTGGTGAAGAACGGCGTAAAGGAGCTGATTTTAGTTGCACAGGAGACCACTCTGTATGGGAAAGACCTGTATGGGAAAAAGTCGCTTGCGGCTCTTCTGCATAAGCTGTGTAAGATACCGGGACTGGTGTGGATCCGTATTTTATACTGTTATCCGGAGGAAATTGACGATGAGCTGATTGAGGCCATGAAAACAGAAGAAAAGGTATGTCACTATCTCGATATTCCGATTCAGCACGGCTGTGATGCCGTTTTAAAGCGGATGGGAAGGCGAACCAGCAAGGATGAACTGATAAGCATCGTAAAAAGGCTGCGTGAGGAGATTCCGGATATCTGTCTGCGTACGACGCTGATTACAGGTTTCCCGGGAGAAACCGAAGAAAACCACGAAGAACTGATGCAGTTTGTGAACGAAATGGAATTTGACCGTCTCGGAGTCTTTACGTATTCGCCGGAAGAGGATACTCCGGCAGCACTCATGCCCCAGCAGATTGACGAAGAGGTAAAAGCGGACAGGCAGGCAGAGCTGATGGAGCTGCAGCAGGAAATTGCCTTCGAGAAGGCGGAGCAGATGGTCGGGAGGACTGTGCTTGCCATGATTGAAGGAAAGGTTGCAGAGGAAAATGCCTATATTGCAAGAACCTATAAGGATGCTCCGAATGTGGATGGTTATCTGTTTATCAATACCGGGAGGGAATTGATGACCGGTGACTTTGCAAGAGTACGTATTACAGGTTCCTATGAATATGATCTGATAGGAGAATTGGAAGATGAATTTACCGAATAAACTGACGATGTTAAGAATGATAATGGTTCCCTTTTTTGTATATTTTCTTCTGGGAACACCGGAAATGGGAGAATTGATGTTTTACAAGTGGATTGCGCTTGCCCTGTTTGTGGTAGCCAGCCTTACAGATATGCTGGATGGGAAGATTGCCAGAAAATACAATCTGGTTACTAATTTCGGAAAGCTGATGGATCCGCTTGCGGATAAGCTGTTAGTCTGCTCTGCCCTGGTAGGACTGACCTGGCACGGTATCGTACCGGCATGGATGACGATTATTATTATCGGCCGGGAATTTATTATCAGCGGCTTCAGATTGATTGCGGTAGAAAAGGGCGTGGTCATTCCGGCCAATATGTGGGGCAAATTAAAAACCGTGTCCCAGATGGTTATGATCTGTCTGACTCTTGCTGTGTTAAATGATTATGGCTTTCGAGGAGATATGTATGCGGTTGCGGTCTATATGGGCATTGAATATGCAGCAGTGATTATGATGTGGGTATCAACGGCTCTGACGGTGATTTCACTGGTGGATTACGTCTGGAAAAACCGTGGTGTGATGAAAGAAGGATGAGAAAATGGTTGTTGAACTGATTAGCGTGGGAACAGAGCTTTTGCTTGGAAATATTATCAATACCAATGCCGCATATCTGGCTGAACAGTGCGCCTCTCTGGGCCTTTCCTGTTATTATCAGAGTGTGGTTGGGGACAATGCCGGACGTCTGGGTGAGCAGCTTCAGACTGCTTTATCCCGTGCCGATGTGGTAATTTTATCCGGCGGATTGGGGCCGACACAGGATGATTTGACAAAAGAAGTGGCAGCAAAGGTGATAGGAAAGCAGTTATATCTGGATGAAAATACCATCGACCGGATTCAGAGATATTTTGAGACGCGTGGTATAGAAGCAACGGAAAATAACTGGAAACAGGCTATGATACCGGAGGATGCCAGAGTAATCGATAACGATAATGGAACTGCACCGGGTGTCATTATGGAAGAGAACGGCAAGACGGTCATCCTGCTGCCGGGACCTCCCGGAGAACTGGTTCCTATGTTTGAAAAGGATATCAGACCTTATCTGGCAGGAAGGACCAACGAGGTGATTTATTCGCAGACGGTGAAAATCTGTGGTGTGGGAGAGAGCAGGGTAGAGGATGCGATTCAGGACATGATTGCCGGGCAGAGTAATCCTTCGATAGCGCCTTATGCCAAGACAGGGGAAGTTCATCTGCGCGTGACGGCCAGAGCGGAAAATGAGAAGGGAGCCAGAAAGCTGGTAAAACCTGTTATTAAGGAATTAAAGGCGAGATTCGGAAATGACATTTATACCACAGAGGAGGATACCACTCTGGAGAAGGCCGTGGCTGATCTTCTGATTGCAAATGATTTGACCGTATCTGTAGCTGAGTCCTGTACGGGTGGTATGCTTTCCGCACGACTGATTAATGTACCGGGTATCTCGGAGGTATACAAGTCGGGATATGTTACATACAGCAATAAGGCAAAAAGACGGCTGATCGGAGTCAAAAAAAGTACGCTGGATAAGTATGGAGCAGTCAGTGAGAATGTGGCCAGAGAGATGGCCAAGGGAACAGCCGTTCTGTCCAAGGCAGATGTAGCAGTCAGCATCACCGGTATCGCGGGGCCGGATGGAGGAAGTGAGGAAAAACCGGTAGGACTCGTATATGTCGGATGCTTTGTGTGCGGAACGGTTACGGTTCGCAGGTTCCAGTTTCAGGGTAATCGGACAAAAGTAAGGGAAAGCGCGGTTTCAGCCGCATTGACACTGATGAGGAATTGTATTCTGGAGTATTACAGTCAGGTTACGTTTGGGAAAAAATAAGAAGGGATGAGTTTATATGAGCGGTCAAAATGATTTCTGCCCGAAGTGCGGGGCATTGATGAGAGATGGGGTATGTCAAAGCTGCGGATATGGAGGGGATGTACAGGAAAACCCATATTATACACCCTTGGTTACACCGCCGCCAGCGACAGACTGGCGCGCACTGCGGCAGCAGAATGCACAGAACAGTGAAGTTGGCGGGCAGGGCCAGCAGCCGCTCCAGAAAGGCATGCCACAGAATGTCATGCCGCAGGTAAATGGCCAGCAGCCGCTCCAGAATGGCATGCCACAGGCAAATGGAGGAGGAATGCCTCCGTATGGTGCTGGTAATACCAATATGTCAGGTGGTTATCCTCAGGGAGGAAACTTTACACAGAAGGACAGAAACAACAGCAATGCGGCCATCATTGCTATTTGTGTCATTGCAGTTCTGGTTGCTGTTTTCATGATTGTGGCAGGTATTATGATTCAGAAATCTTTTCATAAAATCATGGAAGAGCAGCAGGCCAAAAAGGCAGAACAGCTATATGAGTATGAGGACTACGGGGATTATGAAAAGAAGCATCACTACGGGGACGACCATGAGGATGGATATCATCCAGATGGTTATGGGAATCCGGAAGATTACGGAGTAACACCGGATGCCCTGTACTATGATGGATTGGCAGACAGCATCGACTATGATGTGGATTACCGGATTTCTTTTGAAGAATACAGTTCAGAGGCGGATGAGAACGGAGAGGATGAACTGGAATATGATGTATGCTATGTGCAGCTGGAGGGAAAAAATATCCCGAATCTGGACGAGCTGAATGAGCAGTTGGAGTATTACGCAAAATGGTATGTAGATCATTATGCAAAAGACATTCAGGAGCATTCAGAGGAGAGCTGTCACATATATACCTATGCCTATGTGACCTATAATGATGAACAGAAGTTGAGCATTGTGCTGGATGAGACACTGATTTCCGACAAGCTATACTATACAGATTTGTATTCTATCAATGTGGATCTCATCAATGGAAAAGTTCTGCAGAACAGCAGTATGCTCAACGTGGATGAGGACTTTGCAAAAGAATTTAAAGAAAAAAGCATTATACAGAATGGAGATGATTTTCCTTCTTTATCCGAGAAAGAAATTCTGGAATATCTGACAAATGAGGATTCGGTCATTGTATTCTATACGCCGGTCGGACTGGAAATCGGCTTCAATTACCAGAATGCTGCCGGCTATTCCGGTTGGGTGACAGTTACCTATAAAGATTATCAGAATATTCTTGCTTTAAGCGGCTGATGGACTGTTCCGGATAGCAGCTGAGCGAGCACCAGTCACCACCCATTGCCCCGTTGTACCGTCGAGAAAATTGGGGCAAGGGGTGGTGACTGGTGCTCTTTGAAGAATTGCAATGGTTCATATGTGACCGGTTTAGGCTTGACAAAAGGCAGAGTACATACTAATCTAATAATCAGCAGGATTCTTTATGATTTTGATTCAAAAGGTACATCGGGCATGTCAGTGTGCGGTGTATGATTTCTGAACGCGGGAAACCCGTTATCTGGCAGATCTGCCACTTATCATTCAGAAAAATAAGGTTTCAGGGGACAATAGGATTTTCGGGGAAAAGAAAAAGAGGGAGGGATGCTATTGGGGGGTTGACAAAATCGAACAGGTGTTTTATTATGGAAAAAGAAAGAACAAACGTTCTTGAATGGAGTGAACTAGGAGAAGGAGTAAACAGAATGGAAAGAGAAGAAAAATTAAAAGCATTGGATGCGGCACTTTCACAGATAGAGAAGCAGTATGGAAAGGGTGCGGTGATGAAGCTGGGAGATCCGACTGCACAGATGAATGTTGAAACGATACCGACAGGATCGCTGAGTCTTGATATTGCCCTCGGACTCGGAGGAATACCGAAGGGCAGAATCGTGGAAATTTACGGGCCTGAGTCCAGCGGTAAGACAACTGTTACCTTACATATGATTGCAGAGGTTCAGAAGAGAGGCGGCATTGCCGGATTTATCGATGCAGAACATGCGTTGGACCCTGTTTATGCTAAAAATATTGGTGTAGACGTAGATAATTTATATATTTCCCAGCCGGACAACGGGGAACAGGCACTTGAAATTGCTGAGACGATGGTACGATCCGGTGCGATTGATATAGTAGTAATTGACTCGGTCGCTGCGTTGGTTCCCAAAGCAGAAATTGACGGAGATATGGGAGACAGCCATGTGGGACTTCAGGCCAGGCTGATGTCACAGGCACTTCGTAAGCTGACTGCAGTAATCAGCAAATCAAATTGTACGGTGATCTTTATTAATCAGCTTCGGGAAAAAGTGGGTGTTATGTTCGGTAATCCAGAGACTACGACAGGTGGCCGCGCATTGAAGTTCTATTCCTCTGTTCGGCTGGATGTCAGAAGAATAGAGTCGCTAAAGCAGAGCGGTGAGGTAATTGGTAACAGAACTCGTGTGAAGGTAGTGAAGAATAAGGTCGCACCGCCTTTTAAGGAAGCAGAATTTGATATCATGTTCGGACAGGGTATTTCCTTTGTCGGAGATGTATTGGATTTGGCTGCGGAAGTCAATATTATCAATAAGAGTGGCGCATGGTATGCGTATGAAGGCAATAAGATCGGTCAGGGCAGGGAAAATGCCAAGCAGTATTTGAAGGATCATCCGGAAGTATTGGCTGAGGTGGACAGAAAAGTTCGCGAACATTACGGTCTGGTGGAAAAGGACGCTGTGGAAGAGGCAGAAGGGGTGAAATCCCAGAAAGGCTCCGCTGCAAAGAGTGCAGAGAAAAAAGCAGAAGAAAAGCCGGAAGAGAAGGAATAGGAAAAGGAATAAGAGAAAGCGATGGGAATCGTTGTCAGCGTGCAGGAGCTTTCCAAGTCCAGAAGTAAAGTGGCATTGGATAATGGACTTGTTTTTGTATTATATAAAGGAGAGATGCGTCTTTTTCATATCGAAGTGGGTTTTGAGCTTACGGAAATGGCAGAACGGGAGATTCTGTCGAATATACTGCCGAAGCGTGCCAAATTGCGCTGTATGAATCTCTTAAAGACCAGAGCATATACGGAACAGCAGCTTTGTGACAAGCTGAAACAGGGATTTTATCCTGTGCAGGTGATAGAAGAGGCCATAGAATATGTGAAAAGCTTTCATTATGTGGATGATGAGAGATATGCGGAAGACTATATTGCAGGTCAGCTTTCCCGTAAGAGCAAACAGCGCATTCGCATGGATTTGCTCCGAAAGGGAATTGACAGAGAGATGATTGACAGGAAACTGATGCAGGCACAGGAGGATGAGACAAATGTGAAGGAATCGGAGTTGATTCTCCGTTTATTGGAAAAGAAACATTATGTGCCGGAAATGTCACAATCAGAGAAACAGAAGATTTATGGGTTCCTGCTCCGCAGAGGCTTTCAAAGCAGCGACATCTGTCAGGCCATGCGTTTACAGGAAGAGTAGATAAATTCTGTTCATATACTTGACATAACAACATTTTCAGTTTAAAATTTAAGTGTTGTAAATTCGATAATCAGAATGTTTTTAATACATACATTCTAACGTAGATATTCGAACAATGAAAACTAAATAAGGAGGTGCTCCTGTACATGCTTTATGTAATAGTAGCAATAGTAACTCTGGCTGTCAGTATTCCGGTAACAGCTGTTGTTGTTTCAAACCAGCGCAAAAAGGCGTTTGAATCCAAGATTGGAAATGCGGAAGACAAGGCAAGGGAGATTATCGATGAGGCACTGAAAACAGCGGAAGCAAAGAAGCGGGAAGGTCTTTTGGAGGTAAAGGAAGAATCCATCCGTGCCAAGAATGAACTGGATCGTGAGATCAAAGAACGGAGAAACGAGGTTCAGCGTTCTGAGAGAAGGCTTCAGCAGAAGGAAGAAAACATCGATAAAAAAGCTGATATGCTTGAGAAAAAGGAGTCCAGTCTGGCATCCAGAGAGGAAGAGCTGGCAAAGCAGAAGACTGAGATTTCCAAGCTGAACGAGCAAAGAGTACAGGAACTGGAACGAATCTCTGGTTTAACCTCCGAACAGGCAAAAGATTATTTACTGAAAATTGTTGAAGACGAAGTAAAACATGAAACTGCTGTCATGATCAAAGAGATGGAGAGCAGAGCGAAGGAAGAAGCAGATAAGAAGGCGAAGGAATATGTAGTAACGGCAATTCAGAAATGCGCCGCGGATCATGTTTCCGAGACAACGATTTCTGTGGTTCAGCTTCCTAACGATGAAATGAAAGGCAGAATTATCGGTCGAGAGGGACGCAACATCAGGACTCTTGAGACTTTGACTGGTGTAGATTTAATTATTGATGACACACCGGAAGCGGTTATTTTGTCCGGATTTGATCCCATCCGCAGGGAAGTAGCCAGAATTGCCCTTGAAAAATTAATTGTTGATGGACGTATCCATCCTGCCAGAATCGAAGAGATGGTAGAAAAGGCACAAAAGGAAGTAGAAGTCATGATTAAGGAGGAGGGTGAAGCAGCCACACTGGAGGTAGGTGTACATGGCATTCATCCGGAACTCATTAGACTGTTGGGTAAGATGAAATTCAGAACCAGCTATGGTCAGAACGCATTGAAGCATTCCATTGAAGTTGCACAGTTATCAGGACTGCTGGCGGCGGAGATGGGATTGGATGTAAGAATGGCAAAGCGGGCCGGATTGCTTCATGATATTGGAAAAGCTGTGGATCATGAAATGGAAGGCTCCCATATTCAGTTAGGTGTGGAGCTTTGTAGAAAATACAAAGAATCCGCAACCGTTATCAATGCAGTGGAATCGCATCATGGTGATGTAGAGCCACAGTCATTGATTGCATGTATTGTACAGGCTTCTGATACGATTTCAGCGGCACGGCCAGGGGCAAGGCGTGAAACACTGGAAACGTATACAAGCAGATTAAAACAATTAGAAGACATTTCAAACAATTTCAAAGGTGTAGACAAATCTTTTGCTATTCAGGCGGGTAGAGAGATTCGTGTTATGGTAGTTCCAGAACAGATTTCTGATGCAGATATGGTACTGCTGGCACGTGATATTTCCAAACAGATTGAAGCTGAATTGGAATATCCGGGACAGATTAAGGTCAATGTTATCAGAGAGAGCAGGGTTGTTGATTACGCAAAATAAATTCCTGCAGGATTTTGAATCATAATTGAATAGTATAAACGGGGATATCGCAGAGTGCGGTATCCCCGTTTTTTGTGGAACATGCACAAAAGATTTCTCTTGCCATAAGGAAGAGAGTATAGTAAAATATCCTAGGTGTATGATTGTATACAATTATCCAATGAAGAAAAGGAGCATAGATATAAAATGAAGGCGTACAAAGAGTTAAGCAAGGCAGAGCTGATACAGTTAAAGGAAGAACTGGAAGCAGCCTATAGCGATGCAAAAGGAAAGGGATTAAGTCTGGATATGTCCAGAGGTAAGCCGGCAGCTACCCAGCTTGATATGACTATGGGAATCATGGACGCATTGGATGCTTCTTCCGGCATGAAGACAGAGGCTGGTGTAGACTGTAGAAACTATGGTCTGGTGGACGGCATTCCGGAGGCGAAGAAGCTGATGGGTGACATGATTGGTGTTCCGGCTGAAAATGTGATCGTATGCGGAAATGCAAGCTTGACTATTATGTATGATACGGTTTCCAGATCTATGACACATGGCGTACTGGGAAGTACACCATGGTGCAAATTGGATAAGGTGAAATTTTTATGTCCAGTGCCCGGATATGACAGACATTTCGGTATCACAGAGCATTTTGGCATTGAGATGATCAACGTTCCGATGACAGCTGAGGGCCCGGATATGGATATGGTAGAAAAGCTGGTCAGTGAGGATGCGGCTGTGAAGGGTATCTGGTGTGTGCCAAAATATTCCAATCCGCAGGGCATAACCTATTCGGATGAGACAGTAAAACGTTTCGCTGCTTTAAAGCCTGCTGCAGAGGATTTCAGAATCTTCTGGGATAATGCTTATGTGGTACATCATTTGTATGATGAGAAGCAGGATGAACTTCTGGATATTTTGGGAGAATGTGAAAAGGCCGGTCATCCGGATATGGTATATGAATTTTGTTCGACCTCTAAGGTAAGCTTTGCAGGAAGCGGAATTGCAGCAGTGGCGGCATCAAAAGCCAATCTGGAATGGTTTAAGAAGTCGCTGACGATTCAGACCATCGGATATGATAAGGTCAACCAGCTAAGGCATGTAAAATATTTTAAGGATATAAATGGTATTCAGGAGCATATGAAGAAACATGCAGCCCTGCTTCGACCGAAATTTGAAGCTGTTTTAAAGGTTTTGGAAAACGAATTGGGCGGACTGCAGATTGGTTCTTGGGTGGAGCCGAGAGGAGGCTACTTTATCTGCTTTGAGGCTTTAGAGGGTTGTGCATCACAGATTATTGCAAAATGTAAGGAAGCGGGCGTTGTGCTTACCAAGGCGGGAGCGCCGTTCCCTTATGGAAAGGATCCTAAGGACAGTGTGATTCGTATTGCACCTTCCTTCCCGACTCCGGAGGAGATGGCTCAGGCAACAGACCTGTTTGTGCTTTGCGTAAAGCTGGTCAGCGTTGAGAAGCTGTTAAGTGCTATGGAATAAGAAAGCGGTATAGCAGCATATGGGCAAAAGGGATAACAGGTGAGAGAGATGGAAGAATTTAAACGGCTGAACAGAGAACTGATACACAAGGGAAAGATTATCGATTATTATCAGGATACGGTGCAGGTACCAAACGGCAATGTGGTAAAGTGGGACTTTATCGGGCATAAGGGTGCTGCTGCGGTAGTACCGGTCAGGGAAGACGGCAAGCTTCTGATGGTACGGCAGTATCGTAATGCGCTGGACCGTTATACGCTGGAGATTCCGGCGGGAGGTTTGAACGGTGTAGAGGAGCCTACGAAAACAGCGGCGGCACGGGAACTGGAAGAAGAGACAGGCTATCGCAGTGAGGCTTTGGAGCTTTTGATTACGATTCGGACTACCGTTGCATTCTGCAATGAAAAAATAGATATCTATGTGGCGAAAAACCTGATTCCGAGTCAGCAGCATCTGGACGAGGATGAGTTTATCAATGTGGAAGCTTATGATATCGAGGAACTGTCTCAGATGATTTTTGAAACGAAAATAGAGGACTCCAAAACCATTGCAGCGCTGATGGCCTATAAGGATAAGTACTGTAAATAGAAACGAAGGCATATACTGAACCAGAAAGGACTGGATGTGTATGCGGATTTGGAAGAGCCAAAAGCAAATGGGAGCATCCAGGTGGGTGCTCCCGTTTTTTGTCGGATTCATTGCAGGTGTTTTGGTTTGGAATTTTGGAGGAAGCAGTCTGACGGAACAGAGTGGGCTGTTGGATGAGTATACGCTGGACAGAGTAAGCAATATGGAATTGAATCACCGTGTTTTTTTCTTCTACGTGCTTCGGCATCGTATCGGAGTACTGTGGCTGCTTGCCATGGTCAGTTCGACCTTTGCGGGAGTCTGGTTTTTGTATCTGTATACGGTGTGGCTTGGACTGACCGGCGGGATCCTGCTGTCCACAGCAGTAATACGGTATGGAATCAAGGGGATTTTCCTGGTGGTTACAGGATGTCTGCCACACTATGTTTTCTACCTTCCGGCTATGATGATAGCATTGTGTATGGGCTATTCCTTTTGCACCAGACTTTACTATCCGGATCAAAATGCAGGCTATGACAACATAAACCGCAGACAACTGATGATCCGGTATATTCTGATTTTTCTACTGCTGCATATAGTTGTCATAATTGGCGCCATGCTTGAGAGTTATGTAAATCCGACCTTTGTGTTGAGACTGCTCAGGATTTTTTGAGCCTTTTCAGGATATTTTTGGATATTTTGACAGAATCCATTTGCTTTTCCGGTATTTTCTGATTATAATAAAAATTACACTGTCTGTAAAAAAGTGGCAGAGCAGGGGCAGATACCATATGAGGAAGGGTTTTATACTGTATGGAAAAGGAAATAAATGGATTTATCCTATATTTACATAATACCAAAAAGACTTCGAGGAATACGGAGATATCTTATAAAAGGGATTTGGGAAAATTCTGCCGTTTTCTGGAAGCAAGAGGTATCCGGGAACTGTCTGATGTTACCGTACAGGATCTGAAGGATTACGTGGATGATCTGCATGAACAAAAATTTGCTGCTGCGACAGTATCACGAAGCATTGCTTCGATTAAGGCATTTTATCATTATATGTATAAAGAAGGAAAGATTGAGAAGGATATTTCAGAGGTGTTAAAGGCACCAAGAATAGAGAAGAAGCTTCCGGAAATCCTTTCGATGGAAGAGGTAGTCAGACTTTTGGAACAGCCCTCAGGGGATACGCCGAAGGAGCTGAGAGATAAGGCAATGCTGGAACTGCTTTATGCGACGGGTATCCGTGTGACGGAATTGATCACGCTGAGATTGTCGGATGTGAATCTGCAGATGGGGGTTATTTTGTGCAGGGAGTCCAATAAGGAAAGGCTGATTCCATTTGGCACACAGGCCAGAGCGGCGTTGGGGGCTTATCTGGAGAGGGCCAGAGACGTTATGGTGGCAGATGCACAGTCGGATATTTTATTTGTGAATTGTTCCGGGCAGTCAATGAGCAGGCAGGGCTTTTGGAAGCTGTTGAAGTCCTATGCGAAACGGGCTCAAATTGCAGTGGATATTACACCGCATACGCTCAGGCATTCGTTTGCGGCGCATCTTGTGGAAAACGGAGCGGATCTGCGAAGTGTACAGGAAATGCTCGGACATTCGGATATTTCCACAACGCAGATTTATGCACATATGAATCACAGTCATATCAGGGAGGTTTATGCACGAACCCATCCGCGCGGATAGAGACGGAGAATAAAAGGACAGAAGAAGGCAGACAGGGCGAAAAATGAATCAAAAAAGCGGAACACTTGGCTGGTTGACACCGGGCCGAGGGTTCCGTTTTTTGTAAATTTTTAACAAAGCTCTGCGATATCGTAAATCAGGCGTTCGGTATCAGACCAGCCCAGACAGGGATCGGTAATGGATTTTCCGTAGACACCGCCGCCGACCTTCTGGCAGCCCTCTTCAATATAGCTCTCGATCATGACGCCTTTCACCAGGTGACGGATATCGACATTTAAATGTCTGCTGTGCAGGACTTCCTTGACGATACGAATCTGCTGTTCAAACTTCTTGTTGGAATTATTGTGGTTTGCATCAATGACGCAGGCCGGATTTTTTAAGTCACGCTCATTATATTTTTCCAGCAGGAGGTTTAAGTCTTCATAATGATAGTTCGGCAGGCTGCGTCCGTATTTGTTGACGGCACCGCGTAAAACCGTATGTGCCAGCGGATTGCCGGTGGTATTGACCTCCCAGCCGCGGTAGATGAAGGAATGCGGATGCTGTGCAGCATATACAGAGTTCAGCATAACGGAAAAGTCGCCGCTGGTTGGGTTTTTCATTCCCGCGGGTACATCAAAGCCGCTGACCGTCAGACGATGCTGCTGATCCTCGACGGAGCGTGCACCGATGGCTACATAGGAAAGAATATCGGATACATAGCGCCAGTTCTCAGGATAAAGCATTTCATCAGCGGCAGTCAGGCCGGATTCCTGAATGGCACGGATGTGCATGTGGCGCATGGCAATCAGTCCGGCCAGAAGGTCGGGCTTCTTTTCCGGGTCCGGCTGATGCACGATACCCTTATAGCCTTCACCTGTGGTACGCGGCTTGTTGGTGTAGATTCTCGGAATGAGAATCAGACGATCCTTTACCCTTTCATTTACTTTGGAGAGGCGAGTCACATAATCAATGACCGCATCCTCGTTATCGGCGGAACAGGGACCGATAATGACCAGAAATCTATCGCTGGCTCCGGTGATGACATCCCGGATCATAGCATCCCTTTCCTCTTTCAGTTTGGCAAGTTCCTCCGGTACGGGATACTGTTCACGGATTTCTGCCGGAGTCGGTAATTTTTGTATAAATTCAAAGCTCATGTCAGATGATCTCCTTTGTATGGTTTGCACCCTGTCAGGTGCGGATGGTTGTGGTAAAACCAAAGCTATTATAATATACCCGACTTTTCCGTGCAATAAGATTGTGTAAAATATCGCACGACGGCAATATCGAAAAAGGTTAACAGCAGTTCACTGGCTAAAAGTCCCCAGAGATAGCCAAGGATGCCGAAACGGGGTACCAGGAAAAAGACGAACAGCAGACGGATCAACAGCCCGCCTACACTGAGCAGGAAAGTGGAACCGGTTTTCCCAAGTCCGTTTAAAATACTGGACAGTGTGGAAGTAATGTACATGAAGGGACAGATAAAGCTGAGCGTCAGAATAAAATCTCCGGCCAGTGAACTGCGAAACAGAAGCAGTCCTGCCATACGCCCGAACAGCAGGAACCCGAGCGTGCAGAATGCACCAAAAAAGGAGCTGTAGCGGATTGCCCGGGAGACAGTGCGCCGGATAGAAGCATAATCAGAGCGTGCCTGTGCTTCGGCTACCGTAGGAAGCAGCAGGACGGAGACAGAGCTGATCAGGGCAGAGGGGAAAAGGATGAGGGGAAGTGCCATACCGGTTAAGACCCCATAGACGCTGAGAGCATCTGACTGGCTCAGACCGAAGGTACGCAGGGCGGCAGGAATATACACTGCTTCCACGCTCTGTAAGAGATTTATGACAATCCGGTTTAAGGTGAGCGGAAATGCCATACGAAGGAGGCAGCCAGTGATCGTAGCATAGCGATACCGGCAGGCATGCGGAATGGAGCAAAGCAGACCGACTTTTTGAAAACGCAGGTACAATGCGGCAATGGAAATAAAAAAGGAAACACATTCTTCCAGTACGACACCGATGACTGCTACCGCAATCGCGGGCTCCTTCCCCTGGCTTGTGAGGTATAGATAGATCAGATAGACGGAGCCGACACGTACGGTTTGTTCGATTAGCTGGGTTGCAGCCGGAAGTTTGGCATTTTTTATGCCATAAAAGTAACCCTTGGCAATCGAATGGACTGCGCTGAAGGGAAAAGAAAGGGCAATAATACGCAGCATGGGAGCGCAACGGCTTTCAAACAGCAGATTGGAAGCAATATAGTCGGAGTAGCGGTATACGATAAAGGTGCAGAACAGGGACAGTGTACAGGCCAGTGTACCGCCGGATATCAGGACGCGAAAGGAAGAGGAATAATCATGAGTGGAGGGTTCTCCTGCCACATATTTGGAAACGGCGGTCTGCAGGCCCGATACGGAAAAGGAAAAAGCAAGAGCCATGACCGGAGCGGTCAGCTGATAAATGCCCATGCCTTCCTCGCCAAAAATCTGCGAGAGGAAGATACGATAAAAGAATCCGATGATACGGGTCAGGAAGCTGGTTGCGGTCAGAATTAATGTACCGGTGATCAGAGGATTATGTTTGAAGTGGGAGAGTGATCGCATGGAGAATTCCTGTCTGGTTTATTCTTTTAAATATATGAGAAGACATTTATTGACAGAACGCCGTAAATGAGTTATAGTGAAAACCAAGAAAATATAGTAAAATACTAGGAATTAAAAAGGAGGAAATCATTCATTATGGAAGAGCAAAACCAGAAGAAGATTATATATTTGGATAACGCGGCCACTACCAGAACGGCACCGGAGGTTGTAGAAGCGATGCTTCCTTATTTTTCAGAATGGTATGGCAATCCGAGCAGCATCTATTCTCTTGCTGCGGAGAGTAAAAAGGCGGTCACTCAGGCGAGGGAAAGTCTGGCGCAGGTACTGGGAGCAGAGGCCAATGAGATTTATTTTACGGCAGGTGGCTCCGAGTCAGATAACTGGGCAATCAAAGCGGTGGCGGAGGCTTATGCAGAGAAAGGAAAGCATATCATTACTTCCAGGATTGAGCACCATGCCGTGCTGCATACCTGCGATTATCTGGAAAAGAGAGGATACGAAATTACCTATATCGATGTGGATGAAAATGGTGTTCTGAAGCTGGATGAACTGGAGAAGGCCATCCGGCCGGATACGATTCTGATTTCTGTGATGACAGCAAATAATGAGATTGGAACCATCCAGCCTATTCGGGAAATCGGACAGATGGCGAAAAAACACGGCATTCTGTTTCATACGGATGCGGTACAGGCCTTTGGACACATCCCGATTCAGGTAGAGGAGGACCACATTGACCTGCTCAGCGCCAGCGGACATAAATTCAACGGCCCCAAGGGAGTAGGGTTCCTCTATATACGCAAGGGAGTGAAAATCCGTTCCTTTGTGCACGGCGGTGCACAGGAGAGAAGCAGACGTGCAGGTACAGAAAATGTTCCGGGCATCGTAGGAATGGGACGTGCTGCAGAGCTGGCGGCTGCATCCATGGAAGAGCGGTCGGCTAGGGAAAGGAGCTTAAGCAGGCATCTGATGGAGCGGATTGAACAGGAGATTCCCTATTGCAGACTGAATGGGGACAGAGAAAACAGACTTCCGAACAATGTCAATTTCAGCTTCCGATTTGTAGAAGGAGAATCCCTGCTGATCATGCTGGATATGAAGGGAATCTGCGCTTCTTCCGGTTCGGCATGTACTTCCGGTTCTCTGGATCCGTCCCATGTGCTGTTAGCCATTGGGCTGCCGCATGAAATTGCGCATGGATCTCTCAGGCTGACGGTATCGGCAGAAAATACGTTGGAGGAAATGGACGAGACGGTAGAAGCAATCAAGGCAATCGTAGCAAGACTGAGAGATATGTCTCCGTTATACGAAGATTTTATCAAGAAAGGATGATTAGGATGTACAGTGAAAAGGTAATGGATCATTTTGAACATCCCAGAAATGTGGGAGAAATAGAGAATGCAAGTGGAGTAGGAACCGTAGGAAATGCAAAATGCGGGGATATCATGCGGATTTATCTGGATATTGATGAAAACCAGATTATACGGGATGTAAAATTCAAGACCTTTGGCTGCGGTGCGGCCGTGGCTACCAGTTCGATGGCGACTGAGCTGGTCAAGGGTAAAAGCATACAGGAGGCTATGCAGGTAACGAATAAAGCGGTTATGGAAGCACTTGACGGACTTCCGCCCGTTAAGGTACACTGTTCTTTATTAGCAGAAGAAGCAATACATGCTGCCCTCTGGGATTATGCGGAGAAGAACGGTATCCATATTGAAGGACTGGAAAAACCGAAGGCCGATATTCATGAAGGGGAGGGCTGAAAGGAGTCCGTGATAGAACATGGCAAAAAAAGTAGTGGTAGGAATGTCCGGAGGAGTCGATTCTTCCGTTGCGGCCTGTCTGTTGAAGGAACAGGGTTATGATGTGGTAGGAGTGACCATGCAGATCTGGCAGGACGAGGAAGAGTCTGCAAAGGAGGAAAATGGTGGCTGCTGTGGACTGTCGGCGGTAGACGATGCCAGAAGGGTTGCTCAGGCGTTGGATATCCCGTATTATGTGATGAATTTTAAAGCAGAATTTCAAAAAAATGTCATGGATTACTTTGTGGACGAATATCTGCACGGCAGGACTCCGAATCCCTGCATTGCCTGCAATCGTTATGTAAAGTGGGAATCGCTTTTGAAAAGAAGTCTGGATATCGGAGCGGATTATATTGCGACCGGCCACTATGCCAGAATTGACAGACTGCCAAACGGTAGATATTCCTTAAGAACCTCCAAAACGTCGGCAAAGGATCAGACCTATGTCCTCTATAATCTGACCCAGCATCAGCTGGCACATACGCTTATGCCGGTCGGGGAATATACAAAAGAAGAAATCCGGCAGATTGCGGCAGAAAGGAATCTTCCCGTGGCACATAAGCCGGACAGTCAGGAAATCTGTTTTGTGCCGGATCAGGATTATGCAGGCTTTATCGAGAGGGAAGCCGGAGAGAGGGTACCTGGGCCGGGAAATTTTGTCTGGAGAGATGGTACGGTAATCGGAACACATAAGGGAATTACCCATTATACGATAGGGCAGAGAAAGGGACTGAATCTGGCAATGGGCCGTCCGGTCTTTGTGACAGCAATCCGTCCGGATACGAATGAGGTCGTGATTGGAGAGGGAGAGGATGTTTTTTCTACGGAACTGACCTGCAGCCGGTTGAATTTCATGTCCATAGAGAAGCTGACGGAGAAAAGAAAAGTATTCGGGAAAATCCGGTACGGGCATAAGGGAGCAGAGTGTCTCATTGAACCGGTCGGTGAGGATCTGGTACGCTGCACCTTCAGGGAACCGGTGAGAGCTGTTACACCGGGACAGGCAGTCGTATTTTATGAGGGAGAATATGTGCTGGGCGGAGGTACGATCCTGTAGAACAATCCTGACTTTTGCATATGATACAATAAAGAAAATTTCAGGAGAAAAGCGTTGGACTATTATTGGAATGGCAGACCAAATAGCAATAATACCGGCATGGGCAGACAGAGGATGTTCAGTCCGGTCTATGGTGTGGTCACACAGATTCAGGATATGCAGACCGGCAGCGGCCGAAGCAATGGCTGTACCAAGCTGGTCACGCTGGAGCAGGGGGACGGCGGGATCGTTAATTTCGTAGTGTCTCCGTCCACCACGATTCTGGATTGTGTGACCTTCTATGTGTCGCAACAGGTAGTCATGTTCTATGACCCGATGGCACCGGTTCCTTTGATTTATCCGCCCCAGTACCGTGCGGTCGCAGCAGGAGAGGATGTGCAGGGAGTCAATGTGACGGCCGGATATTTTGACCGCTCTTTGCTGAGTGCAGACCGGTCTTTGCAGCTTAATCTGTCGGAACAGGCTGTAGTTGTGACTTCCAATAACCAGACCTTTACCGGCAATCCGGGCGGAAGGAATCTGGTGGTCGTATATCAGGGCTCGACCAGAAGCATACCGGCTCAGACATCACCGGTGAAGGTCGTTGTCATGTGCGGCTGCAACGGATAAAAGCGGTTGGAACACCGGTATCAATTGCATAATGTAAAAAATGTGCCGCAGACGACAGGGCTTGACCGGTGTCTGCGGCTTTTTCTAGAGTTTCTTAAATTCTGCGGTGCGGTTTCGGAAGACGCTGTAATAGTCAAAGCCGCAATCCTTTAACAGTTCGGCTGCCCTTGCAAATTCATAAGCGATGGCATCCGGTGTATGGGCATCGGAGCCGATGGTGATAATCTCCCCGCCAAGCTCCCGATAGCGTTTTAGGATGTCCGGGCAGGGATTTGGATGCTTCATGCCGCGTTTCAAGCCCCCGGTATTGAGCTCAAGTCCCTTTTCCTGTTCGATGAGATAGGTCAGGATACGGTCGAAAAGATCGCTGTATTTTTGATAAGAATAATCCCGGTCCCTGGTCATACCGTAGCGGACAATGTAATCCAGATGTCCGCAGACGTCAAAATTTTGAAATTTCTTAATATTGGTAAAGACATCTTCAAAATATTCCCGGTAGGCCTCCTCGTCGGTGCGGTCTTCAAAAAATTCCGGATAGACGACATCCTGCCTGCGGCACAGATGTGTGGAACCGATGATAAAATCAAAATCATAAGATTTGGCATAACGGGCCAGCTCTTTTGCGAGATGAGGCTGTAAGCCCAGTTCCACTCCGAAGCAGACCTCAATCTGGTCTGCATATTTTTCCTTCAGACGGATGAGGTCATACAGATAAGAATCCGTATTCAGAGTAAACATGCCTTCCGGTGTCTCCTCAGTGACCGGGTAATCAAAATCCTGGTGCTCCGTAAAGCAGATGGTTTCCAGCCCGAGGGAGACAGCCTGCCTGATCATCTCTTCCATAGGCGTGTTACAGTCGCCTGAAAAGGCTGAGTGCATATGATAGTCAGCTTTGATTGCCATGAAAAAATTTCCTCCTGTTTTCTTTTCCTTCAGTTTAGCACAGTTTGCACAGGGAAAATATAAATTTACGATGAATTTGCAATTATTTTTGATTTATCACTTGATATTTGGGCACAAATTAGGTAAAATAATCCTGCTGATAAAATTTTGACAATCCCGTTGCGGACAAGCGGCAGGATTGCAGAATAAATATATTTAACATTTTTAGGAGGAATTAAAAATGGCAGTAAGAGTAGCAATCAATGGTTTTGGCCGTATCGGTCGTCTTGCATTCAGACAGATGTTTGGTGCTGAGGGATATGAAGTTGTAGCAATCAACGACTTAACAAGCCCGAAGATGTTAGCACACTTATTAAAATATGACTCTTCTCAGGGTAAATATGCTTTAGCTGATAAAGTATCCGCTGGTGAAGATTCTATCACAGTTGATGGAAAAGAAATCAAAATCTACGCTTTCCCGGATGCAAACAACTGCCCGTGGGGAGAATTAAAGGTTGACGTTGTATTAGAGTGCTCCGGCTTCTATACATCCAAGGAAAAAGCACAGGCACACATCAACGCTGGTGCTCGTAAAGTTGTTATCTCTGCTCCGGCAGGAAATGACCTTCCTACAATCGTATTCAATACAAACCATGAGACATTAAAGGCTGAGGATACTATCATTTCTGCAGCTTCCTGTACAACAAACTGCTTAGCACCGATGGCTGACGCTCTGAACAAATACGCTCCGATCCAGTCCGGTATCATGTGCACAATCCACGCTTACACAGGCGATCAGATGACACTTGACGGACCGCAGAGAAAGGGTGACTTAAGAAGAAGCCGTGCAGCTGCAGTGAACATCGTTCCGAACAGCACAGGTGCTGCTAAAGCAATCGGTCTTGTTATTCCGGAATTAAACGGCAAGCTGATTGGTTCCGCACAGCGTGTTCCGACCCCGACAGGTTCCACAACCATCTTAACAGCAGTTGTTAAGAAAGCCGGTGTTACAAAAGAAGATATCAATGCAGCTATGAAAGCAGCAGCTAACGAGTCCTTTGGATACAACGAAGACGAAATCGTATCTTCTGATATCGTTGGAATGACATTTGGTTCCCTGTTCGATGCAACACAGACCATGGTATGCCAGATCTCCGACGATCTGTACGAAGTACAGGTTGTTTCCTGGTATGACAACGAGAACAGCTACACAAGCCAGATGGTTAGAACAATCAAATACTTCAGCGAATTAGCATAATTCGCTCGAGTTAGCATAATTCGATTCAGTATTTCAGGTAAAGGCCTATTGAGGTCCGGTCTTATGGACCGGACCTTTTTGCCGTACAGCCGACGGGCTCACGGTGAATGGGAATGCAGCGCATTTATATGAAGATGCGTATCAAATAAAAATGGAGGAACTACAATCATGGGATTAAACAAAAAATCAGTTGATGATATCAACGTAAAGGGAAAACGTGTCCTGGTAAGATGTGACTTTAACGTACCGTTAAAAAACGGTGAAATCACAGACGAGACCCGTATCGTGGCAGCACTTCCTACAATTCAGAAATTATTAAACGATGGCGGAAAGGTAATCCTTTGCTCTCACCTTGGAAAAGTAAAGAACGGCCCGAACGAAGGCGAGTCCTTAGCTCCGGTTGCAAAGAGACTTTCTGAGAAATTAGGCAAGGAAGTAAACTTCGTAGCAGACTACAATGTAACAGGTCAGGCTGCAACAGATGCTGTAGCAGCTATGAATGAGGGAGATGTTGTATTACTTCAGAATACACGTTTCCGTGGTGCAGAAGAGACTAAGAACGGTGAAGCATTCTCCAAAGAGCTGGCAGACCTTGCCGATGTTTATGTATGCGATGCTTTCGGTTCCTCTCACAGAGCACATGCTTCCGTAGCAGGTGTGACAGAGTTCATCCGTGCAAAGGGCGGCGAGTGTGCAGTTGGTTACTTAATGCAGAAGGAAATAGACTTCCTTGGCAATGCAGTAGAGAATCCGGTGAGACCGTTTGTTGCGATCCTTGGCGGCGCTAAGGTTGCAGATAAGTTAAACGTTATCAACAACCTGCTTGAGAAGTGTGATACACTGATCATCGGCGGCGGTATGGCATTTACTTTCTTAAAGGCTCAGGGCTATGAAATTGGAAAATCCTTAGTAGACGATGAGAAGTTAGATTACTGTAAGGAAATGATGGCTAAGGCTGAGAAGCTTGGCAAGAAAATCTTACTTCCGATTGATACCACCGTTGCAGCATCCTTCCCGAATCCGATCGATGCACCGATCGATGTAACCGTAGTAGATGCAGATAAGATTCCGGCTGACATGGAAGGTCTTGACATCGGTACAAAGACAGCAGCTCTGTATGCAGATGCTGTAAAATCCGCTAAGACAGTAGTTTGGAACGGACCGATGGGTGTATTCGAGAACCCGACTCTGGCAGCAGGTACGATTGCAGTGGCAAAATCTCTTGCTGAGACAGATGCAACTACGATTATCGGTGGTGGTGACTCTGCAGCTGCTGTAAATCAGTTAGGCTTTGCAGACAAGATGTCCCACATCTCCACAGGCGGTGGCGCTTCCCTTGAATTCTTAGAGGGTAAGGCACTTCCGGGTGTAGTAGCAGCAGACGACAAATAATGTGATGAACAGGAGAATATCAAAAAATGGCAAGAAAGAAAATCGTAGCCGGCAACTGGAAGATGAATATGACTCCGAGCCAGGCTGTAAAATTAGTGGAAGAATTAAAACCGTTAGTAGCAAGTGACAGCGTAGATGTAGTTTACTGTGTACCGGCAATCGATATCGTACCGGTTGTAGAAGCAGTAAAGGGAACCAATGTAGAGGTTGGAGCTGAAAATATGTACTTCGAGGAGAAGGGCGCTTACACAGGCGAAATCTCCGCAGAGATGTTAGTAGATGCAGGCGTAAAATATGTCATCATCGGACATTCTGAGAGACGTGACTACTTCAAAGAGGATGATGTTTTACTGAACAAGAAGGTAAAGAAAGCCTTTGAGGCAGGCCTTACACCGATTCTTTGCTGTGGTGAGACATTAGAGCAGAGAGAAATGGGCATCACTTTAGACTGGATTCGTATGCAGATCAAATCTGATCTGGTAGGCATTACAGCAGAGCAGGTTGCTTCCATGGTTATCGCTTATGAGCCGATCTGGGCTATCGGAACAGGAAAGACAGCTACGACAGAGCAGGCTCAGGAAGTATGTAAGGCAATCCGTGACTGTATCGCTGAGGTATATGATGCAGCAACGGCAGAGGCTGTTCGTATTCAGTACGGTGGATCTGTAAATGCAGGCAATGCGGCAGAACTGTTTGCACAGCCGGACATCGATGGCGGTTTAGTAGGCGGCGCTTCTCTGAAGGCTGATTTTGGAAAAATCGTTAACTACTAATTTGTTTTACCGAGAAACAGAAAAAGGGGCGTAAAGCCTGCAAAAGAGGATCCATTGTCAGTTTCTGACAGTGTGGTCCTCTTTTATAACATGAGGACAAAGGACGATACGATGCAGGGAAGATGTATTATTGTTGGAGCAGGTGACATAAACATAGGTGAGATTGATCAAAAAGAGGACGATTACATCATTGCAGTAGACGGGGGAATGCTCTATTGCAAGGTGCTTGGAATAAAGCCTGATTATTATCTGGGTGACTTTGATTCTCTGGAGGAGGCTGAATTGCAGGAAATCTGTGAGCTGGAAAGGCTGCATCCGGAGTGTGTGAAGAGGCTGCAACCGGAAAAGGATGATACCGATACCATTTCCGCACTGCGGCATGGTCTTGCACTGGGATATCGTGAATTTTGCATTTATGCCGGAATGGGCGGCAGGCTGGAACACACGATTGCGAATCTGCAAAGCCTGATTTTCCTGAAAAATCATGGAGCGAAAGGTTATTTGATGGATGCAGAATGTATGTGCCTGATGTTACAGGATGAAACCATCTCTTTTCAAAGGGAGCTTTCTGGCTTCCTGTCGTTGTTCGTTATGGGAGAGATGGCAGAGGGAGTCAGCATCTCGGGAATGAAGTATCCTTTGCAGAAACAGAAGCTGACCAATGATTTCCCAATCGGGATTGACAATGAATTTATTGGTGAAACGGCAGAAATTGCTGTGGAACATGGTACTCTGCTGGCGATTGTACGGTGGAGTGAATAGAAGAAAAGTTATAAAATATTAAGAATCTGTTTCTTGACGTAAATCAGACAGTCATCCATAATAAGGATGGCATATATTGGTGCTCGCATCGGAATCTGGGGATGCGGCAGGAATGGAGACTATTATGAAAAAAGTGAAAAGAATGAAAAAAGCAGCCGTGATTTGCATGGCCTGTCTGATGGTTGCAGGGATGACAGGATGCAGCTTGAAAAAGACAGAGGATAACCCGCAGGAGAGCATTGTACTTGCACCTGAAAATGAGATGGAGACAGAGAGCGTGGCAGAAACAGGATACATTCCTGACCCAGAGGAGGCATCGGCGCAGCCGGAGACCGAATCTGCGCTTGTATTAGAAGAGGAACCGGAACAGGTAGCCGGAGAGGATTATCAATTGGATGTTGATACGATGGCACTGGAAATCGGCTCGGATGAGACAAATATGACCGTGGTGTGGGAGCATACCTATCCGGAGGGAGAGGTCATCCGGCTCTGGAAGGTAAGTGACCCGGAGCAATATGTGGATTTCCCCGGTACACTGGAGACATCCGCTGACAATAAGGTCAAGCATTATGTGGCACATCTGTCCGATTTGGAGCCGGAGACGCAGTACGGCTATAAAGCAGGGAAGGATGATGAATGGACGAAGACCTATTACTTTGTAACCAAGCCGGCCGTGAATGATTTTCAGTTTCTCGCAGCCGGAGACCCGCAGATTGGTACAAACGAATCCGCAGAGGATGGTAGAAAATGGGAAAAAGCCATTCATGATATGATTGAGCAGACCGGCAGTGTGAATTTTATCCTGTCTTTAGGTGATCAGGTAGATAGTGAGACGAATACCTATCAGTTCAATCTGTTTATGGAGCCGGAAGAGGTGAAGAGGACTCCGGTGGCAACGCTGGTTGGCAATCATGATCTTGGAAGTCCTTACTATTCCCAGTATTTTGTGATGCCGAATCAGGACAGCAAGAAGAGAGGACAGCCCGACAATATGGAGGATGGAGCGGCGGATTACTATTTCACCTATGGGGATACGCTGTTTCTGTGTCTGAATACAAACGATATGAACAATGCGAACCACATTGCATTTATGACCGAAACCATTGAAAATTATGTACAAGAGAACGGCAAGCGTCCGAACTGGACTATTGTAGCCATGCACCACTCCATTTTCAGTATTACGGATCATCTGGAAAGCAGCAGCTATAAGACCAGACAGGAGGCACTGGCTCCCGCATTTTCAGAGCTGGGAGTGGATGTAGTGCTGATGGGACATGATCATTCTCATGACCGTACTTATATGATGAATGGAACGACTCCGAATGTTGTAAAGAATGAGGATGGCAGTCGCCCGACTACGGTACAGGCACAGGCCGGCGAGGTCGTGTACTTTACCCTGAATTCCTCTACAGGAAGCAAGTTTTATGAGCAGGTTCAGATAGGCGATATGATTGCCTTCAATAATCAGGAAAATATTCCTAATATGACCAAGGTTCTGGTCAGGGAGGATAAAATCATTTTTACGACCTGCAGAGTAGAGGATGAATGCAGTGTATTGGAAGAGTTTACTTTGCTTCATAAATAGGTGGGAAACAGATTATGATACGTTTTTTGACGAAACTGTTTATTCCGCGTGCGCAGGAGACCTCCGATCCGGAGGTGCGCCGCGCATACGGAGTGCTGTGTGGATCGGTTGGAATTTTTTTGAATATCGTATTGTTTACCGGAAAATTTCTGGCAGGTACGATCAGCCGTTCCATTGCCATTACGGCAGATGCTTTTAATAATCTTTCCGATGCAGGATCTTCCCTGATTACGTTAGTGGGATTTAAAATGGCGGGACAAAAACCCGATCCGGAGCATCCGTTCGGACATGGAAGGATTGAATATCTATCCGGCTTTGTTGTATCCATGGCAATTCTGATGATGGCAGCAGAGCTGATCAAATCTTCAGTGGGTAAGATAGTGCATCCGGAGGAAACAAGTGTAACACCGCTGATTTTCGTGATTCTGCTTTGCTCGATTGCGGTGAAGCTGTATATGTGTTACTATAACCGGTCTGTCAGTAAGCGGATTGACAGTGCGGCCATGGCGGCAACAGCCATAGACAGTCTGAGTGATTCTCTGGCAACCACCGTGGTACTGTTATCGTCCCTGTTCACGAAGCTTACAGGCATTCTGATTGATGGCTATTGCGGTGTGGCAGTGGGACTTTTTATTCTTTATGCCGGTCTGAGTGCAGCAAAGGAGACGATCAGTCCACTGCTCGGACAGCCTCCGGAACCGGAGTTTGTGGAAAAGATACGAAAGCTGGTCATGGAGCATGATGAGGTACTTGGCATTCATGATCTGATCGTACATAATTACGGACCCGGGCGTATCATGATTTCCCTGCATGCGGAGGTTCCTGCATCCGGTGATATACTGGCGCTGCATGATACCATAGACTGCATCGAACAGCAGCTTCAAAAAGAGCTGAAGTGTCAGGCTGTGATTCATATGGATCCGATTCTGACAGATGATCAGGAAACCAGTGAATATAAGAGCCTGGTTCTGAAAATTGTAAAGGGAATTGATTCGGTGCTTACCATACATGATTTCCGAATCGTAAAGGGAACTACCCATACCAATCTGATTTTTGATCTGGTGACTCCGTTCGATTATTCCATTGGAGATAAAGAGCTGTGCAGTCAGATTTATCAGGAGGTTCAGAGAGAGCAGCCGAATCTGTATACCGTTATCCAGGTAGATAAAGATTATAATTTATAAGCATTTGCAGCAGGTAAGAGAAAGTACCGCTGCATAGAATTTCCTTGCATGAGTCCGCTAAAGAGTGTATAATTCATGACGACAGACCAAGTTGTCTGATAGGAAAAAGAACAAGAAAGGAAAGAGGAGAACGAAATGAGTAAGAAACCAACCGTACTTATGATCCTTGACGGATATGGCTTGAACAGCAAGACAGAAGGCAATGCAGTGGCAGAGGCAAAGACTCCTGTTATGGATAAATTGATGGCAGAGTGCCCGTTTGTAAGGGGCAATGCCAGCGGTATGGCAGTCGGACTGCCGGAAGGTCAGATGGGTAATTCTGAGGTAGGTCACCTGAATATGGGTGCCGGTCGTATTGTTTATCAGGAGTTGACCAGAATTACCAAGGAGATTCAGGACGGCACATTCTTTGAAAATCCGGCTCTGTTAAAGGCAGTGGAAAATTGCAGGAAGAACAATTCTTCCCTGCACCTGTTCGGACTGTTGTCCGACGGCGGTGTACACAGCCATAATACACATCTTTACGGCCTGTTGGAGCTTGCAAAGAGAAACGGCCTTGAGAAGGTATATGTTCACTGCTTTTTAGACGGACGTGACACACCTCCGGCAAGCGGTAAGGAATTTGCAGAGGCTCTGGAAGCGGAAATGAAAAAAATCGGCGTAGGCAAGATTGCCTCCGTTATGGGACGTTATTATGCAATGGATCGTGATAACAACTATGACAGAGTGAAGCTGGCTTATGATGCCATGACAAAGGCAGAAGGACAGACCGCAGAAAGCGGTCCGGCAGGCATTCAGGCTTCCTACGATAAGGATGAAACAGATGAGTTTGTAAAGCCGACTGTAATAATGGAGAATGGTGCTCCGGTTGCAACGATTCAGGACAAGGATTCCGTCATCTTCTTCAACTTCCGTCCGGATCGTGCAAGAGAGATTACCAGAGCTTTCTGTGATGATGATTTTAAGGGCTTTGAGAGAGGTAAGAGACTGGATCTGACCTATGTTTGCTTCTCAGATTATGATCCGACCATCCCGAATAAGGAGGTCGCATTCCATAAGATTGCAGTGACCAATACCTTTGGTGAGTGGTTGGCAGCCAATAACATGACACAGGCAAGAATCGCAGAGACAGAGAAGTATGCACATGTTACCTTCTTCTTTAACGGTGGTGTGGAAGAACCGAATCCGGGCGAGGAAAGAGTACTTGTCAATTCTCCGAAGGATGTCGCAACCTATGATTTGAAGCCTGAAATGAGCGCTTATGAGGTATGTGATAAGCTGACAGCAGCTATCCGTTCTGACAAATATGATGTCATTATCATCAACTTTGCAAATCCGGACATGGTTGGTCATACCGGCGTGGAAGCAGCAGCTATTAAGGCAGTGGAAGCAGTGGATGAATGTGTCGGAAAAGCTGTTGAAGCAATCAAAGAGGTGGATGGCGTGATGTTCATCTGCGCGGATCATGGTAATGCAGAGCAGTTAGTGGATTACGAAACAGGCGCCCCGTTCACAGCACATACGACCAATCAGGTTCCGTTTATCCTTGTGAACTATGATCCGGCATATACGCTGCGTGAGGGCGGATGTCTGGCAGATATCGTTCCGACCCTGATTGAAATCATGGGCAAGGAACAGCCGAAAGAGATGACAGGTAAATCCCTTCTGCAGAAAAAGTAAGAAAAACAATTTTTTTTGAAAAAAATTGGAAAAATTTAGACGTGCATTTTTATGAATGAAGTGTGCGCCATAGTGTATAATTATTCGTATTGCAAAATCAGGGGCTCCGGTGCACAGGCACCGGAGCTTTTGCGTGTGCCGAAAAGGAAAGTCTCTGCTCAGAAGAGAAATACTACGTGTAATTTCACAGAGATTGGAAAGAATAAGTTTGAGAACAAAGGCCCGATTCTATAGAAGAACCGGACAGAAAGGAAAGTATATGAAGACTTATTTGGAAATTACAGAGGTGCATGCAAGAGAGATACTGGATTCCAGAGGGAATCCGACGGTAGAGGCGGAGGTTACGGTGGATCACTGCATTACAGCAAGGGCAGCCGTTCCCTCCGGCGCCAGCACGGGACGCTTTGAGGCGGTAGAGCTTCGGGATGGGGAGACACGCTACTTTGGACTTGGGGTCACAAAGGCAGTACACAATGTCAATACAAAAATCAGAGAGGCTCTGCTTGGCAAAAATGCACTGGAACAGGGAATGATTGACCGCATTCTGATGGAGACAGACGGCACGGAGAATAAAGGAAATCTCGGAGCCAATGCGACGCTTGGCGTCTCCATGGCATGTGCCAGGGCGGCAGCAGATGCGCTGGAACTTCCGTTGTACCGCTATCTGGGCGGTATTACGCCTCGCAGGATGCCGGTTCCGATGATGAATATACTAAATGGCGGAAAGCACGCAGACAATACGGTAGATTTGCAGGAGTTTATGATTATGCCGGTTCAGGCAGAAAGCTTTGCAGACGGTTTACGTATCTGTGCAGAAATTTATCACAATTTGAAGAAGATCTTAAATGACAGAGGACTTTCCACCGGCGTTGGTGATGAAGGAGGCTTTGCGCCGAATCTTGCCAATGCAGAAGAGGTTCTGGAACTGATTGTAGAGGCTGTGGAAACGAGTAAATACATTCCGGGACAGGATATCAAGATTGCGCTGGATGCGGCTGCAAGCGAGCTGTACAATGAGAAAACGGGAATGTATCATTTCCCCGGAGAGAGCAGGATGAGCGGGGAAGAGGTCGTAAGAAGTGCGGAAGAAATGGTAGCCTTTTATGAAAATCTGATTCAGAAATTCCCGATCATTTCCATTGAGGACGGGCTGTTTGAGGATGACTGGGACGGCTGGCAGCTTTTGACCAGACGGCTGGGAGATAAGATTCAGCTGGTGGGAGATGACCTGTTTGTAACCAATGTCAAGAGACTGGATGCAGGAATCAAGCTTTCGGTTGCCAATGCAATTCTGGTAAAGGTCAATCAGATCGGTACGCTTTCGGAAGCTTTTGATGCCATCCAGATGGCACAGCACAACGGCTATAAGACAGTCATTTCCCATCGTTCCGGCGAGACAGAGGATACGATCATAGCAGACATTGCCGTTGCAGCAAATGCAGGTCAGATTAAGACCGGTGCACCCTGCAGAAGTGACCGGGTGGCGAAATACAACCAGCTGCTGCGGATTGAAGAGGAGCTTGGATACGTTTCTGAATATAAGGAGCCATTTAATAAAATATAAAAATATTTTGAATAATTATAAATTTTTCGGCGATTCCACATGTCCTGTATGGTATTTTTTGTATTTGACAAATAGCGCAAAAACTGATAATATCTGACCTTGGAAGGTCTAAACGATGGTGTTTAAGGTAACAATTAAACACCATTATTTATTTTAGATATTATTTTAATGCGCTAAAGCACAAAAGGAGTCGATAAAATGGCAAAGTATGTAGTAAAGAGAATTGCTATGGCCATAGTTACAATCTGGGCAGTAGCAACGCTTACCTTCTTCCTGATGAATATGGTTCCGGGCGGGCCGTTTTTATCTGAAAAAGCAGTCAGCCCGCAGGCTATGGCGGCTTTGGAAGCCAAATATGGGTTGGATAAACCCTTATCCGAACAGTATGTTACTTATATGACAGATGCATTGCATGGAGATTTCGGTGACAGCTTAAAGCAGCGTGGACGTACTGTCATGTCCATTATTCAGACCAAGTTTCCGGTTTCTGCAAAAGTGGGCGGTATGTCCATTCTGGTTGCTTTTTGCGTCGGTGTGCCGCTTGGATGTGTGGCTGCTTTGAACCGCGGAAAATTTTTGGATAATCTGATCAGCGTCATTGCAACCTGTGGTATTGCCGTTCCGAGCTTTGTAGTCTGTACGGTACTGATGTATTTTCTGGGAGTGAATCTGAAGCTTCTTCCGACTTTTGGTCTGACCTCCTGGAAGCATTATGTGATGCCGGTTATGGCATTGTCCTTCTATCCGATGGCATACATCATGCGTTTGATGCGTTCCTCTATGCTGGATGTGCTCGGACAGGATTACATGCGTACCGCAAGAGCGAAGGGACTCGGACAGTTTAAAATCCTGTTCAAGCATGCACTTCGTAATGCGATTCTGCCGGTCATTACCTATCTTGGGCCGCTGACGGCTTATACTCTGGTGGGAAGCTTTATTGTAGAAAAGATCTTTACGATTCCGGGACTCGGCGGAGAATTTGTAGGTTCGATTACAAGCCGTGATTATACCGTAATCATGGGCACGACCATTTTCCTGGCAGCACTCATGGTTGTTATGAATGTAATTGTTGATATTCTTTATAAGATTGTAGATCCTCGTATCAAGTTGAATTAGAAGGGAGAAGAAGTAATGAAGGAAAATCCAATCAGTTTTCAGTCCAAGCTTAAGCCGGAAGACTTTCTCCCTGCTACCAATGAGGAAAAAGAAAGTCTGGTAGTGATGCGTGAGAGCGTCAGCTTCTGGAAGGATGGAATGAGAAGATTAGTGAAGAATAAGGTGGCCATGGTCAGTCTGGCAGTGATTATCCTGGTCATGATTTTTTCGTTTATTGTGCCGATGTTCTATCCGTATTCTTACGAGACTCAGATTAAGGGAGCCAATAATTTAAGACCGATGCAGTACTCCGAACAGGAGTTGCAGGCAATTGCGTCGGGCGAAAAGGTGTTCCCGCACATTCTCGGAACCGATAAAATGGGACGTGACTATGCAATCCGTGTCATGATGGGAAGCCGTATTTCCCTGTTGGTCGGTCTGATTGCAACGGCCATTATTCTGGTCATTGGTTCCATCTATGGTTCCATTGCGGCATTCTTTGGCGGCTGGGTTGATATTATCATGATGCGTATCGTCGACATTATCTATACGATACCGGATGTCCTGTTAATCGTATTATTGTCATTTGCACTAAATGCACCTCTGGAAAAGCTGGTGAACGTACCTGGCTTTGGATGGATTAAGACCGTGGGTACGAATCTGATTTCTATTTTCGTTGTATTTGCTCTGCTTTACTGGGTTGGTATGGCACGTATGGTCAGAAGCCAGATTCTGACTTTGAAGGAGAGCGAGTATGTAACGGCAGCAAAGGCGCTGGGAGCCGGCAATGCCAGAATTATTAAAAAGCATCTTCTGACGAACTGTATCGGTACGTTGATTGTTACGACCACGTTACAGATTCCGTCCTCAATTTTTACAGAGAGCTATCTGAGTTTCCTTGGACTGGGTGTAGCAAAGCCGCTGCCGTCTCTGGGAAGCCTTGCAAGTGAAGCCATCAATGGACTGAATACGTACCCGTATCTGTTATTCATTCCGGCATTGTTAATCAGTTTGATTATTCTGAGCTTTAACCTTTTTGGTGATGGTCTGCGCGATGCGTTCGATCCGAAACTCAAGCATTAGGAAAAGGAGGAAATGAAACATGGCAGAATATCTTGTAGATATTAAAAACGAACGGCTTTCTTTCTTTACTCCGGCAGGTGAGGTTAAGGCATTAAATGATGTTTCCATTCATCTTTCCGAGGGAGAGGTGCTTGGAATCGTAGGAGAGAGCGGTTCCGGTAAATCCGTTACGGCATATTCCCTGATGGGGCTTACCGCACATCCGGGAAAGCTGATTGGCGGAACTCTGGAATTTAACGGTCATTATATCAATGATATGACCGAGAAGGATATGCGTAAGATTCGTGGAAATGAAGTATCTTTGATTTTTCAGGATCCGATGACGAGTCTGAATCCGGTCTATACGATCGGAAATCAGATCGAAGAAGTGATTTTGCTGCATACTGATAAAAATAAGAAGCAGGCACATGAGAGAGCGAAGGAGCTTCTGGAGTTAGTCGGCATCAATGAGCCGGAGAAGCGTCTGAAGCAGTATCCGCATGAGCTTTCCGGCGGTATGCGCCAGCGTGTCATGATTGCGATTGCACTGGCCTGTGAACCGAAGCTTTTGATTGCGGATGAACCGACGACTGCTCTGGATGTGACCATTCAGGCTCAGATTCTGGAGCTGATGATGGAATTGAAGGATAAGCTTGGCATGGCAATCATCATGATTACGCATGACCTTGGTATTGTAGCAAGCATGTGCGAGAAGATTGCCGTGATGTATGCGGGCAAGATTGTCGAATATGGTACGACGGATGAAATTTTTTATGAACCAAAGCATGAATATACCAAAGGGCTCTTAAAGAGCATTCCTCGTCTGGATGCAGAGGAGCACGAGAGACTGGTGCCGATTGAAGGCACTCCGGTCGATATGTTGAATCCGCCAAAGGGATGTCCGTTTGCACCCCGATGTGACAGCTGTATGAAAATCTGTCTGCGTGAGATGCCGCCTGTGACAGAGTTTGGGGATACCCACTATACGCAGTGCTGGCTGAATCAGAAGGCACAATTCGAAGGAGGAAAGGTTCAATGAGTGAGAAGTTGATTCAGGTCGAACATTTGAAACAGTACTTTCCGGCCGGAGGATTTGGAAAGAATAAAAAGTTTGTAAAAGCCGTGGATGATGTTTCCTTCTATATCAACAGAGGAGAAACACTCGGACTGGTAGGAGAGTCCGGCTGCGGTAAGACGACAACGGGGCGTACCCTGCTTCGTCTGTATGAACCCACAGCAGGAAAAATCGTCTATGACAATGAGGTCATTTTTGACAGCGAGAAGAAAATCAAAGCGAATATGCTTCCGTACAGACGGAAGATGCAGATTGTTTTTCAGGATCCGTATGCCAGTCTGGATCCGCGTATGACCGTAGCGGATATTGTCGGCGAAGCGATTGATATTCATCATCTGGCAGCCAATAAGCAGGAGCGTTATGAGCGCATTATTGAAATGCTGCGCCGGGTTGGCTTAAACTCTGAACACGCCAACCGTTATCCGCACGAATTTTCCGGCGGACAGAGACAGCGTGTCGGTATTGCAAGAGCGCTGGCAGTAGACCCTGAATTTATCGTTTGTGATGAGCCGATTTCTGCGCTCGATGTTTCCATTCAGGCACAGGTTGTTAATATGTTTGAGGACCTGCAGAAAGAATTTGGACTGACCTATTTATTTATTGCGCATGACCTTTCCGTAGTAAAGCATATTTCCAATCGCATCGGTGTGATGTATCTGGGTCATTTGGTGGAGCTGGCTGACAGCTATGAGCTGACAAAGCACAGCCTGCATCCTTATACAAAGAGTCTGATTTCTGCAATTCCGGTTGCAGATCCGAAGATTGCCAGAAGCAGCAGCCGTATCGTGCTGGAGGGTGATGTACCAAGTCCGTTAAATCCGCCGAGCGGATGTAAATTCCGTACCAGATGTCCATATGCAGATGAAAGATGCGCCGCTGAGGTGCCGGAGTGGAGAGAGGCGGAAAAGGGACACTTTGTTGCCTGCCATCATTTCGATCAGATACAGTAATTTTTCCATAGGCAATTTCTGCTGGAAACGGCAGTGAATGCAATAAATCAAACTCAACTATATTTAGGAGGAGAACATTATGAAGAAGAAGTTTCTCGCAATCCTGTTGACTGCTGCTATGGTAGCAGGCCTGACAGCTTGTGGATCCTCTGCGGATCAGAGCAGCCAGAATGCAGCAACAGGCGAAACAACTCAGTCTGGAACCGAAGATACAGCAGATGCAGCTGCAACCACCACAGAAGGCGGAAAAGAGCTAGCTGTACAGGTAGGCCCGGACCCGGAAACCATTGACCCGGCATTGAACAGTGCAGTAGACGGCGGCAACATGCTGTTACACGCATTTGAGTGTCTTCTGACAGTCGATCAGGACGGCAATCTTGCACCTGGACAGGCAGAGACCTGGGAGACATCTGAGGATGGTCTGACCTGGACTTTCCACTTACGTGACGGCTTAAAGTGGTCTGATGGCAGCGATCTGACAGCAAATGACTTTGTATACAGCTGGAAACGTGTATGCGATCCGCTGGTTGCAGCACCGTATGCTGAAACGGTACTTGGTATGGTAAAGGGCTACAGCGAAGCAATCGAAGGCAATCTGGATGCACTTGCAGTAAGCGCATCGGATGACAAGACTCTGGTGGTAGAGCTGGATACTCCGTGCCCGTATTTCGGAAGCCTGGCTGCATTTGCAACCTTAAGCCCAGTTCAGCAGGCAACAGTAGAGGCAAATGGCGATGCCTGGGCAACTGCACCGGAAAGCTATATTTCCAACGGACCGTTCTACATGACAGAGTGGGTACCGGGTTCCCATATCACATTCAGCAAGAACCCGAACTACTGGAATGCAGATGCGATTAAGCTTGGCGCTTTGAAGTTCGTCCTGATGGAGGATCCGAACGCTGCATACAGTGCATATCAGACGGGCGAAGTCATGATGATCAAGGATGTTCCGACAGAAGAGATCCCAAGCCTGGATGGTAATGAGGAGTTCTATATCGAGCCGATCATCGGAACCTACTATATTTCTTTAAATATTGAGAAAGAGCCGTTTGATGACGTGAATGTACGTAAGGCATTAAGCCTTGCAATCGACCGTGAATATGTAGCAGGTACTCTGATGCAGGGCACCTATACAGCAGCCAGCAACTTCATGGGACCTGGCTGGGCTGATCCGACAGGCGGAGACTTCATGGAGAAGGCAAATGGTGGAAAGCCGTATATTGATACGACAAACTTTGAAGCAAACTTAGAGGAAGCAAAGAAGCTGCTTGCTGAGGCAGGTTATCCGAATGGAGAGGGCTTCCCGACTATTTCCTATACGACAAACGATGCAGGCTATCATACTGTAGTGGCTGAGTATTTACAGCAGGCATGGGCTGAGCTTGGTATTGACCTTGAGGTAAATATTGTAGAGTGGTCCAGCTTCACTCCGATGCGTCGTTCCGGTGACTTTGAAGTGGCACGTAACGGCTGGGTAGGTGATTACAGCGATCCGTCCAATATGCTGGATGTACTGAGAAGCACCAACGGAAATAACGATGGTAAATACAACAGCGCAGTGTTCGATGCTGCTATGGATGCTTCCAACCAGACTATGGATGCTGCTGAGCGTTCCAAAGCATTACATGAGGCAGAGGATGCCCTGATGGATGATATGGGATGTATTCCGCTTGCTTACTATAATGACTTCTGGTTACAGAGCTCTAAGATTACAGGCATGTGGCATTCTCCTTACGGATACTGGTACTTCATGTACGCAGATATCACAGAATAATCAGAGAATGAAATATGGTTAAGTAGTTTAGACTGCCGTCCGGCTTTTGCAGGGCGGCAGTTTTGTTATCAGATTTTAGAAATAATAGTTGAATTATTGGACAAAATATGGTAACATAAGACCTGCGTGACATTAGGAGGTGTGAAGATGGCAACGTTGAGAACAATCGTAACCATTATTTTTATATTGATCTGTATCGTACTCACGGTACTGGTACTCATGCAGGAAGGTAAGGCCGCAGGTCTTGGTGCAATCAGCGGCGCAGCAGAAAGCTACTGGGGCAAGAACAAAGGACGCTCCATGGAAGGTGCGCTGGTGAAGATGACCAAGATACTGGCAGTTGTATTCTTAATACTGGCAGTCGTATTGAATATCAAAAGATTCGGTTAAGGTATACGAAAGAAAAACACTCTTGCATCATGTAAGGGTGTTTTTTTGTAGGAAACGGGAACCGGAGTGCATGATAGCAGACAGAGGAGTATGGAGTCAGGTATGGACGAAAAAAAGTTTGAACAGCGGAAAAAACGGATATGTGAACTATTGGAGGATCAAAGATATGTTCCGATGAAGGAAAAGGAACTGGCTATTTTGATGCAGGTGTCCAGAGAAGACAGAGAGACCTTTAAGCGTGCTCTGGACGAGCTTTTGGCAGAGGGAAGGATTCAGGTTACAAAAAGGGGACGCTATCAGAAGGCAGAGGAGAAGGTTTTTACAGGAGAGTTTACCAGCCACCAGAAGGGATTTGGCTTTGTGACCGTGGAAGGCTTTGAAGAGGATTTCTATATACCGGAAACAAGGGTAAACGGAGCCTTTCATGGGGATACAGTGCAGGTGGCGCTGCTGCCGGGACAACGCGGAAAACGTCAGGAGGCAGAAGTCACACAGATTGTAAAGCGCGGCATGGAAAAACTTGTTGGTACGTATGAAAAGAGTAAAAATTATGGATTTGTTATACCGGATAATCAAAAATTCAGCTCGGATATCTTTATTCCGCTGGAGCGTTCCAAGGGAGCTGTGGACGGGCATAAGGTCGTAGTAGAGATTACAGATTATGGAACGCAAAACCGAAAGCCGGAGGGAAAAGTGGTAGAAATTATCGGGCACATTAACGATCCGGGAGTGGATATCCTGTCCATTGTAAAGGGATTTGAACTGCCCATGGAATTTCCGGAGAGAGTACTGAATCAGGCAGAACGTGTTTCAAAGGAAGTGTCCGAGGCTGACCGGGCAGGAAGGCTGGATCTGCGGGATGTAGTGATGGTCACGATTGACGGAGAGGATGCCAAGGACCTGGATGATGCCGTCAGTCTTTGTATGGACGGAGAAAATTATAAGCTGGGTGTGCATATTGCGGATGTGACCAATTATGTACAGGAAAATTCTGCATTGGACAGAGAGGCACTTACGCGCGGCACCAGCGTCTATCTGGTGGACCGGGTTATTCCGATGCTGCCGCATGTATTGTCCAATGGAATCTGCTCCCTGAATGCAGGGGAGGACAGGCTGGCTCTCAGCTGCCTGATGACCATCAGCCCGAAGGGACAGGTCGTGGATTATCAGATTGCAGAGACTGTTATTCAGGTAGACCGAAGAATGTCCTATACGGCGGTAAAGAAGATTTTGGAGGATAACGATGAAGAAACCATTCGGGAATATGAGGAACTGGTTCCCATGTTCCGTCAGATGGAAGTATTGGCGGGAATTTTGCGAGAGAAACGCAGAAGCAGAGGCTCCATTGACTTTGATTTTCCGGAGACAAAGATTTATCTGGATAAGGAGGGGCATCCGACTGAGATTAAGCCCTATGAGCGCAACACAGCGACGAAGATAATCGAGGATTTCATGCTCATTGCGAATGAAACTGTGGCGCAGCATTTCTACTGGATGGAATTACCGTTTGTTTACCGGACGCATGATTATCCGGATCCGGAGAAGGTTGAGAAGCTGGGACTGTTTATTCACAATTTTGGGTATTCCATTAAAATGGGAAAGGACGAGATTCACCCTAAGGAGCTGCAAAAGCTTCTTGCCAGAATCGAAGGAAGCGATGAGGAGGCACTCATCAGCAGGCTGACCTTAAGGAGTATGAAGCAGGCAAAATATACGGTGGAGTGCAGCGGTCATTTTGGATTGGCCTGTCAGTATTACTGCCACTTCACTTCTCCGATCAGACGATACCCGGATCTTCAGATACACCGCATCATCAAGGAGCAGTTGAGGGGACGGCTGAATGCTGACCGGATTGCCCATTATCAGGAGATACTTCCACAGGTGGCCAGACAGTCCTCTGAGATGGAGCGGAGGGCGGATGAAGCAGAGCGTGAGACGGATAAGCTGAAAAAGGTGGAGTACATGGAGGCACGGATTGGTGAAATCTATGAGGGTGTCATTTCCAGCATTACGAGCTGGGGAGTTTATGTGGAGCTTCCCAACACGATTGAAGGGATGATTCATGTATCGGCACTGCCGGGAGATTATTTCTACTACGATGAGAACCGCTATGAGATGGTGGGACAGTCCACCGGACGCAGCTACAAGCTGGGGCAGAAACTGACCGTACAGGTATACGATACAGACCGGATTGGCAGGACAATTGATTTTGTCATTCCGGAAGAAAACGAGCCGGATTAGACAACAGAAGACCGGAAACGGAGCGGAAAAGCGAAGCGGAGACAGGAGAGGATAAGCATGGCAAAGGAATCCATGAAGCTGGTAGCCAACAATAAAAAGGCATACCATGATTATTTTATCGAAGAAAAGTACGAAACAGGCGTCGTGCTGCACGGCACGGAGGTCAAGAGCCTGCGTATGGGAAAGTGCAGCATCAAGGAGGCTTTTATCCGGATTGAAAACGGAGAAGTGTTCGTTTACGGAATGCACATCAGTCCGTACGAAAAGGGAAATATTTTTAACCGGGATCCCCTGCGTGTGAAAAAGCTTCTGATGCACAAACAGGAGATCCACAAGCTGGCTGGCAAAATGGCAGAAAAGGGCTATACGCTGGTGCCTCTTCAGGTTTATTTTAAAGATGGAAGGGCCAAGGTGGAAATCGGTCTGGCAAAAGGAAAGAAGCTGTACGATAAACGGCAGGATATCGCCAAAAAGGATCAGCGCAGAGAGGTAGAAAGAGAATTTAAGATTCGGAATTTGGGGTAGAGCAGATTAAACTTTGAAAGGAAGGTGCAACAGTGAAGTCTGTGCCGCTTTCAGTCTACCCCACCCCGACCGGCTGTCATAATTCCCATACGACATACGGACTGGTGTTTTTTAAATAGAGCAGCAAAAGCCTTTGGAACCGGTCGGGGCGGATTCCATGTGCCTCCATGCACAGGAATCCTAAAACCGGCATCCGTGCCGGTTTTTCCCTACATTGTGAATGCTCTATTAAAAAAACGCACAGTCTGTCTGTATGTATGGGAATTATGACAGCCGATCGGGGTGGGGTAGACTGAAAGCGGCACCGACGGAAGGGTTATGAAAATACTGGAAATCCTAAATTGCAAGAATAAAATCAAGAATTTTTAAAATTTGTGCATAGTATACAAAAAGAAAGGGGATTTACACCGCGAATCAGTCCGGATAAATCCCCTTTTACTATGCAACATGCACAAGAGTATATTTTTTAACATGCCAAATAAAGGTACTTTGTGTACCATTCCTAAACCCCCTACGGAGAATTTCTAAGGAATCAAAAAACGTTTCCTAAGAAATTCTAACCGCGCCCCCTTTCCCCATCTCCAGAGGGGGCTATAAAGTATCGACCGCAATCAAAGTTTTCAAAAAGTCATTAGAACTTATACCGCCTAAAATTTTACGAGGATAATTGTTAATCCAATCTTGCACCATGTTTATTTGTTTCGTATTTACTTCATCAAAATTCGTACCCTTTGGAAAATGACGTCGAATCATCCTGTTAATATTTTCATTCGTACCGCGTTCATAGCTACTATATGGATGACAATAATAGAGTATTGTACGACTTGTTTTATTATATCGGCTTTTCTCAATGCCGTTTGAGTCTAAGAACTCAACTCCATTATCACAGGTAATTGTTTTAAATGTTTCACGGAAAGAACGCGCTCCCATTTTACGTTCAAGCGCATTTAAAGCACGTACTACAGAGAAGCTAGTTTTATTCTTTATTTTTATCAATATTTCTTGTCGAGTCATTCTCTCGGACAATACAAGTAGACAGGATTTCCCTGTATTTTGTCCAGATACTACCGTATCCATTTCCCAATGTCCAAATTTATCGCGATTTAATATATCGACAGGTCTTTTTTCTATACTTCGTCCAGTCCGATTATTCAATGATACTTTCGATTTTTGCGTTTTCTTCTTTCGGACTATTTTCTTTACAGGCAAATCTTTTACGGAAATATTTAAAAAAAGTCCCATATCAAGATAATTGTAAATAGTTTTAT
>JAGANL010000022.1 GCA_017624235.1 Lachnospiraceae bacterium | reverse complement strand
CGCAATGAGGTAGTGAGGATTGCGCCGGATACGGTACACCAGCTTTCGAATGTCGGCAGTACGGACCTGATTTTTATAGAGACTTCGGTGGGCGAGCATGTCCGTGAGGAGGACCTGGTGTCCGTGCAGAGCAGCGACCTGACGGAGGCGGAGCTTGGGTTTGACGTAGAGCCGTTTGTAAAGCTGCAGCCTGCTTATAAGGACTTTTTGTGGGGAGGCACGAAGCTGAAGGAACGCTATGGAAAGCAGTGCGAGTACGACATTCTGGCGGAAAGCTGGGAGCTGTCCGCACATCCGGCCGGACAGAGTGTGGTGGCAAGCGGACGGCATAAGGGGCAGCTGTTTGGAGAATATCTGGATGCCATCGGTAAGAAATACTGGGGATGGAAATGCCAGCCGCTTTCGGCTTTCCCGATTCTGATCAAGTTCATTGATGCCAGAGACAAGCTGTCGGTGCAGGTGCACCCGGACGATGAATTTGCCATGGAGAGGGAACACCAATATGGCAAAAATGAAATGTGGTATATTGTAGACTGTGAACCGGATTCCTGCATCTATTGTGGATTCAACCGCGAGGTGACCAGACAGGATGTGGAAAAGAGGATGGAGGAGGGAACGATTCTGGAGGTTTTGAATCGTATTCCGGTACACAGGGGAGAGGCATATTTCATCCCGGCGGGCACGGTGCATGCGATAGGAGCGGGAATTTTAATCTGTGAGATCCAGCAGAGCTCAGACTGCACGTATCGTCTGTATGATTTTGAACGAAGAGACAAGTACGGCAATCTGCGTCCCCTGCATCTGGATAAGGCCCTGCAGGTGTTGGACTTCCATTCTTACAGACCGTTTGTCTGCAGGGAGGATGAGCCGGGCGTGATTGCGCGGTGCAAATATTTTGAATGCTTCCTGTATGAGATATCTGGCAGCAGGGACATACAGCAGGAAGAGGAATCCTTCCTTTCTATCATCTGCCTGTCCGGTGGGGGCAGTATCAAGACAGAACAGGAGGGTATGCTTTATACGATGGATTTTGCGGCCGGAGAGAGCCTGTTTTTGCCGGCCGGTAAACGGAAGTACATCGTGGATGGGATATGCAGTCTGATCGTGACGAGGATATAGAGATGTGATGGATAAAAAAGTGCTGAAGCTTACCGCTCCAGCACTTTTTGAATTCGTTCTGCAATCAGGGTACGTCCCTTGTCGTTCAGGTGGATGTTGTCCTCCAGATAATCCTTATAATTATCTTCGTGAATGGTTCCGTAATAGTTGTCAATAAAGGTGACGCCCTTTTCTACGGCAATGTTTTTCTCGCCGATCATATATTCGGAGAGGAAGCCGTTCTTATACAGAGTATTGGTCGTACTGCCCGGCAGGTATTCTCCGTCCTCGCCAATCTGGCAGGCGAAGGCAGGTGAGAGGACGATGATGCGGATGTAGGGATAGGTTTCACGCAGCAGGGTCAGGGACTCGCGCAGAGCGCCGGTACAGGTGGCAATATCCGACAGATCATAAGGGCTGGTGATAATGCGGTCCTCCAGATAGTCCTGTCCGTCATACATAATGGTAATGATATCCACGGTATCCATGTCCACGTCCTTCAGGGTATCCAGAGCCTCTTTCGCAGAAGGGGTTTTTTTGGAAAAGTCATCCACGGAGTTATCGAGCAGTGTAAAATCCTGCAGGCAGATGGTTCTGGAAAGCCAGTAGAGGCTGAAGGCATCATTGATGTAATTTTCATCGTAGACCGAGTTTTTACAGGAAAGAGTCGTGTCCTCAAAGGCTGCGTTGTAGACGACGGTATCTTCCCCTAACAGTGCCTGAAGCTTTGCGGCGATACCGTTTTCTCCGCGTTCGGAGGCAAATGGCTCGTTGCCGAGGCATAGAATGGTGGTGATTCCGTCATCAGTACGGCCCTCCAGATAGCGGCTGTCCAGGTGCATGATGTAGTCTTCGGTTTCCACGTCAAATTCGGAAGTGTCTTCATTGGGATCCACGATGATTTTCTCACCCTTGTTCCAGACGACCAGTCGGAAAACCGCAATGACCAACAGGAGAGCGATGACTCCCAGAAGAATAAAGTGCATGTTCACACGCCGGCGGGGAGGTTCTGCGTCCGGGTCTTCTCCATCCAAATCTTCCCCAAGGTCTTCTATTTCAAAATCGGGATCTTCTTCCAGATCCATATCCGTATCCGGGATGCCGGCATCGGTCATGTCTGCTCCTTCGGAATCTTCTATCGTAAGGTCTTCCAATTCGTTCTTGTTTTCTTTCATGTGTTTCCTCCATTTCTTGGAATGTCCGGTCTTTATTTTACAATAGAGTTTTTCTTCTGTCTATTATCTTCACACTATTTTAAGAAAATATGCGCATCGTTAAATTGCAGAAACGCATCCGGTTTGGAAGCCTAATCTGCCATCGTCATCGGAATATGACGTCTTTCTTGAGTTTTAGGTGGTGGTGTGCTATGCTACATAAGTATAATTGCGTTTAGTCGTAGCTATCAAAAGGTTGTACATCGCATTTTATGGTTTGATTGCAGGAATAAATAAAGTAAACCAAAAGTATTTTTTGTAGAAAAGCCCCTTGACAAATCTCGTCTTGATAGTGGGAGGTGTTCTTTTATGGAGCATAGAAAACTGTAAGTTGCAGTGATTAGCACTGAGATAATAAAAAGGAGTAAATTTACAGACATGAAAAAGAAAATTACAATCAAAGATATTATCATGCTGCAGGGAATCATCATGATTTACAGTATTTCCAGTGTCGTAGCAAAAATGGCATCGGCGCAGGAGTTTCTGTCGATTGGGTTTATTTTGTTCTATGGGCTGGAAATCGGGATTCTCGGCGTATATGCGCTGCTTTGGCAGCAGGCAATCAAGAAGTTTGAATTGTCCATCGCCTATGCGAACCGTGCCATGGTTATGCTGTGGGCGCTGGTCTGGGCGGTGGTGATATTTGGTGAAAGGATTACGTGGAAAAATATCATCGGACTGATTTTTATTACAGCCGGAACGATTATTGTGAACAGAGAGGAGAAAGCAAATGAATAGTACTGCATTTTATTTTTTCTTATATATATTATCGGTTGTCATAGCTTCCTTCTCGCAGATCCTTTTGAAGAAGAGCGCGACCAGGCAATATACATCGGTCATTCGGGAATATCTGAATCCCTATGTCATCATTGGATATGGTATGCTGTTTGGTTCCATGCTGCTTACGATCATGGCCTTTAAGGGGATGGAATTCAAGAATGGCGCGATTATTGAGTCGTTAGGATATGTGCTTGTGATATTGCTCAGCCGCATTTTTTTCAGTGAAAAAATTACAAAAAATAAAGTGATAGGAACTGTCTGCATTCTGGCCGGGATTACGATTTACTATCTGTAGACTCCTCCTGAGCCTTCGCCTGTTCCTGCTGCATTTCCTTGTACCACTTGCTGTATTTGACCATACGGTAGGTGGTTTTTATTTTGTCCAGCTCTTCCGGAATGGCACAGTTAGCCTCCAATTCGGCGCGTTCCTTTGCGTCCATCTCTGTGTAGGT
The DNA here is from genome assembly GCA_017624235.1 of Lachnospiraceae bacterium. Lineage (GTDB taxonomy): Bacteria > Bacillota > Clostridia > Lachnospirales > Lachnospiraceae > JAAYNV01. The sequence goes on along the minus strand of JAGANL010000022.1, from coordinate 61,380 downwards.
CATATAATCGATTTTAAGTTCCACCAGATTTTTTTCACAACGTGGACAGTACTGCTTATGCCCGTTTAACATGTGGATCTTATGGCATGACGGACAATAGTGTATATACATCATATTATTTTCCTCCCATTTTACACAGCTTGACAAAACCCTTATACTACAAAAATATGCCACTAAAGCATAGAAAAGTCAATCATTTTGACGAAAAGGGGAATGGATCAGCCTGCGCCAGCTGCAATTTCCGCCGTCTTGTGATGATGAACAGCTAATATATAGAAAACGTAGTGGTCATTATCCGGTCGGCGGTGGTTGGGGCTCCGGTCCGCAGCAGAAAATGTCAGACCGCATGTGGATTGGAGTTTTCTAAATGGAGCAGGAAGGATGCGACAACCGTTCGGGTCGGCTTTCATGTGCATCCTTGCACGTGAAATCCTAAAATCGGCATCCGTGCCGATTTTCCCCTGCTTTTTCGAAAGCTCCATTAAGAAAACTCTCACTCCACCTGCAGGTCTGACATTTTCTGCGGCGGACCGGAGCCCCAACCACCGCCGACCGGATAATGGCTGCGATGCCACATGATAATAAAGAAGCAAAAAATGGAAATCCCCGAAATACCTTGAAGTGAAGGGGAGCGGATGCTATAATGTTACAGAATTGTTACTGGCATGGGCAGTCCGCAGGCAGCGGGAGGCTGATGCAGGCATCCAGGGAGGTAAAGATGGGAAGGAAGAATCACGGTTTCGGAAAGTGGTTTCATGCCGCGAAAAGGAACAGAAATTTTGATGAAGAATACGATACATTTGAGACTGATGACATAGAGTACTATGAGGAAGATGGAGAATATTACGCTGATGGAGAAGGCTACAGCGAAGATGGAGAATATTACGCTGATGGAGAAGGCTACAGCGAAGATGGCGAATATTACGCTGACGGAGAAGGCTACAGCGAAGACGGTGAGTATTACGCCGAAGAGGAAGATTATAACGGAGACGGTGAGTATTATGCCGAAGAGGAAGACTACAACGGAGATGGGGTGTATTATGCCGAAGAGGAAGACTATAACGGAGACGGTGAATATTATGCCGAAGAGGAAGATGGCAGCGTAGACGGCAGATACTTTGCGGAAGAGGAAAAGGCAGATTATGCCTATCTGGCTGAAGACGAAGGCGTAGAGCCGGAGGTGTCCATGGAAACCATGGAGTTCATTCCGGTTGGTGATACAGAGTATTATTCCGACGAAGCGTATGACGGAGAGGAATATTACGAGGAAGAGATCTACGAGGACGAGGATGGCGAAAGCTATTACAGCGAAGAATATGAGAGCGATGATGAAGCCTATTATGGAGACGAAGAGCTGAGCGCCGGATGGAATCGTGCAGGCAGCGGTCGAAATCGTAAAAAAGGCCATCGCAGACAGGAAGAGAATGCTTTTCTGGCATTTTTGGAAAATCTGCGTCAGTATATCGTGTCTATGACAGCGATGGATCGTCTTGTGGCAGCAACCGGAGCAATTGTGATGGTAATCGTTATGGTGACCTGTTCTGTTTATGCAAGCGCCAAGGCGGTGGATGCACAGGTGGCCGCCTTTTATGAGGTGGGCGATAAGCTGGATACCCTTGGTGTAGGCGGCGAGAGCGGATTGGTCGCCATGGCGGATGCAAGCGCTTCTGCGGCAGAAATCGATGCCCTGTTTGAGGAAGAAACCGAGATGGAAACGGAGGAAGAAGCGGAAGAGAAGGAAGAAGCGATCGGCTTTAATATGACCTCGGTAGAGAAGGACTTGAAGATCAAGTTCGTCAATTCTTCGACGAATCGTCTCATATCCGGCATCGCATTTGAAGTAGAGGTAGTGGGGCCTGATAACAAGACTACTACGTGGACGGATGATGATAAAGACGGTGTGATTTATAAAAAGGACCTGACACCGGGCAATTATAAGGTGACGTTAAAGGAAATCGATGCTATAAAGGATTATAAATATTATACCGGTACACAGAGCGTCAAGGTAAAGGATAAGATTGAGTATGTGAAGATTGATGTCATTGACGAGGTCAAGACGGAGGCCGAGGTCAATGCAGCGGTGGAGGATACGGCGATTCAGGAACCGGAGACAGCGCCGGCCCTGAAGGATACGGTAGAGTGGGTAGAGTCCACGAAGACACCGATTTCCGGAAGTGGAAGTGCGACCGAAGGGGAATATGAGGAGTTAAAGAAGGACAAGATCACAGACCCGCTTACGGTGAGTGCGGCAGCAGGACGCTTCTTAAGATTGTCACAGACGAATGGTGAAAATGGCAATACAACGGAATCGGAAAGTGGAGACACAAAGCCGTCCGAAAGTGCAAGTACCAATCCATCGGAGAGCGAAAGCACAAAACCGTCTGAGAGCGAAAGCACAAAACCGTCTGAGAGTGAAAGCACAAAACCGTCGGAGAGCGGGAGTACGAATCCTTCCGAAAGTGAGAGCACAAAACCATCTGAAAGTGAATCTCAGCCGGTTGCTCCACAGGATCCGTATAAGATTGATTCTGTGAAGCTCAATCACAGCACTCTGACTCTGACCTCCGGTGGTACGACCTTCCAGCTGGAGGCGATTGTTACCCTGTCGGGAAGTACGGGCACAGCGCCAAGCAAGGCCGTGACATGGAAAAGCAGTAATGAAAGCGTGGTAAAGGTGTCCGGCGGTACATTGACCAGCGTAGGAGCCGGTACAGCAACGGTAACCGCGACATCCGAGGTGGATTCCGGTAAATCAGCATCCTGTACTGTAACCGTTACTGAAAGCGAACTGAAGCTGACGATGAATCCGGGAACCCTTGCGCTGAAGGTCAATGAGAGCAGTAAGCTGTCTGTCAGCATTTCAGCAGGCCACGAGATCGCAAAGACGGAATGGACGTCAGGCAACGATAAGATCGCAATCGTAGCAAGTGACGGTACGGTCAAGGCTGTTGCAGCAGGCGAGACTACCATTACGGCCAAGGTTACGACGAAAACGAACAAGACGGTGGAAGCGACCTGTAAGGTCACGGTCAGCAACACTGATGTGAAATTGACTCTGAGTAAATCCGAGCTGACTGTCTTTACCGAGCTGACCGGAGAATTAAAGGCTACGATCGAGAATACGGTAAACGGTGATGTCATCGAATGGGTATCCGATAATACAAAGCTTGCGACAGTCAAGGCGTCGGATGACAAGAAGACCGGCACGATCACCGGAGTGGCTGCCGGAACAGCGAATGTGTCTGTGGTAGTCAAGCGTGACAATAAAGAAATTGCGAAAGCGACCTGCAAGGTTACCGTCCGCCTGAATCCGAAGAAGGATACGACGACCAAGCTAAAGGATAATGATGGTAATCAGGTCTATATCAAAAATAAGGACGGTAAGTTTGTCGAGGCGACTCTGGCGGATTACTATACGGCATCCAAGTTCTATATTCTTGCAAAAAATGTGGAATATAAGTATACCGGATGGCAGACAATAGACGGAAAGACCTACTATTACACCAAGGACGGCAAGCGCGTTACAGGCGAGCAGGTCATCCAGGGCATGAAATACAACTTTGACAGTGACGGTGCGCTGATGAAGGGCTCCGGCAATATGGGCATTGATGTTTCCAAATGGAACGGCAGCATTGATTGGAATGCCGTGAAAAATTCCGGTGTTTCCTATGTCATCATCCGTTGCGGCTACCGTGGTTCTTCCTCCGGTGCGATGATTGTGGACCCGAAGTTCAAGACGAATATTCAGGGAGCGACAGCGGCCGGATTGAAGGTGGGCATCTACTTCTTCTCCCAGGCGGTCAATGAGGTGGAAGCAGTAGAAGAGGCTTCCATGACGCTGAGCCTGATTAAGGGCTACAAGATATCCTATCCGGTATTTATCGATATTGAGGGCAGCGGCGGACGCGGTGACCGGATTGATAAAAATACAAGAACCGCTGTAGCAAATGCTTTCTGTAAGACGATCCAGAACGGCGGCTATACGGCAGGCATCTATGCGAATAAGAGCTGGTTTGAAACGAAGATGAATACGAGCAGCCTGACCGGCTATAAGCTGTGGCTGGCACAGTATGCGGCGCAGCCGACCTATAAGGCTACCCGTTATGATATGTGGCAGTATACGTCCAAGGGAAAAATCAACGGCATCAGCGGAAATGTTGACTTGAATGTAAGTTATCTTGGCTATTAGGGAAATTTATGATATGATATACGAAAGAAAAAATATCTGTTTAAAATGGAGGACAGCATTTTATGAGAACCTATCTTGTAACAGGCGGCGCCGGATTTATCGGTTCCAATTATATTCACTATATGTTCAAAAAATATGACAATGACATCCGTATTATCAACGTGGATGCGCTGACCTATGCCGGTAATCTGGAAAACTTAAAAGAAGTAGAGAACAGAGACAATTATACCTTTGTGAAAGCAAATATCTGTGATAAGGAAGCCATCCGTAAAATCTTTGCAGAGAACGATATCGACAGAGTTGTGCACTTTGCGGCAGAGAGCCATGTAGACCGCAGTATCAGGCATCCTGAGGTATTTGTACAGACAAATGTGCTCGGAACGGCTGTCATGTTAAACTGTGCCAAGGAAGCCTGGGAGCTGCCGGACGGAAGCTTCAGGGAAGGCAAGAAGTTCCTCCATGTTTCCACCGATGAGGTCTATGGTTCCTTAGAGGAGGACGGCGGCTATTTCTACGAGACGACACCGTATGCACCGCACAGCCCTTACTCGGCAAGCAAGGCATCCTCGGACATGCTGGTAAAGGCCTATATGGACACCTATAAATTTCCGGCAAATATTACGAACTGTTCGAACAACTACGGACCGTATCAGTTCCCGGAGAAGCTCATTCCGCTCATTATCAACAATGCGCTGCAGGGCAAAAAGCTTCCGGTCTACGGAGACGGTAAGAATGTGCGTGACTGGTTATATGTAGAAGATCATGCCAAGGCCATTGATATGGTACAGGAAAAGGGAAGGCTGTTTGAAACCTACAACGTAGGCGGACATAACGAGAAGCAGAACATTGAAATTATTCACATTATTCTGGATACGCTGCAGGAGATGCTTCCGGATTCCGACCCTCGTAAAGCATTGGTGTCCAGAGATCTGATTACTTATGTGGAGGATCGTAAGGGACATGACAGAAGATATGCCATTGCACCGGACAAAATCAAATCTGAGATTGGCTGGGAGCCGGAAACGATGTTTAAGGACGGCATCCGCCTGACGATTCAGTGGTTCTTCGAGCATGAGGAATGGATGAAGAATGTGACAAGCGGAGATTATCAGAAGTACTACGAAGACATGTATCATACAAAATAAGAACTGCCTAAAAGAAGGGTTATCATAGCAATATGAGTAAGCCTTCTTTTTGGCGTTTTAGAATTTGGAGGATTTACGAATGAAGGGTATTATTTTAGCAGGCGGAAGCGGTACGAGGCTTTATCCGCTGACCAAGGCCATTTCCAAGCAGATTATGCCGGTATATGACAAACCGATGATTTATTATCCACTGTCCACACTGATGTTAGCAGGCATCAGAGAGGTGCTTATTATCTCGACACCGAGAGATCTTCCGGTATTTGAGGAGCTGCTGGGAGACGGCAGCCAGCTTGGCATGCGTCTGGAATATGCGGTACAGGAGTACCCGAGAGGGTTGGCTGACGCGTTTATCATCGGTGCGGATTTTATCGGAGAGGACAGCGTGGCGCTGGTGCTGGGTGACAATATTTTTTATGGTCAGAGCTTTTCGAAGGTGCTCAGAGAAGCTGCTTCCAGAGAAAAAGGAGCAACCATCTTTGGCTACTATGTCAGAGATCCGAGGGAATACGGTGTTGTGGAATTTGATGAGAGCGGCAAGGCACTTTCGATTGAGGAGAAGCCGGAGCATCCAAAGAGCAACTATGCGGTTCCGGGACTCTATTTTTATGACAATGATGTCGTAGAAATTGCACGAAATGTGAAGCCGTCTGCGCGTGGTGAAATCGAGATTACGAGTATCAATAACGAATATTTAAGGCGGGGAACGCTTCATGTAGAGACGATGGGAAGAGGCTTTGCATGGCTGGATACCGGCAATCATGATTCCCTGCTGGATGCTGCAGATTTTGTATCGGCTGTTCAGAAGAGACAGGGACTTTATGTATCCTGCATTGAAGAAATTGCTTATAAACGCGGCTTCATTACCAAAGAGCAGCTTTTGAAGCTGGCAGAGCCGCTTATGAAAACGAATTACGGAAAATATCTGGTAGAGGTCGCAAATGGACTCTAAGGTAAAGCGAAGAGCCGTTTTGCTGGCATTGTCCGTTTTGATTCTGGCGGCTGTCACGGTCGTTGCAGTGAATCAGGGCAAAACCGCTTCCTTATGGAATGCTGTCGGGGAAGAACAAAGCGGAGCAGCTCAGGCCGGCGTGGCAGGGCAAAATGGCACAGGTGAGCAGTCGGGTCAGAGTGGAGCCACAGCTCAGGCCGGCGGCAGCACGCAGGCTGATACGTCAGCACCGTCGAAGCTGGATGAAAACGGCATGATTATCGGTTCCGATCTGTCAGCTTTTCAGTATGATGAGACCTTTTTTGATCCGGAAAAGCCGGGCTATCTGGCTATGCTGGAGAAGCAAAGCAGTACGCTTACGATGATGGCTACGTCGGTGGAAAAGGATCTGCGCATCCTGATTTTGGACGGAAGCGGTAGAACCGTAAAGGGACAGAGCTTTTATGTGACGTTGTCCGGTACGGGAGAGACGGCAGAGCCGGATGAAGGGTATAAGGATCTGGATCAGGACGGTATCATTTATATAGGCGGTCTGAAGGCGGGGGATTATGCGCTGACCCTGCAGCCGATGGAAGGCTATGAGGTCACGGATGCCGCATTGGATGTGAAGGTCAAGGACAAACTGGAATATCGGATTATTGATAATATTTCGGCCCTGATCAAGACGGAGGATGAAATCGATGCCGCCAAAGAAGATACCGGGGTAAAGGATGCCGGGACGGATATCGATGGTACGGAAGAAACGGCATTAAAGATACCGGACGGCACAGCCAGAGTCGGTATCGATGTGTCTAAATGGAACGGAGAGATTGACTGGGCAAAGGTGAAGAATGCAGGGGTGGATTTTGCTATCATCCGCTGTGGCTACCGCGGTTCGTCTTCGGGCGTGCTGGTAGAGGATCCCTATTTTATCAAAAATATAGAGGGAGCTAAAGCGAACGGTATTTCCATAGGTGTTTATTTCTTTACACAGGCCACGAATGAGGTAGAGGCTGTGGAGGAAGCCAGTATGGTCATCAGCCTGTGCCGGGACTACAATCTGGATTATCCGGTTTTCATTGATACGGAAGGAGCCGGAGGAAACGGACGGGCAGACGGACTTGGTGTACGGGAGCGTACAGCGGTGTGCCGTGCCTTCTGTGAGACGATTGAGAGCGCCGGAAGGAAGGCTGGTGTCTATGCGAGCCGCAACTGGTGGTACCATAATCTGACCGCTTCTGAACTGTCGGATTATGTGACCTGGCTTGCAGAGTATCGCAGTGATCCGCTCTATACCGGAAAATATCAGATCTGGCAGTATACCTCGAATGGAAGTATCGACGGCATGAAGGGCCGGGTGGATTTAAATATCAGCTATCTGGGCTATTAATATAGTGTCACTCACCGACCGGAAATCGGTTAACGGGGCAAAAAGAGCCGCCAACCAGTGATAGAAATCAAGGAAAGGGAGAAAGAGGAGCAAATGGGAAAGATTACAGTAGAAACATGTGAGATTGAAGGTCTTAAGATTATTACACCGGCAGTTTTCGGAGATGCCAGAGGATATTTTATGGAAACCTATAATTATAACGACTTTAAGGAGGCCGGTCTGGATATGCAGTTTGTGCAGGATAATCAGTCCGCGTCCAAAAAGGGCGTGCTGCGCGGACTGCATTTTCAGAAGGAATTTCCACAGGATAAGCTGGTGCGCGTCGTGCGCGGTGAGGTATTTGATGTAGCGGTGGACTTGAGGGAAGGCTCGGCTACATACGGAAAGTGGTTCGGAGTGCTGCTTTCGGAAGAAAATAAGAAGCAGTTCTTCATTCCGAAAAATTTTGCGCATGGTTTTCTGGTGCTGTCGGATTATGCGGAGTTCTGCTATAAATGTACAGATTTTTATCATCCGAACGATGAAGGCGGACTTTTATGGAGCGATCCCGACATCGGCGTAGAGTGGCCAATCCCGGAAGGAATGGAACTGATTCTTTCCGAGAAGGATACGAAATGGGGCGGAATCCGTGAATATACGGAGAGCAGGAAGGCGAAGTAGAGTAAGGTTACTGTATGGAAAAAGAGAAAACGAAGCAGGAATTTCATTTGAGTAAAAGGGCTTGGATTACGATTTTTACAGTCTGTGCATTAGCGATGGCAGTGACGCTCGTTCTGCACCACAATCCGTTTGCCAACCCGCAGGAGGAACGGGTAAAGAAGATGATTGCCTGTGTGATTATTGCGGTCTGTGAGATTCTTTTTGTCCGGCTTTATGATAAGATCACGGTGCTCCCGGTGGAGCTGTGGCAGAACAGAAAGCTGATCTGGAAGCTGGCCAAAAATGATTTTAAGACCCGGTATGCAGGCTCCTATATGGGAATCGTGTGGGCTTTTATTCAGCCTGTGGTGACGATTCTGGTCTATTGGATCGTTTTTGAATTTGGTTTTAATGCCAAGGGAGAGATATTAAAGGAAGGAGTCAGTGTGCCGTATGTGCTGTACCTGACAACCGGTATCGTACCCTGGTTTTATTTTTCCGAGGCCCTGACCAACGGCACCAATGCACTGTTAGAGTACAATTATCTGGTGAAAAAGGTGGTCTTTAAGATCAGTATCCTGCCGATTATCAAGATTATCGCTGCAACCTTTATCCATGTATTTTTTGTATGCTTTATGCTGGTGCTGGCTGCCGGATATGGCTATTATCCGGATATTCACCTGCTGCAGATTATATATTTCAGCCTTTGTATGTTTGTATTTGTACTGGGACTCTGTTATGCAACCTGTGCGATTATTGTATTTTTTCGTGACCTGGGACAGATCATCAATATTTTTCTGCAGGTCGGCATGTGGGCTACACCGATTCTGTGGAATATCAGCATGGTATCGGAGGAATATCGGATTATTTTCAAATTCAATCCGATTTTCTATATTGTGAACGGATACCGGAGTGCGATTTTTGAAAAAACGTGGTTTTGGGAGGACTTTTATTCGACGATGTTCTTCTGGATTATTACCGTCGTGATTTTCGGCATCGGTGCACTGATATTTAAACGTCTGAAGGTGCATTTTGCGGATGTGCTGTAGTGTGGAAGGAACAACGTGATATGGCAGAGAAAAAAGTAGCAATACAGGTAGAGAAATTAAACAAACGATATAAATTGTATGAGAAGCCCTCCGACCGCATGAAGGAAGCGTTGGGACTGGCCAGAAAGAAGAAGTTTACGGAGCACTATGCACTGAGGGATGTGGACTTGTCCATCTATGAGGGCGAGTGTGTGGGAATTATCGGCACGAACGGTTCCGGTAAGTCCACGATTCTGAAGATCATAACCGGAGTTTTAAATCCGACCTCGGGCAATGTGACGGTCAATGGCAGGATTTCCGCACTGTTGGAGCTTGGTGCAGGCTTTAATATGGAGTATAACGGCATCGAGAATATTTATCTGAATGGTACGATGATTGGCTTTTCCAAGGAGGAAATTGATGCCAAAATGCAGGATATTCTGGACTTTGCAGATATTGGGGAGTATGTGCACCAGCCGGTGAAGACGTATTCCAGCGGTATGTTCGTGCGTCTGGCCTTTGCGGTGGCCATTAATATTGAGCCGGAGATTCTCATTGTGGATGAGGCGCTTTCGGTAGGCGATGTCTTCTTTCAGGCAAAATGCTATCACAAATTTGAAGAATTTAAACGGGCGGGTAAAACGATTCTGTTTGTCAGTCATGACTTGAGTAGCATCAGCAAATACTGTGACCGTGTCGTGCTGCTCAATCAGGGTGTCAAGCTCGGTGAGGGCAGTCCGAAGGAAATGATTGATGCTTACAAGCAGGTGCTGGTGGGACAGTATGTTGTGCCGGATGAGACGGCATTTGAGATGGATGATGAGAAGAAGTCCGGAAACCTGTTAAGCGATGAGGAGCTTCAGAAGAAGGCGGCCGGGGAAAATCCGGAGCTTTTGGAGTACGGTACAAAGCAGGCGGAGATTACGGAGTTCTTTCTGACGGATGAGCGTGGTGTGCGTTCCAGTGCAGTCATTAAGGGCACGGAGTTTGACATTCATATGAAGGTGAAATTCTACGATAATCTGCCGGCTCCAATCTTTGCGTTTTCCTTTAAGGATGTCAAGGGAACGGAGATTACGGGTACGAACACGATGGTAGAAAAGGCGTTTCTGGAGAGTGTGACTGCCGGAGAAGAGAAGGAAATCATTTTTCATCAGAGGATGAGCCTGCAGGGAGGGGAATATTTGCTTTCTTTAGGACTGACAGGCTATGAGGGCGATGCCTTCAAGGTATATCACAGACTGTATGACGTCTATAATGTGACGGTCATTTCGGATAAAAATACAGTGGGTTATTATGACATGGGATCGCAGATTACGATAAAATAGCGAATGTAGAAACAGGACAATCCCGGAGAAGGTCGGAAGCATCCGGCAAAGGGAAACGGGATGGCAGGAAGGATATGGGAACGTGACAGAGAAGATAGGAAATATCACGCTGGATTATAAGCATTATCCGGGAGAGGATTTGTATTGTGACGGGAAGGTGGAGGATGAGCTGTTAGAAATGGTGAAACAGCATCCGGCATCCGAATTTGGAAGGCTGATTGAGGAACGCGGCAGCTGGCCGGTTTTGTACCATCTTTCGCCGCTGCGCGGAAATATTGTGGAGTGGATTCCACTTAACAAGAATATGAAGGTATTGGAGGTCGGTTCCGGCTGTGGCGCGATTACAGGCACACTTGCGGACAAGGCGGGTGAGGTGACCTGTATCGATCTGTCGAAAAAACGCAGTATGATCAACGCATACCGCCATAAGGAATGCAGTAATGTAACCATTCACGTCGGAAATTTTCAGGATATTGAGCCGGAGCTTCCGAACGACTATGATTACATTTTTTTAATCGGTGTATTTGAGTATGGACAGGGCTATATCGGTACGGATAAGCCATATGAAAGGTTCATGACGATTTTGCAGAAGCATCTGAAGGCAGACGGCAGAATGGTCATTGCGATTGAGAATAAATTCGGGCTCAAATACTGGGCAGGCTGCAAGGAGGATCATCTTGGACGGTATTTTGCCGGACTGGAGGATTACCCGGAGGGTGGAGGAGTACGCACCTTTACGAGAAAGGGACTGGAAAAAATCTGTCAGGCGGCCGGGATTGCCGAGTATTCGTTCTATTATCCTTATCCGGATTATAAGTTTATGACCAGCATCTATTCGGATGCGTATCTGCCGAAGGTAGGGGAATTATCGACCAACCTGCGGAATTTTGACCGTGACAGGATGCTGTTGTTCGATGAAAAGAATGTCTTTGATACGATTATCCGGGAAGAGGAATTTCCGCTCTATTCCAATTCCTATCTGCTGTTGATTGGAAAGGAGCTGGAGATCAAATATGCGAAATATTCCAATGACCGGGCAGAACGCTTTGCAGTACGGACGGATATTTATGAGGAGCCGGACGGGGCTCGATTTGTCAAGAAGGTTCCGCTGTCCGAGGCGGCAGGCACGCATGTGGACGGTATTTTAAGGGCGTATGAAAAATTATCTGCAAAATACGAAGGCGGACGACTGAAAGTAAACCGCTGTGAAAAGGCACAGGATGGTGTGTTTTTAGAATATCTGTCCGGCCGGACATTGGAGGAGCTTTTGGATGAGAAGCTGGATCAGGGAGATGAGAAGGGCTTTCGGAAGCTTCTGGATGAATACAGAACGGCTGTTTCGTATCATGAGAAAACGGAAGTTACAGATTATGACCTGATTTTCTGTAATATCATGTCAAATCAGGCGGAGTGGACCATTATAGACTATGAATGGACCTTTGACCGGGCGAATACGGGAAGAGAGACGACGTTTCGTTCCCTGTATTGTTATATGATTGGGGCGGTTAAGCGGAGAAAGGCCAGCCTCTCCTATATGCAGGAGGTATTGGGTTATACAGAGGACGATATCCAAAAGATGGCAGAGGAGGAAGCAGAATTTCAGCATTTTGTGACCGGAAACAGACTGTCCATGACAGAAATGCGCAACCGTATTGAATGTCCGATTTTGCCGGCGGCTCAGATTGCCGAGCGGGAGGCCGGGAAGTGGGGACGGAAAAAGGTACAGGTCTATGAGGATACCGGAAATGGTTTTTCGGAAGAACAGTCTTACTTTGTACCAGGAGCTTATGCAGGCGAAGAAGCGTACGGTGAAGGAAATAAAATATCGTTCGATATTGAATTGCCGGAGGGCATTCGTGCAGTGCGAATCGATCCGGCGTTAGAAAGCTGTCTGGTAACGGCAGAGAGGATTGCCTTGTATCGCCTGCAGGAAACGGCTGTGGGAGATAACGGGAAGGACGGTGTCTCCGACAGGGAGCCAAGGGCAGAGAGGCAGGTTTCATTAAAAGAATGTTTGTTAAATGGAAAGTTAATTTCTGATAACGCGGCGGTTTTTGCTACCGATGACCCTAATATTACGATAGACTTCAGTAAACAGCAAAGGCCGGAAGGAAATCAGCGGATGAGGCTGAGTGTGAATCTGGGAATCGTATCCCTGCCACAGACTATGGCAGAACAGGTTGTAGCCGGTTTTGAGAAGAAGGGCTGGTTTGGCCGCAGGAGCTTCGGCACAATAGCCTGAATAGAAAAGAAAAGGGACAAGCAGGACATGGGAAATCCGGTCAAGGAGTATATTCAGAAAACATTATATAACAGATGTCACAAAAAGTATCTTGCTGAGGTGGAAAGACAGAGCGACCGTTACGCACAGCTCCTTTTGCAGAGGGGAGAGGAAACACGGCTTTCCGTAGAGCAAAGAGCACAGAAACACGATTCCGAATATGCACTCAGGGAAACAGAAGAGGCGATAGTTATTTATTTGAACAGTGGGATGCCGTCAGCGGATGCGTTTCGGAAGCTGGATCAGGAGATGGTGCAAAAACCATGGCTGTTGTTTGCATATGGCTACGAGGATTTCCTGACAGAGGATGGCAGAAGACATTCTCCGTGGTGTAAGCCGGTCTGGTCGCCGGATACGTGGAGTACGGCCTTTTATATCGGCAGCCTGTTTGCAGTACGGAAAAAGACTTATCAGGAGTGGGAACGGTTCAAAGGGACAGCAGGCGCAGAGGAACTGACTGCATATACCTATACGGAGCTTGGCAGGGAGCTGGCAGAGTTCTGTCTTGAAAAAGCAGGTGATATTTTATCAAATCAGGAACGAAAGCAGATGGAGGTTCTGGAAGCATTTCTGTATCACGGTTTTCAGGAAGAGGATGCAGCAGATGGCTGGCTGCCGGAGGAAGAGCGGTTTGCTGCTTCCGCGTCAGGGGAAAAAGCAGGTACAATCTCTATGATCATTCCGTCCAAGGATAACCCGGAGGTGCTGCGTACCTGTATCGAGTCTGTTCGAACCCGGACAAAAATAACAGATGATTTTGAAATGAAGGAAATCATTGTGGTGGATAATGGAAGCAGTGAGGAAAACCGTGCGGTGCTGGAGCAGATGTCAGAGGAGCTTTCCTTCCGTTATCATTATGAGCCGATGGACTTTAATTTTTCGAGGATGTGCAATGTGGGCGCAGCTATGGCAAAGGGAGAATATCTGCTTTTTTTGAACGATGACATTGAAGTGATGCCATCGCAGGGGGAAGAATGGCTGCAGAGGATGATGTCAGCGGCAGTGCAGAAGCATGCCGGAGCGGTCGGAGCGAAGCTGCTCTATCCCGACACGGATCTCATTCAGCATGTTGGAGTGACGAATCTGCGGGTAGGCCCGGCACATAAGCTGTTAAAATGCTCCGATTCGCAGAATTACTATCATGGAAGAAACCGTGGCAGACAGAATATGCTGGCGGTAACCGCGGCCTGCCTGCTGGTAGCAAGGGAAAAATACGATGCAGTGGGCGGCTTCTATGAAGGGATGGCCGTGTCCTATAACGATGTGGATTTCTGCTTCAGCCTGTACGAGAAGGGCTGGTATAATATCCAGTGCAATGATGCAGTGCTGTATCATCATGAATCCTTGAGCCGTGGGGATGATAATCTTTCTGAGCAGAAATGGGAGCGGCTTTTGCAGGAGAAGCACACTTTATATACGAGGCATCCCAAGCTTTGGAAGCAGGACCCGTTTTACAGCCCATTGCTTGCGGAGCATTTCAGTGACTATATTTGCAGCTATGAGTATGAATATGAACGCAGAGACTGCTATACCGGTATAAGGCCTTATCGGAAAAGGATTTTGCCGGAGTGGAAGAATGACTGTCTGACGGTCAATGTGGAGCATGCCAGAAGAGAGCGAAAGCTGGATCTGACCGAGCAGTCTGAGGTGTATTGGATTGAGGGCTGGTCGTATGTACTTGGAATGGATAACTGCCGTTATACAAGAAGTATTCTGCTGACAGAAGAGAAGACTGACGTTATTTATGAGGCAGAGGCGCTTACCCGGTACCGGGAGGATGTGGAAGCCATTCTGCCACAGCAGGTTCATGTGGCACTGGCGGGCTTTGTATGCAGGATTCCCAAAGAAAAGCTGCCGGCCGGAAGCTATCGTATTGCGATGCTTGTGAAGGACGGGTGTTCCAGTCAGAAGCTGTATCGGGAAACAGAAGCGATACTGACAGTGGAATAATCCGGCAGGATGTGATACAATAATACGGGAATTGGACAAAACAGAGGGAAAAGAGCCGTTCCTGTGAAAGCTAAGGAGTCAGAATGAACAACGAAACAGAGTTACTTGAATATTATAAAGCGGCCTATGAGAAGGAAAAGCAGAAAAACAGTGTGCTGGCAGGCAGGCTTGCGGATGCGGAAACACAGATTGCGGATCTGGATTTTAAACTGAAGCGCATCAAGAATAATCCGCTCTGGAAGATCAGTAAACCGGCAAGGTCACTGATGCACCTGATCATCCGAACAAAGGACCGCATTGTCCGTTACGGCAATCCAAAGGGAATTGCACGTAAGCTAAAGAGCAAGGCGATTGAGAAGAAGGCGCAGAAGAAGCACGGCAGAGCAAGCTTCCCGACAAAGGAGCAGATAGAAGAACAGCGCAGCACGAAATTCCCCGGCGAGGTGAAATTCAGTATTTTAGTGCCTCTTTATAATACACCGAAGCAGTTTTTGACGGAAATGATCGATTCCGTTGTGGCACAGACTTATGAGGACTGGGAGCTTTGTCTGGCGGATGGCTCCGATGCAGAGCATGCTTATGTAGGTGAGATCTGTAAGCAGTATCAGGAAAAGGATGCACGTATCGTCTATGAAAAATTAAAAAGCAACGAGGGTATTTCCGGCAATACGAATGAGTGCTATAAAATGGCCACCGGAAATTATATCGGACTGTTTGATCACGATGACATTCTGCATCCCTGCGTGCTGTTTGAATACCGCAAGGTCATAGCCGAGCAGGGAGCCGATTATATTTATTGTGATGAGGCAACCTTTAAAAACGGCAATATCGATAAGATGATTACGCTGCATTTCAAGCCGGACTATGCGATTGATACGCTCAGGGCCAACAATTATATTTGCCATTTCAGTGTATTTTCCAGAGAACTGCTGGAGGGCACAGAGTTGTTCCGTTCCAGGTTTGACGGCAGTCAGGATCATGATATGATTCTCAGGCTGACGACCAGAGCCAAAAAGGTCGTGCATGTTCCGAAGCTTTTGTATTACTGGCGTTCCCATCCGGGCAGCGTGGCATCGGATATCAGCGCCAAGACCTATGCGATTGAGGCGGCCAGGGGCGCTGTAGCAGATCATTTGACAAGTCTGGGCTATAAAGATTTTGAAATTATCAGCAGCCGTGCTTTTGAGACGATTTTCCGTATCAAATATGCGCTGACGGCTGCACCCAAAATTTCGATTATCATTGCCAATAAGGATCATTATGAGGATTTGAGCCGCTGCATCAGTTCCATTCTGGATAAGTCCACTTATGAAAACTATGAGATTATCGTGGTGGAAAATAACAGTACGACTTCGGAAATCAAAGAGTACTATGAAGAGCTGGGCAGGCATCCGAAAATCCGCATCGTGACTTATGAAGGAGAATTTAATTATTCCAGGATCAATAATTTCGGAGCAGGCTTTGCGGATGGGGAATATATCCTGCTTTTGAATAACGATACTCAGGTTATCTCTGTCAACTGGATGGAGGAGCTTTTGATGTATGGGCAGCGTGAGGACGTAGGTGCGGTAGGAGCAAAGCTCTATTATCCGGACAAGACGATTCAGCATGCCGGAATCGTGATTGGACTGGGCGCACATCGCACTGCAGGACATACGCATTATAAAGTGAACTATGAAAATGTCGGATATATGGGAAGGCTCTGCTATGCACAGGATGTCACAGCAGTGACCGGGGCCTGCCTGTTGGTGAAGAAGTCCCTGTATGACAAGCTGGGCGGTCTGGATGAGAGCTTTGCCGTAGCGTTAAATGATGTGGATTTCTGTCTGCGTCTGCGCAGACTGGGGTATCTCAACGTGTTCAATCCCTATTGCGAGCTGTATCATTTCGAATCACAGTCCAGAGGATTGGATGACAAGGATGAGAAGGCTGTCCGCTACAATGAGGAGTCAGCGCATTTTCGGGAAAAATGGAAGGAGGAGCTGGCCAAGGGAGATCCGTATTACAATCCGAACTTTTCCCTGGATCACAGCGATTTTACCCTGCAGGTATAGCTGGACAAGCGGGTGACGGTGCATCAGACGGGCTTTTCGAACGACAGAATGCAGCAAAAATAAGAATCTGCCGCAGGAGAAGCATCAAGGCTTCTGCCTGCGTAGAGATATAGGCAAAATCAAACAGCATAAGGATATGGAGGTAACATATGAGCTATCAGGAACAGTTTAAATTCTGGTTAGAGGATGATTATTTTGACCAGGAGACCAAAAATGAATTACTTGCAATCCGTAACGATGAAAAGGAAATCGAAGACCGTTTCTACAAGGAACTGGAATTTGGTACAGGCGGACTCAGAGGTGTCATCGGCGCAGGTACAAACCGCATGAATATTTATACGGTACGTAAGGCGACACAGGGTCTTGCTAACTACATTATCAAGCAGAACGGACAGGACAAGGGTATTGCAATTGCATACGATTCCCGTTTCATGTCCCCTGAATTTGCCGATGAAGCAGCACGCTGTATGGCAGCGAACGGCATCAAGGCGTATGTATTTGACGCACTTCGTCCGACCCCGGAGCTTTCCTTTGCTCTCCGCACATTGGGCTGTATCTCCGGTATCGTAATTACAGCCAGCCACAATCCGCCGGAATACAACGGCTACAAGGTATACTGGGAGGACGGCGCTCAGGTAACGGCTCCGAAGGATAAAGAGATTATCGGAGAGGTCAAGGCCGTAACTGATTATCATACCGTAAAGACCATGAGCAAAGAGGATGCCATGGCGGCAGGTCTTTACAACATCATCGGAAAAGAAATCGACGATGCGTATATGGCAGAGTTGAAGAAACAGATCATTCACCCGGATATTATCAAAGAAGTAGCAGATGAGATTAAGATCGTTTATTCTCCGTTCAACGGAACCGGAAATGTACCGGTCAGAAGAATCCTTTCCGAGCTTGGCTTCAAAAACGTATATGTGGTGCCGGAGCAGGAGCTGCCGGATCCGAAGTTCACAACTCTGGAATATCCGAACCCGGAGGACCCGAAGGCATTTACCCTGGCGTTGAAGCTGGCAAAGGAAAAGAATGCGGACATCGTTCTGGCAACCGACCCGGATGCGGACAGACTGGGCATCTATGCACTGGATACCAAAAGCGGCGAATACGTTCCGTTTACCGGAAATATGTCCGGTATGCTCATTGCTGAGTACATTTTAAGAGAGAGAACCGCGACCGGAACCATGCCGGAGAATCCCGCACTGGTTAAGACCATCGTTACGACCAATCTGTCCGACAGACTGACAGCAGATTACGGCGTGAAGCAGATCGAGGTACTGACCGGCTTTAAGTACATTGGAGAGCAGATTAAGCTGTTTGAACAGACCGGAAGCAACCATTATGTATTTGGATTGGAAGAGAGCTATGGCTGTCTGGCAGGAACCCATGCAAGAGATAAGGATGCTGTCGTAGCAGTTATGTGTCTGTGTGAGGTAGCTGCATGGTGCAAGAAGCAGGGCATCACCGTATGGGATCAGATGCTTGCCATCTATGAAAAGTATGGATATTTCAAAGAGGATATGTACACCATTACCTTAAAGGGAATCGAAGGTTCCAGGCAGATTGCAGCTATGATGGATAAGCTTCGTGCGAACCCGCCGAAGGAATTCGGAGATCTGAAGGTACGTGAGTTCCGTGATTATGAGCTGGATAAGGTTGTAAACTACGAGACAGGAGCAGAAGGAAAAACAGGCCTTCCGAAATCCAATGTACTCTATTTTGACCTGACAAACGATTCCTGGTGCTGTGCCCGTCCGTCCGGTACAGAGCCGAAGATTAAGTTCTATATGGGTGTAAAGGGCACCAGCTTAGAGGATGCAAAGAGCAAGGTGGAGGCTTTGACGGAGGCTTTGAAATCTAAGCTGGATTAATCCGGCATACCTTTCAAAAGGCTTCTGTGGTAATGAAAACTGACAGGAAGAATGTCCTACGGGGCATTCTTCCCTGTTGTTGTTTTCCAGAAAAATAGTCGATAGAAAAGGTTATACAATATGAAAAAACTAATCGAACAGATTTTAAAATTCGGTGTGGTTGGTGTAGTGAGCACCATCATTGACTTCGCTGTTTTCTCGTTTTTAAATTATGTGGTGGGCATTCATTACATGGCGGCCACTTTTTTTGGTTTTACGATTTCCTTGATTGCAAATTATATTCTGAGCATGAAATTCGTGTTTGAGCGCAGGGAGAATCTGGACAAAAGAGTGGAGTTTATTGCTTTTGCAGTGCTCAGTGTGATTGGGTTGATTTTGAATGAAATCATTATCTATGGCTGTGTAGATGGTGTTTATAATAATGTGGCTGCACTTCAGAACATGATAAGCCGGGGCACGGCGGAAATGGCCGGAAAGATTATTGCGACCGGAATTGTTATGGTCTATAATTTTGTGACCAGAAAGCTTTTTCTGGAAAAGAAGCCGTCCAAGTGAAAAAGTGAAATGGCGGAAAAAACGGCATAGCAGTAAAAGTGGTGCAGCAGCACCAACGATATGACAGGGAGAAATGGCATTGGAAGAAAAATTGCAGTACCGGCATGAATACAAATATCTGGTTTCGGCCGGGGAACTGGCGGTTCTTAAGAACAGGCTGGAGGGACTGGTTGAAAGGGATGTTCATGCTTCGGAGCGGGGCAGCTATGAGATTCGGAGCGTCTATCTGGATGATTACCGGAATACGTGCTTTTATCAGAATGAATCCGGAGAGGATCCGCGGGCGAAGTTCCGCATCCGTATCTATGAGGCAAGCGATCGGAGGATTACCTTAGAGAAAAAAAGCAAGAAAAACGGAATGACCCACAAAGAGTCGGCAGAGCTGACCAAAGAGCAGGCAGAGCAGATTTTAAGGGGAATACCGCTTTCCATAGACGCCGACAGGCTTTCCGGGTATCCGCCGTTGCTGCAGCAGTTTGCGGTACTGATGTATACAAAGCTGTTGAGGCCTGCGGTCATCGTTACGTATGAGAGGGTTCCCTTTGTATGCCGGGAAGGGAATGTACGCATTACCTTTGATCAGAACATTACATCGTCGGTTCAGTTTGAACGTTTTTTTGAAAAGGATATCAGGGAGTATCCGATTCTTCCGGCAGGGCAGCATGTGCTGGAGGTCAAATATGATGAATTTCTGCCCTCCTATCTGAAAAAGCAGCTGGAGCTGGGGCGTTTGCGGCAGACAAATTTTTCCAAATATTATTTATGCAGAAAGTATAACGAGGTAAATTGACATGACATTTCAGGATATGATAAAAAAATCCGTACTGGAAGGATTTTCGGGCAATAATATCAATATGGCGCAGATTGTAACGGTACTGGGAATTACGACACTGTTAGCTCTCTATATTTTTGCAATCTATTATATTTCTGCCAAAAAGACCTTCTATAATAAGAGCTTTAATATTTCGCTGGCACTGATTACGGTCGTGACGGCCAGCATTATTCTGGCGATGCAGTCAAACCTTGTCATTTCGCTTGGTATGGTGGGAGCTCTTTCCATTATCCGTTTCCGTACAGCGGTGAAGGATCCGAAGGATCTGGTCTTTCTGTTCTGGGCAATCAGTACGGGCATTATCTGTGGAGCAGGTATGTTTGAAATTGCCGTCATAGCGGGACTGGTCATTACGGTGGGGCTGTTTGCACTGGAGCTGACACCGGTCGGGATGGCTTCCATGCTGCTGGTAGTCAATGCAGGCAGTCTGGAATGCGAGGAAGAGGTCTTAAAGCAGATTGGACAGTTTACCAGGCATTATAGTGTCAAATCCAGAAATACCTCCGGTGGGAAAACGGATTTTATTGTTGAACTGAAGGTAAAGGAGCAGAATGAGCTTTTAAAGGCTGTATCCGCAGTAAAGGATGTGACAGGAGTGTCACTGATTGCGCATGACGGAGAAGTAAACTTCTAGTATAACAGAACCGTTATACGAGTGCATCAGGAGAATATCAGAGGATGGGAAAAATCAGTAATATTTGCAATATTGCCAATGTACGCCGTACGGTGAAGTATATTCAGAAAAACGGTGTGTCGAGCGGTATGTATGCCGCATGGGAGCGGCTGTTACAGAAAAAAAGAGATGATTATGAGTGGCATCCGCTGACACCGGAGGAAAGGCAGGGGCAGGAAAAGGAAGCAGATCAGCTGCATGAGAAAATGCCGGTAACCTTCAGTATTCTTGTTCCGGCTTATGAAACCAAAGCCTGCTATATGCAGGCCCTGCTGGAAAGTGTTCTCGCGCAGACCTGGAGGTGGTTTGAACTGGTCATCGCAGACGCCTCTGCTTCGGATGTGGTGGAGCAGGTGGTAGCGCAGAGCGGGGATGAGAGAATACGCTATCTGAGACTGTCTGAGAATCTTGGTATTTCCGGCAATTCCAATGCAGGCTTAAAGGAAGTGTGCGGAGAGTATACCGGATTGCTCGACCATGATGACCTTTTGACGGCGGATGCCCTGTATGAGATGGCAGCAGCCCTGTATGCGGAGCGGCAGAAGGGCGTAGAGCCGGTCATGCTCTATTCGGATGAGGACAAGACGGACGGAGCGGGAGAGCGTTTTTATGAGCCGCACAGGAAGGTGGATTTTAATTATGACCTGATTCTGTCCAATAATTATATCTGCCACTTTTTGATGGTGCGAACCGGACAGTTGAAAGAAACGGGCTTCCGGTCCTTATATGACGGAGCGCAGGATTATGATTTGATTTTACAGGTGTTAAGAAAGTCGGAAGGCGCTCCCGTTGTCCATGTACCTAAGGTGCTTTATCACTGGCGTTGTCATGAGCAGTCCACTGCAGAAAATCCGGGAAGCAAAATGTATGCCTATGAGGCCGGAAGAAAAGCGGTCAATGACTACTGTGCCGATATCGGCCTGAAGGTTCGTATGCGTCATGAAAAGCATCTGGGCTTTTACCGGGTGGAATATGCAGACGGTGTATTGCAGCAGAGAAGGGATGTCGGTGCGGTGGGCGGCAGGTTACTTCAAAGAGGCCGGGTGGCAGGCGGAGCGCTGCATGAGGACGGAACCCTTTATTATGGAGGGATGCCGAAGCAGTTTTCCGGTTATATGCACCGGGCGGTTCTGCAGCAGGATGTGGAGGCATTGGACATACGTTTTGTACGGATCCGAAAGGAAGCGGTACCCTTTTTGCAGGAAGCCTTCCGGGAAACATGCGGGACGGAGCTTGCAGAGAAACAGGTCAATTTCCTTGTGGGAGAGCTGGGTGCAGAAGGACAGGCACAGTTTCTGAAGGAGCTTGTAGAGCGGGGAATCGGAGAAGAAAAGCTGAAAAGCATCAGCCTTTTGTTTGGAAAAAAGCTTCGTCAAAACGGCATGAAGCTTCTGTATGATCCGCGAAAAGAATGGAGCCTATGAAAGAGACAACAATCATTATTCCGAACTATAACGGGATTCAATATCTGGAAAAGTGTATATGCTCCCTGATAAAAGGGGAGAGTAAGGAAGAAAACGGCATGGAGTCAGATAAGCTTCATGCCTTATTTGACATTCTGGTCGTTGACAATGGTTCTTCGGACGGAAGTGAACAGGTGGTGGAGAAGCTGAAGAAAGAGCGGGCTGAGCATTTTCCACACATTGGGCTGCACCAGATTCGACTGGATCATAATACCGGCTTCTGCGGTGCGGTCAATATCGGAATCCGGGAGGCAAAAACGCCGTATGTTCTTCTGCTGAACAACGATACGGAAGTGCTGCCCGGCTTTGTAAGCAGTCTGACCCGGACGATTGCGTCGGACAGGAAGCTGTTTTCTGTCAGTGCCAAAATGCTGTCCATGAAAGAGCCGGAGAAAATGGACGATGCCGGAGACTTCTACTGTGCACTCGGATGGGCCTTTGCCAGAGGCAAGGGAGGATCGGCCTCGGATTATGCGGAGCCTGCAGAAATTTTTGCAGCCTGCGGCGGTGCGGCAATCTACCGGAGAGAGGTCTTTGAACAGCTTGGTCTTTTGGATGAGAACCATTTTGCTTATCTGGAGGATATCGATGTGGCATACCGTGCACAGATTCACGGCTATCGGAATCAGTATGAGCCGTCAGCCGCCGTTTTACACGCCGGGAGTGCAACGACAGGATCTGCACACAATCCCTTCAAGGTGAGATTATCTGCCAGAAACAGCGTGTACCTGGCCTACAAGAATATGCCGCTTCTACAGCTTCTCCTGAATTTACCGTTCCTGCTGTGCGGTCATTTCATCAAGCTGCTCTATTTTGCAAAAAAGCACTTGGCCGGTCCCTATCTAAAGGGCCTTGGACAGGGAATCACCCTGTGCCTTTCCAAAGAAGGCCGGGCACATAAGATACCGTTCCGCTTGAACCATCTGCTTCATTACGTGCGAATCCAGTGCATGCTCTGGTGGAACATAGTACGCAGACTGGGATTTTTCCACTAGCAGACTGTCATTACAAGCATCCCGGAGAATCACTGGCACTGCGCTATCCCGGGCGTCCCATGCCGCCTGCCGGCCATCCTTCGAAGACCTACAGAAGGACTGCGTGTTTTCTTAATAGCGCATTCAATACCCAGGGTAAAATCGGCAAGGATGCCGATTTTAGGATTCCTGTGCATGGATGCACATGGAATCCGCCCCGACCGCCTGTTCAGGTTTTCCCTGCGCTATTTAGAAAACCCCAGTCCGTCTGTCGTCTTCGAAGGATGGCAGGCAGACGACATGGGACAGCCCGGGCTAGCGCAGTGCCAGTGATTCTCCGGGATGCGCCCCCTCTAAAAAGTAAAAAAACAGGAAAGAAAAAAGTTTAAGTTGTACTTTCCGTTGGAATAAGGTACAATATTCTGTGTGCATATGCCAAATCAACAATTTCAACGGTTTGGACATGCTTATGGAAAATCAGGTGAAGTACTATGATAAAAGATAACCAGAAGATTTTCAACCGCCTGCACCTGCTGATGGATGCGGTTGTTACAGCATGTGCTTATATGCTGTCCTGGTATTTGAAATTTGAAAGTATATTGGCAGAAAAGAAGGCTGGCGTAGGGGTTCTGGAAATGGAAGTGTATTTTAGTGCCCTTTATTTTATTGTGCCGGGATATGTGATTCTGTATTATATTTTTGAAATGTATACACCGAAGCGTGCCACAAGGCGCAAATACGAATTCTTCGGAATCGTAAAGGCAAATGTGGTAGGAACGGTGGCTTTTTTAAGTGTTTTGTATCTGATCAATCAGCCTGATTTTTCCAGATCCCTGATTTTTATGTTCTGCGTGGTCAATATTGTGCTTACGACCATTGTCAGACAGGTGGTTCGGAACACTCTGCATTATTTCCGTGCCAAGGGCTATAACGTAAAGTATATTCTGTTAGTCGGTTATTCCCGTGCGGCGGAGGAATATATCAACCGGATTAATTCCAATGCACAGTGGGGATATGTGGTACGGGGTATTTTGGATGACAGAGTGCCGCGCGGTACCGTTTATAAGGGAGTCAAGGTGCTGGGAAGGATAGACAATCTGCTTTATATCCTGCCGGAAAATAAGCTGGATGAAATTGCGATTACGCTTTCCCTGCAGGATTACGGCAGACTGGAGGAAATTGTGGATCTGTGTGAAAAGTCCGGTGTGCATACCAAGTTTATCCCGGATTATAACAGTCTGATTCCGAGCAAGCCTTATACGGAAGATCTGATGGGGCTGCCGGTCATCAATATCCGTTACGTGCCGCTGACCAATACCTTAAACTGGGTGGCAAAGCGGTGTATGGATATCGTCGGTTCCCTGTGCGGACTGATCGTGGTATCTCCGATTATGCTGATCGTGGCAGTGCTGGTCAAAATGAGCAGCCCCGGCCCGGTGATTTTTAAGCAGGAGAGGGTAGGGCTACACAACAAGCCCTTTTTCATGTACAAGTTCAGGACGATGGAGCTGCAAAAGGAGTCGGAGGAGAAGCAGGCATGGACGGTGCGTGACGATCCCCGTGTGACAAAGATTGGAAAGTTTTTGCGGAGGACGAGTATCGATGAGTTTCCGCAGTTATTCAATATTTTAAAGGGTGATATGAGTCTGGTTGGCCCCAGACCGGAAAGACCTCTTTTTGTAGAGCGGTTCAAGGAAGAAATTCCGCGTTACATGGTAAAGCATCAGGTGCGTCCGGGACTGACCGGCTGGGCACAGATCAATGGCTACCGCGGTGATACCTCGATTAAAAAGAGGGTTGAGTACGATTTGTATTACATCGAAAACTGGACCTTTGGTTTTGATATTAAGATTATGTTTTTGACAATATTCAAAGGGTTTATCAATAAAAATGCCTACTGATACAGTTGCGAAAAGGACAAGAGAGTAAGGAGAGATCGAAAAAGAGATGGATAAGAGAACAGGCAATACGTCACAGTCACGAAACGGTGCGCCGCGTAGAAGCAGTGCGCCTTCCAGAAGCAGTGCTTCTTCCAGAAACGGAGCGCCCTCCAGAAATGCGGCAGCATCCAGAAACGGGAGTGCACCGCGCAGAAGCGTAGGGGGACAGGAGTATCGGGAAACGGCGCGCAGGCAGAGCAGCAGACCTTCCCAGTATGAGAATCAGGAGAGGATGAGAGCAGCTTCCGGTCGCGGCAATGGTTCCTCTTCGGGCAGAAGACCCCAGAACGGAGGCAAAAGGCCAAATTCTGCAAGGGCGAGGGCACAGAAGAAGAGAAAGCGCACGATTTTGTTTATTGTAGAAATTGTAGTGCTTGTGATTATGCTGATGGTATTATATTTTGTCATGAAGGGTACACAGACGACCCGTTTTGATATCAAGGAAGAGGACATTGTCATCAATGATACCGTAGAGCAGAACGAGGCCATGAAGGGGTATCGGAATATTGCGCTGTTTGGTGTAGACTCCAGAGATAATTCGCTCGGAAAGGGTAATCGTACCGATACGATCATGATCGCTTCCATCAATCAGGATACCGGAGAGGTCAAGGTAGTCAGCGTATTCCGTGATACGTACCTGAATCTGGGTAATGACAGCTATAATAAATGTAATTCCGCTTATGCAAAGGGCGGGCCGGAGCAGGCAATGAATATGCTCAATATGAACCTGGATATGGATATCACCAACTATGTTACGGTAGGCTTCAAGGGTGTTACGGATACGATTGATGCTCTGGGCGGTGTAGAAATCGATGTGACAGAGGCGGAAATCGAGCATCTCAACAGCTATCAGATCAGTATGGTCGGAACGAGCGAGGACGGTATCAACTTTACAGCTAAGGAAGGTGTGGATTATACACCGGTTACTCATGCAGGACTGCAGAACTTAAACGGACTTCAGGCGACTGCATATTGCCGTATCCGTTATGTCGGTAATGATTTTGCACGTGCAGAACGTCAGAGAAGGGTGTTAATGGCAATGGCGGAGAAGGCTAAGAAGGCAGATCCGGCTACCCTGAATAAGATTCTGGACAGCGTATTCCCGAATGTAGCAACAAACCTGACTGTAACGGAAATTGCGGATGTACTGAAGGATATTGCCAAGTACAATGTGACCGAAAGCGAAGGCTTCCCGTTCGAGGAGTCCAGAGCAACCGGAAATATCGGAAGCAAGGGAAGCTGTGTCATTCCGATGTCGTTAGAGAAGAACGTTGTAAAGCTGCATAAGTTCCTGTTTGATGCAGATTACACAACCTCTTCGACCGTAAAGGAATGTAGCGCGAAGGTAGAGAATGATACCAAGGCCTATGTCGGAACTGCACCCAATGATGATGCACCTACCGGTGAATAGGTAAACAGAATAAAAATAAGCAGGCGAGATTTTTAGTGGACAGAACAGAAAAAAAGGTGGATGTGATCATCCCAACAAGCAAGCCGGACCGGAAGTTTCTGCAGTTGATCGAAAAGCTGTCGAAGCAGACGGTTCCGGTATCACGTATCATCGTGATGAATACGGAGGAAAAGTATTTTGAAAGGCTGACCTACGGGACGAATTTTCTGGAAAAATACCGGAATGTGGAGGTCTATCATTTGTCAGCCCGGGAATTTGACCATGGCAGGACCCGAAATGAAGGAGTAAAGCGTTCGGATGCAGAGATTTTTGTTTGTATGACACAGGATGCGGTACCGGAGGACGACCGTTTGATGGAAGCCCTTTTGAACGGACTGGAGCAGGAACAGACAGCAGTGGCATACGGCAGACAGCTCCCGGCAGAAGACTGTCATATTTTGGAGCGCTTTACCAGAGAATTTAACTATCCGGAGCAGGCATGTGTCAAGGGGGCAGAGGATTTGGAGAGGCTTGGCATTAAGACCTATTTTTGCTCCAATGCGTGTGCGGCCTACAAAAAGGATGTTTTTGTGAAATTGGGCGGATTCATCCGTCATACGATTTTCAATGAGGATATGATTTATGCGGCCAGAGCGGTACAGGCCGGCTATCGGATTGCCTATGTGCCGCAGGCCAGAGTGGTACATTCGCATAATTATACGAATATGGAGCAGTTTCGCCGGAACTTCGATCTGGGTGTATCGCAGGCGGATCACCCGGAGATATTTGAAGGTGTCCGGTCTGAGTCAGAGGGAATACGTATGATCAAAGAGACGGTTCGGTATTTGAAGGCACAAAAGGCTGTTTGTCAGATTCCGGCACTGTTTGTGACGAGTGGCTTTAAATTCATCGGATACCGTTTGGGAAAATGCTATCGCAGGCTGCCCAAGAGATTTGTGTACTGGTGCAGCATGAATAGGCGGTATTGGAAACGGTGGTAGCAGAATCTGATGAAGGAAACAGATTATAGAAACTTCACACTTTTCTTATAGTTTTATCACAGTTTGAACACAATTCATGGATATACTGTACCTCAGATAAGGAAAACAAAAGCTTTTTCAGAAAAGAGGTCTTATATATGTATGAAGAAAATAACACAGGAATCTATAGTGGCTATCAGCCGTATCAAATGCCGCAGCAGCCGTCCACAGAGCCGGAGAAGCAGAAGCATTCCAGAAAAAAGGGAGGCTTCTTTAAGAAGGCGGTGGCTATGGTTGCGCTTGGTGCTTTCTTTGGAGTCAGTGCAGGCGCAAGCTTTTATGCAGTGAAGGCGGTGGCAGAAAAGACTGCTCCGGCACAGCAGGAGAGCAGTCAGGAGACCATTGTCATGGCAGGCTCAGACAGCGCGAAAGCGTCGGCAGCCGCAGAAAACAATACCGCAGCAGACAGTGGTGTTGTGAACGCTGCTTCTACCGGTGCAGAAACAAATGTCATGGATGTCTCCAGTGTCGTACAGAATGTGATGCCGGCTGTCGTATCGATTACGAATACTTATGTGGCAACACAGCAGGATTTCTTTGGACAGACCTTAAAGAGCGAGCAGCAGGCCAGTGGCTCAGGCATCGTGGTGGGGAAATCGGATACCGAGCTTTTGATTGTGACGAATAACCATGTGGTTGCAGATACCGATGCACTGAAGGTGCAGTTTATCGATGGTGAAAAGGTAGAGGCACAGGTAAAGGGAACTGATTCCACAAAGGATCTGGCAGTCATAGCCGTTCAGCTGGATGCTGTCAAGTCTTCTACCCTGGAAAGCATTCGGATTGCAGAGCTTGGTGATTCTGATAGCCTGAAGGTAGGTGAAGGAGCGATTGCCATCGGCAATGCGCTTGGCTATGGACAGTCCGTTACAACCGGTGTCATCAGTGCAGTCAATCGTGAGGTCAACGTAGATGGTGTTTCCGGCACCTTTATCCAGACCGATGCAGCCATCAATCCGGGCAACTCGGGCGGTGCGCTTCTGAATATGAAGGGACAGGTGATTGGCATCAATTCCAATAAGATTGGTGGTACCGCAGTAGAGGGTATGGGTTATGCTATTCCGATTTCCTCGGCCAGACCGATTATTGAAGATTTGATGACCAAGACGACCAGAGTGAAGGTAGATGCACAGGAAAAGGGCTTTCTGGGGATTTCCGGTGTGAATGTGACGGATGATGCAGCAAAGGTTTACAGTATGCCGAAGGGTGTCATGGTAGCTCAGGTTTATAGTGGTACCGGTGCAGAGGCAGCCGGTATTGTCAAAGGTAATATCATTACCAAATTTGACGGATCCTCCGTTTCCACGATGGAGGAGCTGCAGAAGATGTTGACCTATTATGCAGCCGGTACGACTGTGGAAGTGACGGTCATGGAAGGTAATCCAAACGGCTGGGCTGAAAAGACTGTGGAAGTGACCTTAGGCGCACAGCAGAACAGCAATGTTCAGTGAGCAATAAAGTGAGCATCAAAAAGAATATAAGAAGAATATAAGCAATCCAAGGCTTCCGGAAAATTTTCGGAAGCCTTTGGCTTGTATGCTTTGTTATCTCTTTAGAAAAAGTTCACTTGTATACAATTGCAGAATCGCGTATAATAAAGAAAATATACACCCAAAGGAAGAGAAACAGCATAAGAGAGGATTGCACATACATGAGTAAATTGGATGATAGAGATAAGACCTATCTGGAGGTAGAGGAAGATTTCAGAAATGAGGCGAAGGAATCGGAGGAATCTGCAGAGACGGATGTCTGTACCGTAGAGGATAACACCGAACAGGAGAAAGAGGAAATTCCTGAGAAAGTGGCTGAAGGCGGTAAGGAAGCAGAGGTGGAAGAGAAGAAGGACGAATTTGAGGATGTCTGCTTTATCTGCCGGAGGCCGGAAAGCAAGGCAGGAAAAATGTTTCATCTGCCGAATGATATCTGTGTCTGCAATGAATGTATGCATAAGACCATGGATACGGTCAGCCAGTTTGACTATCAGGGAATGTTGAACAATACCATCCCGTTCGGAGACGGCAAGGGAAAGGGCTTTCCGAATATCAGCTTTGTGAGTCTGGCGGATCTGCAGGGAGACGGAGGCATTCCGAACAGACAGAAGATTAAGAAAAAGAAGGAGAAGCAGCAGTCCAAGCCGATCCTGAATATAAAAGACATTCCGGCGCCGCATAAAATTAAGGCAAAGCTGGATGATTATGTAGTCGGGCAGGAATATGCCAAAAAGGTCATTTCCGTAGCGGTTTATAATCATTATAAACGTGTGGCTACCGATACGATGGACGAGATTGAAATCGAGAAGTCCAACATGCTGATGATTGGGCCGACCGGCTGTGGCAAGACCTATCTGGTAAAGACCCTGGCAAAGCTTCTGGATGTGCCGCTTGCCATTGCCGATGCGACTTCTCTGACGGAGGCCGGCTATATCGGTGACGATATCGAGAGTGTTGTTTCCAAGCTGCTTGCAGCGGCAGACAACGATGTGGAGCGGGCTGAGCAGGGTATCATCTTTATCGATGAGATTGATAAGCTGGCAAAGAAGAAAAATACCACTTCCCGGGATGTCAGCGGGGAGTCGGTGCAGCAGGGAATGCTCAAGCTTCTGGAGGGAGCTGAGGTGGAGGTGCCTGTCGGAGCCAACAGCAAGAATGCCATGGTGCCGCTTACCACGATCAATACGAAGAACATTCTGTTTATCTGCGGCGGTGCGTTCCCGGATCTGGAGGAGATTATCAAGCAGCGGCTGAATAAGCAGAGCTCTATTGGATTTAATGCGGATCTGAAGGATAAATACGATCATGATAAGACTATTTTAAGCAAGGTAACGGTGGAGGATATCCGTAAATTCGGCATGATACCGGAGTTTATCGGACGTCTGCCCATTATTTTCACGTTGGATGGACTTTCTAAGGAAATGATGGTAAAAATCCTGAAAGAACCGAAAAACGCGATATTGAAGCAGTACCAGAAGCTACTTGAGCTGGATGAGGTGAAGCTGGAATTTGATGACGGCGCTTTAGAGGCCATTGCGGAAAAGGCAATGGAAAAGGAAACGGGTGCCCGCGCACTGAGGGCAATCATCGAGGACTTCATGCTGGATATCATGTATGAGATTCCGAAGGATGATAATATCGGCAGGGTGACGATTACCAGAGAATATATCGAAGGAAAGGGAGGTCCCGTAATCGATATTCGAAGCAATGGGGCTGTACTGGAGGATTATACAGGCGCAGTGGAGCAATCGCAGATGTGACTCAAACGTAAAACCACGTGAAAAAAGGATCAGTATATATGAGAATAGCGATTTGCGATGACTTGAAAAGTGAAAGGCAAAAAGCAATAGAGGCCCTTAACTCTGTTATTAAAAATGTTTCGGTAAATGAATTTGACAACGGAAACGAGCTTTTGAAAAGTCACACTTTGCGGCCGTATGATTTGATTATTTTAGATATACTCATGCCGAAAATAAGTGGTATCGATACGGCGGCAGCTTTGCGGAAAAAGGATGCTAAAACACCGATTGTTTTTATGTCTACAACGGAGGAATTTGGCGTTCAAAGCTACCGAGTGCTGGCCTTTGATTATCTGTTAAAGCCGATTGATAAAGGCCAGCTCAGAGCCTGTATCAAAAGACTGCTTTCCCAGAGAGAAAGGAAGCAGCATTATATCACAGTTACATATTCAGGAATTGAAACAAAAATAGTTTTGTCAAATATACAGTGTTTGGAAAGTAAATTGAGAAAGGTTATTTTTACATTGTCGGAAAACAGAGAAATAGAGATTATTGCTAAGCTCACGGATTATGAGCAATTTTTGCTGAATCACGGTTTTTGCCGCTGCCATAAAAGTTATCTTGTTAATATAGAACATATCGACAGGATAGTAGGTGATATGTTCTATCTTACGGGTGGAAAGGCAATAAAAATCTCAAGAACGTATCTGAAAAGTGCCAGGAAAGCATATTTAGACTATGTTTTCACAGCAGATGTGTAACGGTGAATCAACTGAACATAAATTTTAAAAGCGGATGTGGAGAATGCCATATCCGCTTTTTTGAGCAGTGGCATGAGAGGCCGGTTGAGCAATCAGGGGTTCCAGGATGCCCTTAACCGTCTAGTGCATCTGTCGATTCGGTACATTTTCGGGACGATTCAGACAGCAGACGATTTTGGAGGGTCAAATGGGTATATGGTGTATATAAGCCAAGTGGCTGCATAACGAAATGGCGGATGTGGTACAACGTATCCGCCACTTTCCATATGAAGAAGGGAGTTTTTTATGGGATATTTTATCATTGGTGTACTCATAGCATTTTTGGCTATGTGGATTATTTCAGTTCAGCGAAAACTGGTTGGCATGGATGAAAATATCAATTATGCCATGAGCCAGATCGGTGTACAACTATCTTCCTGCTTTGATGCGCTTACGGCATTGCTGGATCTGACGAAGGGGTATGCCGCCCATGAGTCTCAGACCCTGATTGAAACGGTCAAATCTCGCCGCAGTGTCATTACTGCCACTTCCAAACCGGAGGATGTTTTGAAGCAGGAGGGCGTCATTTCGGAAGCCCTTGGCCGTATCTCCATGGTGGCAGAGCAGTATCCGGAATTGAAGGCAAACGAAAACTATGCCAAGTGCATGAACGCTGTGGATAGTTATGAAAAAATGGTGCGTACCAGCCGTCTGATTTACAACGACAGCGTGACCAGATTGAACCGTGAGCTCAGGATGTTCCCCACGTCTCTGCTGGCTGGGGTATTCGGCTTTCGGCAGAGAGAATATCTGGAAACAGTAGAAGACTTGCAAGTTATGACATTTTAGTACAAGTTATGACATAGGTATTGGATTTTAAATGCAGGCAAAATAAAATGTACATGAAAGATGAATCCACCATATAGACTACCGGAAGGTTGAGTCTGTACCGGAGGAACGGAGGTGTGTACCAATATGATAAAAGTAGCGTTTTGCGACGATGACCTCTCTATGCTGAAGGAGATTTGTATGCTTCTTGACCGGTATCGTGTGGAACGTAATCAGGATATCGACTATACGGCTTTTCACAGCCCGTTGGATCTGTTAGCTGAAATCGAGAACGGCACCCGTTTTGATATCCTGTTTCTGGATGTTCTCATGCCGGGTGAGAACGGACTGGATGCGGCAGCGGAAATTCGGAATTATGACAACAATGTCAAGATTATTTTCCTGACTTCATCGTCTGAGTATGCGGTACAGTCATACACGGTAGGCGCTTATTTTTATCAGCTCAAACCCATCTGGGCAGAGAGCTTTTTTCGTTTAATGGATTCCGTTCTTTCCGTGTGCGAAAAAGAGCAAACGAGCAGTCTGATCCTGCGGTGCAAAAGCGGAATCACCCGTATCGAACCGGGGCGGCTGGAATACTGTGAGGTAATCCATCGGACCCTGTTCCTCCACCTGACCAGCGGAAAAACTTTGGAAAGTATTGGCAGTCTGGATGAGCTGAGTAAACAACTGATGCCTTACGGGAGCTTCCTGCGTCCTCACCGCTCCTTCCTGGTGAATCTGGAATATGTACAAAATCTCTCTTACCGGGCCATCACCATGTCCTGTCTGACAGAAATTCCAATTCCCCGTGGGAAGTACAATGAGATCAAAAATGCATTTTTAGAATATGCGTTTCAAAACAGGCAGGTGATGATATGAGCTTGTTGGCTTCTCTGTTGAACAATGTTGCGGTGAGCATCTTTGGAAGTGTACTGTCTGCATCCTTTTGTAATGCTTTGGATACTCGCCGAAGCCGCCGGATCTTTTGGGCCAGTATGGCACTTATCCCATTGCTTCAAGGCTGGGCATATTCCCTTTGGGATGACAAGTTTCTGCAGCAGATATATCCTCTCATCGTTCATCTGCCGTTGATGCTGGTGCTTTATATTCTGACCGGAAAACTGTTGTGGTCGTGCATTTCCATCCTGTCCGCTTATCTGTGCTGTCAGCTGAGACGTTGGTTTGCACTGCTGGCAGTCGCAGTGTTGTCTGGCGGAGAGGTGATGCAGGATATGGTCGAGCTGGTTATTACATTGCCGCTGCTGTTTCTACTGCTGCGTTTCGTTTCTCCAGTGATTCGGCAGCTATCCGGTTATCCGGCTAAGACCCAGTGTCAATTCGGGGGGATTCCGGCCCTGTATTACGGTTTTGACTATCTGTCGCGGGTATACACGGAACTTCTTTCCAGCGGTGCCCCGGTGGTAGTGGAGTTTATGCCCTTTGTGTGCTGCGTAGCCTATTTGGGGTTCCTGCTGTATCATTTCGACAAAGAGCGGACCCACAGCCAGATCCAGCAGGTACAGAAGAGTCTCGGTATCCAGTTGACTCAGGCCGTGCGTGAGATCAATGCCCTTCGGGATTCCCAGGCCATGGCCTGTCGATATCGCCATGACCTCAGGCACCATCTGCAATATTTGTCGGCCTGTATCGAAAATGGGCAGGACGGACTGGCACAAGCTTATATCTCCGGCATCTGCAAGGAGATTGAAATGCAGAAGGTACAGCGCTATTGTGATAATGAGGCAGCCAATCTTATCCTTTCCGCTTTTGTCGGACGGGCAAAGAAAGATGGCATTGAGATGAATGTGCAGGGGGCGCTCCCGGCTTTTATCATGGTATCAGACAGCGATCTGTGTGTTCTTCTCTCCAACGCACTGGAAAATGCCCTTCATGCCTGTCAGACTTTTGCTGCTGCAGGAAAGTCCTGTGTGATTGATGTACAGTTTTATGAACGGGAGGGAAGGCTCTTTTTGCAGGTGGAAAATCCCTGTGGAGAAGAGGTACGCTTTGAAAAGGGGATACCCGTATCCGATCAGCCGGGTCACGGGATTGGTGTGCAAAGCATCTGTGCCATTGTGAGAAAATATGGCGGCATATATACCTTCCTGGTGCAGAAAGGACAGTTTATCCTGCGGCTGTTTCTTTGAACGGAGTGTCGGTTCAGTACATTTTAGGTACGATTCGTGCAGAGCATCCTTTTGGCTGCTGAGATAGTTTATAATATGTACAAGTCAGATGACTATATACAAAAGTTGGAGGAATGATAGTATGACGAAAACAAAGGCAATCATTATTACATTTTTTCTGGGCGGCTTAGGTGTTCATCGTTTTATGGCCGGTAAGACAGGTACCGGTGTTATTTGGCTTTTATCCGGTGGATGTTTGGGTATCGGCTGGCTGATTGATCTGATCAAGGTTTGCACCGGCAAGTTTGAAAGAAAAGACGGAACCCCGTGGATTACAGAGGACTAAAGTACAATATACAACAAGTGGAGGAATGATTCTATGAAAAAAATAATTTCAATGTTACTTGTTATGGTAATGAGTGTATCATTGGTTGCATGCGGCGGTCCGGACAAACAGCCTGCTATCGATGCGTTCAATGAGGCCAGCACTGCTTTCAATGAAGTGGCAGTTGTGATGAATGAGAATCCGGATGCTTTTCCGGATGAGGCTTTTGATGTCATGACCCAAATGTCCGATATATTGAGTCAGCACAAGGCACTGTTGGAAGGTGATCAGGAGATTTCAGAGGAAAAACTGAATGAGATGATAGCATGGTACAACGAAGTCGATGAATGGGTGGCGGAAGTGAAAGCGGAATACGGCATTGAATAAGCATTGTATGATACAATCATATTTGAGTGCTGATTATTTTTGCACATAATCTGAGGCGGATGCGGTATTTCGCATCCGCCTTTTTGTACACGAAAAGGAGGAAAAACCATGAGGAAGAAACTGTTAGCACTGTTTTTGGCACTGGTAATGCTTCTGTCGCTTGCTGCCTGCAGCAGTGAGGAGGTTCAGGAGGCGTCTGACAATGCCGCTCCTCCAGCCGACGTATCAAAAGATACCCAGGTCCCTGTCTCTGATGAGGGCGGTGACGGCAGCTGGGCGGTGTACTGGTATCTCTGCGGCAGTGATCTGGAGAGCAACGGCGGCTTTGCCACCATGGATCTGGATGAGATGCTGGAAGTGCAGCTTCCTGAAAATGTTAATGTGGTCATTCAGACCGGAGGCGCCGCTGTCTGGCAAAATGATCTGATGGATTCCGAAAAGCTGCAGCGCTGGCTGTACAATAGCGAAGGGCTGCAGCTGGTGGATGAGCAGGAGAGCGCCAACATGGGAGATGCACAGACACTGTATGATTTCCTGTCCTTTGCCAATTCCAATTATCCTGCCGACAAGGTGGCGGTCACCTTTTGGAACCATGGAGGCGGTTCTGTAAACGGTGCGGCCTTTGACGAGCTTTATGGTTTGGATTCGCTGGATCTGGCTGAAATGTATCAGGCTTTTGACGCTGTCTGGCCCGCGGACGCGGAAAACCCGGCCTTGGAACTGGTTGGCTTCGATACGTGTCTGATGGCTACGGTGGATGTGGCTGCGACATTCCAGAATTTTGCCAGGTATCTGGTGGCCTCCGAGGAAGTGGAGCCGGGCAACGGCTGGCTCTATTCCGGCTGGATGGGTGCGTTGGCAGATGATCCGACGATGGACGGAGCTGAGTTGGGAACTGCCATCTGCGATACATATTACGAAGGCTGTGAAGCGGTTGGCACACAGGATCAGACCACACTGTCTCTCATTGACCTGTCAAAGCTGACGCCATTACTGGAGGCTTATGAATCCTTCGGTCAGGAGGCTTTTGTGGCTGCAACGGAAGATCCCGGCTTCTTTGCCGAGCTGGGACGTGCGGCCGTTCAGAGCGAGAATTACGGCGGAAATACCCGTGAACAGGGCTACACCAATATGGTCGATCTGGGACACCTTGCCCGTCAGACCGCATGGATGCTGCCCTCTGCGCAGAACGTTTGCGATGCTCTGGAGGAATGCGTGCTGTATCAGGTGGGCGGCGTTTATCGTTCCGAAGCCACTGGTCTGAGCTGTTACTACTCCTACAATGGTGATGTGGATGATTTCAACGGCTATATTAACCTGGGTGCCGGTCTGGCTTTCAAGCATCTGTATGCTTACGGTCTTACCGGTGAGCTGGCTGAGGGTGGTGAGGAATATTTAGCCTCTCTGGACATTCAGGAGCTGCCCGAGATTGTGACTCTGGCTGATATGGGCTGGGATGGCGCTCCGCTGGATCTGAATGATGAGGGAACTTCCATTTTGAATCTTGGTTCTGAGGCCAATGATATTCTGGCTGGTATCGGCTTTTCCCTGTTCTATGTGGATGAGGAAAATGACCAGATGATGCTGTTAGGTACCGACAACGACCTGACCGCCGACTGGGACAATGGTGTATTCTATGATAATTTCAGGGGTGTCTGGGGAGCTATCGACGGACATCTGGTCTATATGGAGCTTTCCTTCGAGGGTGAGGATTACAATCTCTATTCCGTGCCAATCCTGTTAAATGGAGAAGAGTATAATCTGCAGGTTGCATACGATTTTAATGCGGAGGAATGGTCCATTTTAGGTGCCTCCCAGGGCCTGGATGAGTCCGGTATGGCCAGCAAGGAGCTGCGTCTACTGGCTGAGGGAGATGTGATTACTACCATTTGGAAGCTGGCTTCTTACAGCGGTGATGATGACTTTGAGATGTATACCGCGGAGGAATTGACCGTGACCGCCGATACTTCCTTTGGCGAGGCTGATTTGTATGACGGAAGCTATTCCATGGTCTTTGAGATGTGGGATGCCATGGGCAACTATGCTTATTCCGATGCTGTTACGTTTGATTGTACCGATGGTGAAATTGTGACAACGGTCTATGAGGACTAAAAAGAATATTCACAGAATATCAGCGGCAGATTTTCCTCCGCTGT
Organism: Lachnospiraceae bacterium; assembly: GCA_017624235.1. GTDB lineage: Bacteria > Bacillota > Clostridia > Lachnospirales > Lachnospiraceae > JAAYNV01. Next base: position 23,913 of record JAGANL010000022.1, on the reverse strand, counting down.
ATATATTAAAAGAAAAAGAGTGAGCATAGCAAAAATGAATTGCAGGGAAATGGCTTTATCGGAGGATTATGTTGATATTCTGCTGGATTATCAGATTACACGGGAAGTTTTCGGAGAGATGGAGGTGGAGCTGTGCTCCGTTCCGGCAGGACAGGGGATGTATGTGGTGTATGTAAACAGGAATGTACCGGTAGGTGGGAGCGGCTCCCTATATGTGATTCCGCAGTGCTTTGGGCTGATGGCAGAGGGCAGCGGGGGAGGAAGGAGCTTTGATACCTTTGCACTGACCGATACCGGCATCCGACAGACACAGCTACCCCCCCTGTCTTTAACCGGACGTGGTGTGGTGATTGGGTTTTTGGATACCGGAATTCGTTATGAGGAGGAGGTATTTCGATATTCCGACGGAACAACCAGAATTATGTCTATATGGGATCAGACTATACAGGAAGGGGAACCGCCGGAAGGACAGATCTTTGGTACAGAGTATAAGCGGGAGGAAATCAATGCCGCGTTGGCCAGTGAGAATCCGAGACAGCTTGTGCCGACCACGGATACGATAGGACATGGAACTGCGTTGGCCAGTGTGGCAGCAGGCAGTAATCTGCTCAGAAACAGACAGACGGGAAGCATTGCAGGCGGTACGGCAGGAGACGGAATGGAATTTCTGGGTGCGGCACCGGATGCGGAAATCGTAGTGGTAAAACTGAGGGAGGCCAAAGAGTATCTGCGCGATTTCAGGCTGATCCCGGAGGGTGCGCATACCTATTCCGAAAGCGACATCCTATTGGCGCTCAAATATTTAGACAGCTTTGCCATCAATCTGCGAAGACCTCTTGTGGTCTGTTTTGGCCTTGGGACGAATCAGGGTTCCCATACCGGCAAGTCGATCCTCTCCCGCTATATGCAGAACATGCTGGAGAGCCGCAGCCGTTCTATCGTGGTCTGCGGGGGAAATGAAGGAAACAGTGCCGGACATTTTGAGGGAAATACCTGTGTGCGCCGGGGAGAGCCTTACGAGGATGTGGAAATCAGGGTGGCGGAAAATACCACCGGATTTGTAGCAGAGCTTTGGGGAAGGATACCGCAGTCCTATACGGTTTCTGTCATTTCGCCGAGCGGAGAGGCATTTCCGTCAGGAATGGGGACGCTGGGACAGAATTTCAGGCACCGATTTTTATATGAAAAGAGTACGGTCAATGTGATTTACAATCTGGTCGAGGAAGGCTCCGGCGAAGAACGAATTTTGATCCGGTTTGAACAGCCCGCAGCCGGCATCTGGACCATACGGGTCTTTGGGGTCGGAGAATGTACGAATGACAATTTTCATATCTGGCTGCCCATACGCAATTTTCGTACGGAGGGAACCTATTTTTTAAAGCCCACTCCTTATACGACGCTGACGATTCCCGGTTATGCGGAAGAGATTATTACGGTGTCCAGTTATAATGACGAAAACCACAGCTTCTGGCCGGAGTCCGGGAGAGGATTTGGTAAAAACGGAGAAATCAGTCCCGGCATTTCCGCACCGGGAGTCGATATTCCCACCATCAATGGAAGAATGAGCGGGTCTTCCATGGCGGCCGCTTTGACGGCAGGCGCTGCTGCACAGTTTCTGCAGTGGGCAGTGGTGGAGCGGAATGAGGAATTTGTGTTTGGAAGGGACGTACGCAATTACCTGATCCGCGGCGCGGTACGTGAAGAGAATCTTTCCTATCCGAACAGGGAGTGGGGGGATAATGGTATTATAGTGTCAAGTGAGTGAGAAGCTCTATTCACATGAACATCTGAAAGAAGAACTCTCTGTGTTCTGTTCCAAATCGGTAAATGCCCTCATACTGTTCCACTACATGAATCATACTTTTTACACCAATGCCATGTCCGGCCCGGTATGAAACGGGTATTCCATTTTCGAATACAGGCTCAGTAACATATCCGTTGCGAAGATCAAGGTAGAGTTTGTTGTTTTTTTCATACATCCGCAGGTTAATATAGCGTAAATCCGGGTTGGGGGACTGACTGCCGGCGGTGATGGCATTTTCTAAGGCATTGGCAAGTAAACTGCACAAATCGGTTACATGAAACCTTGAGAAATCTGTAGCGGTTACATGGATCTTGATGGCAACATCTTTTTTCTTTGCTTTGCCTGCATAGGAGGAAAGGATGAGATTAATCGGCTCGTTCTCGGAATAGCGCTCCACTTTCATGCTGTCCAGCTGATGATAAATCTGCTGGATGTATGCAGCAGCTTCCTGCAATTTGTTTTCTGTAATGCAGATATTGAGATAGTTCATGTGGTGTCTTAAGTCATGGCGGTAAATAGCAGACTGCTGCTCAGTAATCCGAAGCTGTTCAAGTTGCGTTGTAGCAGCATTTAATTGGGCAATGGCAAGGTTTTGGGCGTTTTTGAGTTCCACTTTTTCTGAAACCACATGAAATATTGCTGTTAACAATACATAAGAAAACAGAACAATAAGACATGGTATCTGCCTGATGAAAAACTGTTCGCTGATGACGGAATCGACAAATTGATATTTGGTGCATGCGTAGCTATAGATATAATACAGCAGGGGAATAGCAGAAAAAAGCAGGAACATCTTATTATCACCATAGGAAAGCATGTAGTTAAACGGTTTTTTGAAAAAGCGATAGATCAGAAAAACCAAAGCCAAATTACATAAAAAAAATGCCCATACGTAAGCCGCTGAAAAGTGACGGAGAACAGATAGTAAAATCATAACCGGTGACGAAAAGAATACCGTTGTCAGTAAAACAAAAAACAGTTTAATTCCCCGATAATCAGATATTATGAGGAACAGCACAAATACAGGCAGCTGGGTAAGCAGCAAATAAAACTTTTCGTATATTTGATAATCCAATACAAGCTGTGCCGAGGTATTCAGGATGATAAAAACAGTAAAGAATAGTGTACCCCACAATTTCCTTTTCTGTGAAAGCTTTGTCCATTGTACATCCAGCAACAGATACATAACGGTACACGCATAAAAAATAAGAATGGTACGGAATAAGAACCATTTTGCATCCATAAAACATCCTTCTTTCATTCGTTTTCAAAATCTCATATAAAATTCCCTTTTTAGACACAATGACATAAAATATTATACTATAGAAGCATCCGAAACGAAACTATGATTTATGTAAAAAACGATGCTTCATACCAGAGCGGAATAGGACAATCCGGCACAGGAATAGACTTAGACAGAGGCAAAACTCATACTGCATGGAAAGGAGAGAAGCCCATGGAACTGACGAAGGAAAGACTTGCAGAGATGGCGGCTGTTGATGTACGGACAGTAGATATTTCCACTCTGACAGATTTAAAAGACATTGAGATTGACGCTTCCCTGCCGGTGGCTCAAAAACTGGAGGCGTTTGCCCGGCAGACCAATAATGTCTATGTCAACCGTATTGGGGATTATGTGGTAAAGGTCGGATTTCAGGAAAATGGAGCCAGTATAGATGACAGAATGGCAGAGTATCTGCAGCGGTTATCTGAAATTCCTATGTGAGATGGAAAAAGCGAAAAGAAACATTCCATTTTTTGCCGCCATGTATCTTCGCCTTTCCCGAGATGATCATGTAAAGACGGAGCAAAATGACAATACGATTCATGGCATATCTAAATTTGAAAGCAACAGTATCGGAAGTCAGCGGGAACTGATTCGTTCCTTTTTAAAGGAACAGCCGGATATGGAGCTCTATGACAGCTATGTGGACGATGGCTTTTCAGGCAGTCATTTCAACAGACCGGAATTTAAAAGGATGATGAGCGATATTGAAGTGGGAAGGGTAAACTGCGTAATTGTGAAAGACCTGTCCCGTTTTGGACGTGATTACATAGAGACCGGGAGATATCTGGAAAAGATATTTCCTGCGCTTGGTGTGCGTTTCATTGCCCTGACGGATCACTACGACAGCATTTCGGCAGATACAAGTGAACGGCAGATTGTGATTCCGGTCAAGAATTTTATCAATGATTCCTATTGCCGTGACATTTCCATCAAGGTAAAGAGTCAGCTTGCCGTGAAGCGGAAAGCCGGAGAGTGCTTATCCCCTTTTGCGGTATACGGCTACCGCAAGTCGTCGGAGGATAAGCACAAGCTGGTGGTAGATGATTATGCGGCGGAGATTGTCCGCAGGATATTCCAGTGGAAAATTGAGGGAATGGCGGTGTCTGCCATTGCAAAGAAGCTGAATGAACTGTACATTCTTTCGCCAAAGGAATATAAACGGTCTGTGGGAATGGACTACCGGGGCGGGTTTAACGGTGACTCCGGTTCCAGGTGGAGCAGCTCATCGGTAAAGCGCATCTTAACCAATGAAGTCTATCTGGGACATTTGCTGCAGGGTAGGACGGAAAAAGTAAATTACAAGGTCAAAAAGAGTATGGAAAAACCAAAGGAAGAATGGGTTCGTGTGGAACATACCCATGAACCCGTTATATTAGAGAGTGATTTTGAAGTCGTACAGAATCTGCTTCAGGCTGACGGACGAATCAGCCCGGAAAGCAAAAGACCGAGTCCATTCATGGGACTTTTGTACTGCGGAGATTGTGGACAACAGATGGTACGGCGTACTGTTCGGTATCAGGAATCCGTCAGGGGATATTATATCTGCTCTACGAAGAACCGGGGCGAGGGCTGCAGCCGCCACAGCATAGAAGAAAATACCTTAAAGGAGCTGGTGGGGACTGCCGTACGGAAATATGTAAATGTTTTTCGGAAGCAGGAAACACTATGGGAACAGGTGAAAGAAAGGGAGATCAATCTGGAAGCTGATGCAGGATGCCGGAAGGAGCTTGCACGGCTGAAACGGGAGCGGGATAAGTATTGCGGTCTTCGTGCAGGACTTTATGAGGATCTTCGGCAGAAGGTTGTGACGGAGGAAGAATTTGCGCATCTGCAGGAGATATTTCAAAGAAAAGTGGAGGAGCTGGGGAAAGCGCAGGAACGGCAGCAGGAGCTGATACGGCAAATGTATCAGACTGGCGCGGTCAATGCTTCGAGACTGGCGGAAGTCCGGGAAGCTCTGGAACTTGTGGACATTGACCGTCATACGTTAGCGAGTCTGGTAAAGCGCATTTATGTGTATGAGGGGAAAAGACTTGAGATATCGTTTTATGTTCGGGATGAGTATCGGACCATGCAGAAAGGCGCTGCTGCACGTTCTATGCAGGAAGACGGTGGGGAAAGGAGTGCGTGAGTATGGGGAGAATATCGAAGAGGCGCTCCGCCGGAAAAAATCCGGATGCACGGTCAGGCGCTGTCACGGCACAGAAGATCAGGTACTATAGGGCAGGGATTTATGCCAGACTCTCCGCAGAGACAGACAGGAAGGAGTCCCGGGCTTCGCAGAGTGAAAGCCTGGAGGGACAGATAGAGATTGCCAGAAAATTCATTGAGGAATGGAATGGAAAGCATACGGATCAAATGGAGGTGTCAGATTGTTATATCGACCTGGGAAAGACGGGAACCAACTTTAACCGGGATGCGTTTCAGCGGCTGATGCAGGATGTCCGCAGGGGAGACATTAACTGTGTGATTGTAAAGGACCTGTCCCGTTTTGGCAGAAATTATCTGGAAGCCGGAAATTATATAGAGAAGATTTTTCCGTTTCTTGGAGTGCGTTTCATAGCTGTGGCGGATGGTTGGGATACCGGAGCAGAAGGCAGTGAAATGCAACAGATGTCAAGCGCTATGGCGGTGGAAATCAGGAATCTGGTAAACGATATGTATGCCAGGGACTGTTCCATGAAAGCAAAGACATCGTTGGTACAGAGAAGAAAGGAGGGCTCCTATGTGGGAGGTCCTGCACCGTATGGATATCAGGCAGTCTGGGAGGGCAGGGTACGCAAGCTGATACCGGATGAAAATACGGCAGAGATTGTCCGGTATATTTATCAGAAATTTATCGAGACGGAAAGCTATACGGCAGTGGTGAAGGAGCTGAACATCCGCAAAATCAATCCCCCCGCAGTTTATCACAAGACAGGGGAGGTCTGCTGTCTGCCGGATGCAGTTTACAAAGGATGGAATAAAAGCGGTGTGGAACGCATTGTGAAAAGCGATACTTATGCCGGCAGGCTGATACAGGGAAAAACCAGTATCACTGCAAGAGAGGAAAGCAATCGTATTCATAAGCCAAAAGAGGAATGGGTGGTACAGGAAGCGGCTCATGAGCCGCTCATTACACCGGAGACTGCGTCAGCAGCAGCCGGGATCAGGGAAAAATGGAAGAAACGGCGGGAGCAAAATGAAGGATAACAGGAAGATTGCCATCTATCTTCGTCTTTCCATAGAGGATGATACCTCGGACAGTAAGACTTCCACGGAGCAGTGGGAAAGCAACAGCATCTCCAATCAACGGGAGCTGCTTTTAGACTACATAAGCCATGATACGGAATTAAGGGAACGGGAGCTAGCAGAGTTTTGCGATGACGGCTTTTCCGGCACGAGCATGGACAGACCGGGGATGCAGGAACTGCTAAAACAGGTAAGGCAGAGTCGAATCGGTTGTATCCTGGTAAAGGATCTGTCCCGGTTTGCAAGGGATTACATAGAACTGGGAGATTACCTGAATCAGATTTTTCCTTTTCTGGGAGTGCGGTTCATTGCCGTAAATGACCATTATGACAGCAGGGAGCATGAAGGCAGTACCATCCCTCTGGATACGGCTTTTCAAACACTGCTCTATGACCTGTACAGCAAGGATGTGTCAGTAAAGGTAAAGACATCCATTCAGAATAAATGTGCAAAAGGAGAATATGTATTTGGACAGGTCCCTTTTGGCTATGCGAAGAGTGAGACCGAAAAAAATGCGGTGGTCGTCAATGAAAGGGAGGCGGAAATCGTCCGTCATATCTTTTCTCTGGCAGAAAAGGGCATGAGCAGTACGCAGATAGCAAAGGAGCTGATGGAGGAACAGACGCCGACTGTCACACAGATGCGCTATCCTGAGCGGGCCAAGGCAGGAGAACACCGGAAATGGAGCGGTACGGCAGTCAGAGGTATCCTGAATAACCGGTTCTATCTTGGGGAGATGGCTTACGGTAAAACAGTCCGTAAGTGTGTAGGAAGCAAAACAGGGACTGCGGTTCCGAGAGAGGAGTGGAAAGTGCTCCCAAATCATCACGAACCGCTCATCACACCGGAGGTATTTGCCCTTGTGTCCGCTTTTCGCCCGAAACGGTCTGCCAGAAGGAAAAACGCTGCCTTACAGAATAGAGAAAAGCATCCATTGACAGGCAAAATATATTGCGGCGGATGCGGATGTGCGATGAGCTATAAGCCGCAGAGCAGCAATGGCGGGATGCCGAGCCATTTTGGGTGCAGAAAACATTCCCTGCCGCAGATACCGGACTGCTGTACTTATTTCAGGGCGGATATTCTGGAGGAAATCGTGCTGACAGAAATTGGCCGGGAACTGATGTGCCGTGGAGATTTGAAAAAACAGCGTGAAAGCCTGGAACCCTTCCGGAAACAGGAATGGAACAGACGGAAGAAAGAACTGTGTCATGATCGGATACAGTATCGTCATTTGCAGACAGAAAGGGATACGTTGTATGAAAGCTATGCTGTAAAACAGATTGGAGCAGGAGAATACCGCAGCAGGGCGGACAGGATCGCTTCACAGATGGAGGAATTGTCATGCAAAATAGAAGAAACAGAGTTGGCATTTAGCAGACTGACGGAGGAATACCGCCAACCGAAACCGGATAGGAAGATGAAAAAGCTGACACAGGAAGCGGTGGATGTATTTATTCAGAAGGTTATGATTTACAGGGATAAGAGAGTAGAGATTCAATGGAATTATACGTTTGGAGATTTTGGGTGAAAAGAAAAATAAATATTGCCGTCGTTTTCGGAATCCAGTATGATATCATCATGGATGAGATCATACCGAATGGAAATCGGAGATAATGAGATGATGGAACAAGAGAAAATGGAGCAGCAAGACCATAAGGTTTTGGAGATCGCTATGTCGGCCGGGCATATCCTGTTGGAGAACGGAGCGGAAATCTCCAGGGTGGAAGAGACCATGGAACGGATATGCCGGCATTTCGGGGTGGAATCCGAGAATTTTTTTGTGTTGAGCAATGGCATTTTTACCACAGGTAGTCAGAATCCAGAAAGTCCGAACGGACTGTATGCCAAGGTTTTGCACATTCCGGTGAAGGGAACGCAGCTCGATAAGGTGGTGGCAGTGAACCAGCTTTCCCGTGAGGTGGAAGAGGGGCGTTATACCATAGAGCAGACAAAAGAAAAGCTGGAGAAAATCAGGCATATGCCCGGGAAGAGTTTTCACATGCAGGTACTGGCATCCGGTGTGGGCAGTGCCTGCTTTTGTTATTTGTTTGGCGGAAGTCTGACAGACAGTATGGTGGCGTTTGCCGCCGGTTTTCTGCTGTATGTTTTTGTGCTGATGACCGGTACATTTCGTATGTCCAAGATTACAAAAAATATCTGCGGTGCCGCGCTGGTTACCTTGCTTTGCATTCTGAGTTGCCGGCTGGGATTGGGAGAAAATCTCAGTCACATGATCATAGGTTCGATCATCCCGCTTGTACCCGGTGTTCCTTTTACGAATGGCATCCGCGATATTGCAGACGGAGATTATATTTCCGGAGCAGTACGGCTTTTGGACGCGATGCTGGTGTTCTTGTGCGTGGCAATTGGTGTAGGTGCGATGTTTATGATATATCATCGCTGTTTTGGAGGGATACTGCTATGATTGGTCAGGTGATTGCCGCTGGTTTAGGAACCGTGGCGTTTGCGCTGCTTTTTGGTGTGCCACGGAAATATTATGTTTACTGCGGTCTTGTGGGAGGGGCAGGCTGGTGGCTTTACTCAGTATTGGTGGTATATGTCCACTTTACACTTACAGAAGCCACCTTTTTTGCTACCATGCTGGTAGTATTGATGTCCCGGTTTTTGGCAGTCTGGGACAGGTGTCCGGCAACTGTGTTTTTGACTGCCGGGATTTTCCCGCTGGTGCCGGGAGCGGGGATTTATTGGACTGCATATTATCTTGTAACGGATCGGCCGGCAGAGGCGGCAGACAATGGATTTGCTGCAATCAAGGCGGCCGTTGCCATTGTGCTGGGAATTGTGCTGGTATTTGAGGTGCCGGGGAGATTTTTCAAAAGGTTTGTGACATTAATTTGTCATAAGAGGGGTTCGGGAGGCTGAACATGGTAAGAACTTTTGATGCACTGAAGGGAATACAGAGGTCGCTACTACCGTGACGGTATATTGTTATGTGAGAAATATAAAAATTCAGAATATTATAAAATGTAGTGCCAAATTTCCAGAAATTTGATATAATAGAAAAATCAAATGAGAAAATGGACAGGAGGCTGCCTATGAAGTATACAGTATTGTTGAGTGGAAATAACCAGAAGGTCATAAGCGAATTTTTTGTGCATATGGATTTCAGTTTTGAGTGCCTTAGCTGCTCCGACCGGTATGACGATATTTTGCATCATATGAAGTATATGGAACCCGATGTATTTGTATATTGTCTTAAGGCAGAGAGTCAGGAGGTTCTGAGAAGGTTTTATAATATAGAGAGAAATGTAATCGGGGAGAAAATTCCAATCGTGGTCATCGGGGATTATGTAGACTGCGAATTATTTAAGAAGGTTGCCAATGCCGGCAATGTCACTATTTTGCAAAAACCAATTACGTACCAGAACATAGAAGACAGGATCCTGAAGCTGGTGAGAGGAAAAAGGGAGCCTGCGGAAAATGTCCGAATGGAGAAGGGCCCCGTGGATTTTTACGGAAAGGATGATTCGACCGGATCAAAGTTCTCTCTGGAGGCAGAGGATACGATTGCGGAGATGATGAAGATTCTGGGAGAAATAGAGGGGTCAGGAACAGGAGCGCCTCCTGCCAGAAAGCATATTCTGGTCGTGGATGATGACAGCAGTGTACTGAAGCTGATCAAAGGTCATCTCTCTGCCAAATATGATGTAGCAACAGCTATTAACGGCAAGGTCGCTATGAAATTTTTGGAGACCAGGAGAACGGATTTGATTTTGTTGGATTATCGGATGCCGGGAGAGAATGGAGCAGAGGTATTGAATCAAATCCGCAGTCATGAGAAATGGCGGAATCTGCCGGTTGTATTTCTGACAGGAGTGTCTGATCGGGAAATGATTCAGGAGGTACTGCGGATGAAGCCGAATGGATATCTTCTGAAACCTATTGATATGAAACGGTTATCAGCGACGATTGCGGAGATATTGGAGTAATGGGGGCGGGAAACATGGAGATCAGAGACGGAGAAATCAATCTCACGGACTTAATTGAAGTGGATATGCTGCAGAAGATACAGGACGCATTTTCCAGAATGACAGGAATGGCATCCCTGACAACAGACCGGTATGGTGTTCCTGTGACCAGGGGATCACGATTTACGGATTTTTGCGCGAAATATACAAGAAGGTCGGAGGTTGGACGAAGAAGGTGTGAGCTGTGTGATAAGATGGGGGCAGAGCAGGCTCTGCGGGAGGGAGTCTCCTGCGCCTATAACTGTCATGCGGGACTGGTAGATTTTGCTGCCCCTATTATGGCGAATGACCAGATGGTTGGCTGTTTTATTGGTGGGCAGGTATTGATTCAGGAGCCGGATGAGGAAAAGCTCAGAAAAGTAGCAGAGGAAATTGGTGTAGATGCGGAGGAGTATATCAGGGCGGCAGAGAGAGTGAACATTATCAAAAGGGAAAGGGTGGAGGATGCGACCCGTTCTCTGCAGGTCATTGCCAACGTATTGTCGGAAATTGCTTACAGCAAATATGAGCTATATCTCAAAAATATGGAACTGGAAAAGGCCTCCAGAATGAAATCGGATTTTCTGGCAAATATGAGTCATGAGATTCGCACACCGATGAATGCGGTAATTGGTATGGCAGAAATGTCCCTGAGGGAAGACCTGCCGCCCCGCGCGAGAGATTATGTGAATCAGATTAAGGCATCAGGCCAGACACTTCTGACTGTGATAAATGATATTCTGGATTTTTCCAAGATAGAATCCGGTAAAATGGATATCAATGAAGCAGTGTATAAACCTATGTCTATGCTGAATGATATTGTAAACATTGTTGCAACGCGTATCAGCAACAAGGATGTGGAGTTTTTGATGGATGTCAATCCGGAGCTCCCGCAGGAGCTGCTTGGGGATAGTATCCGAATCAAACAGATTATGATCAATATAGCCAATAATGCGGTTAAGTTTACACAGCAGGGTCTGATACAGCTGACCGTGGATTTTGAATGGATCAATCAGGATACCATTGAACTGAGAGTGACTGTCCTTGATACGGGAAGAGGTATCAAGGAAGAGGATCTGGGCAAGCTGTTTCAATCCTTCCAGCAGCTGGACAGTAAGAGAAACCGCAATGTGGAAGGTACCGGTCTGGGTCTGGCAATCTGTAAACAGCTGCTTGTGCTGATGCATGGTAATATCAAGGTACAGAGCAAGTATGGAGAAGGCAGTTCTTTTTCCTTTTCTCTTCCGCAAAAGGTCATCAAGCGAAATCCTTCGATCAGCCGGCTGCCGGAAAAAACAGGTACGGCCGGCCTGATAGAGAGTCCGTTTATAGAGGGACAGCTTAGAAAGGATTTGTCAAGAATGGGAGCGGAATACACAGCGCTTCCGTCGGAGCAGTTTTTGGAGGAGGTGAAGAACAGCGGCATCAAAATTCTGTTTGTAGAACATTCGTTGTTTACTTCCCGGGTCAGTGAATTTCTCATGGAAAATGAAGATATGAACTGTATTGTATTGATTCAGTTCAAGTCTACCCGCAGATATGATATCCCCAATGTCCGTGTTTTGCAGAAGCCGATTTATATTCTCAGTCTTGCGGGTATCCTGAGGGGAGAAAATCTGGAAAAGGGCTTTTATGAATTGGCCGAGGAGGACTTTGACTTTATTGCACCGGAGGCGGAGGTGCTGATCGTAGATGACAACTCGGTCAATCTGACAGTGTCCAGGGGATTGCTGGAGCCGCTCAGAATGAGGATCGAGACAGCCGGCAGCGGTAAGGAGGCCATTGAGAAGATAGAGAAAAAGCGGTATGATGTGATATTTATGGATCACATGATGCCGGAGATGGACGGTGTGGAAACCACACATATTATCAGGAGGATGCTGGGCAGGAACGGAGAAGTTCCAATCATTGCTTTGTCGGCGAATGCAGTGGACGGAGTTCAGGAAATGTTTATTCAGGAAGGCATGAATGATTTTGTGGCAAAGCCGATTGAGTTAAAGGTCATTACGGCAAAGCTGAAGAGGTGGCTGCCGGCTGAAAAGATTGTAAAGGGCAGCAGAGGAAAGCCGGAGACAGGGACGGGTATTCAGATACCGGAGCTGGACACGGAATCAGCATTGGATCTGTTAGGAAGCGAAAAGCTGTTTCTGGCCGTTTTGAAGGAATATTACCGTGTCATTGATAAGAAGTCTTCCCTGATCGAGACATATGAGCAGAAGGAGCAATGGAAGGAATATGCCATAGAGGTACATGCTCTAAAGAGTGCTTCCAGGCAGATAGGGGCACGGGAACTGGCAAATCTGGCAGAGCGGATGGAAACAGCGGGAAATGCGGAAGATGCAGATGCAGTTCACCGATGTACGCCGATGCTTCTGGAGCAGTATAGAGCATACCGGAAAATTCTTGCTGTTTTCTTTGATGAGACAGAGGTATCGGAAGGCGAAAAAAGGAAGATAACTGCGGATATACTGGCACAGCATTTTTGTGATATGCGTGCAGCTATGGACGATTTGGATTCTGACAGGATGGAAGAGGTAATCGCGGAAATGGAGCAGTATGTTCTGGACGATGTGCAGAAGCCGTTATTTGAAAAGCTGAGAAGTGCTGTGGAGGATATTGATACGGAGAAGTGTGAAGAAATCCTGAACGAATGGGAGAAAAAGGAAGAGGCTTTCGGATGAAGTATATTATGATGATTGTCGGGATTTTCCTGACAGAGCTGGGAATAAAAAATCGTGTGGAGCAGAAGGGAAGAGCAGATGAGGAGAAGCCTGTTTTACGAGGCATCTTGATTTTAAGAAAGTATCATAATAACGGAGCCTTTTTAAATCTGGGTGAAAAGAAGAAAATATGGGTGGCTGTCTGTTCGGTCGTGCTGACCTCAGCAGTGACGGTACTCTTTGTACTTTCTCTGGGAAACAGAGGAAATACGACCCTTCGAACCGGCCTTGCCCTGCTGCTTGGCGGGGCCTTCAGCAATACCTATGATAGGCTGAAGAGAAAATATGTGGTGGATTATTTCAGCTTTGGCGTGAAATGGAAGCCGTTTCGTCAGGTAGTATTTAATCTGGCGGATTTTTGCATTATGATCGGAGCGCTTGTGGCAGCGCTTGCGGCAGGCGGGGAATAGTTGGAAAGTGTGGATGTAAAACCGCCATAATAACCCTTGGAAAACTGTCCAGAATTTGATATAATCGTTACATGATTTTACGAGATTGACAGTCAGGATTGAGAGGATAAAGGTATGAGCAGGAAAAAAGCGGTAGTTTCTTTAGGACATCAGGCACTCGGATATACGACGACAGAGCAGAAGGATGCAGTGAGGGTAACGGCAAAGGCACTGGCGGATCTGGTGGAGGCGGATTATCAGCTGACCATTACACACAGCAATGGTCCCCAGGTATCCATGATTCACAAAGCTATGACAGAGCTGCGCAGGGTTTATCCCGATTATACACCGGCACCGATGTGTGTCTGTTCGGCTATGAGCCAGGGGTATGTCGGATACGATATTCAGAATGCACTTCGTGCGGAATTGTTATCCAGAGGCATTTCCAAACCAGTCAGCACGATTCTGACACAGGTAACGGTGGATCCATATGATGAAGCATTTTATGAGCCGAACAAGATTATCGGACGTTATATGACCAGAGATGAGGCAGATGCCGAGGTACGTAAGGGCAACTATGTGACAGGAAATGTGGATGAGGGCTTTCGCAGGGTGGTAGCAGCTCCAAAGCCGATTGATATTGTGGAGATTGAAGCAATTAAGACGCTGGCAGATGCCGATCAGGTGGTCATTGCCTGCGGCGGCGGCGGTATTCCGGTGATTGAACAGAAGCAGGCATTAAAAGGAGCTTCCGCTGTCATTGAAAAGGACAGCATTGCGGGCAAGCTGGCATCCGATTTAAAGGCGGATATCCTGATTATTCTGACCAGCGTGGAGCAGGTATGCTTAAACTTCGGCAAAGCGGATGAACAGGGCCTGAGTCACATGAATGTGGAGGAAGCCAAAAAATATATAGAAGAGCGCCAGTTCGGAGAAGGGAACATGCTTCCGAAGATTGAGGCAGCAATCGCATATCTGGAAAAAGTACCGGAGGGCAGCGTTTTAATTACTTCCCTGGAGAAGGCAAATGATGCAGTAAGAGGCAAGACGGGTACGATGATTACCAGATAAAATGGCGCATAGCATTATCAGTGAATAAGAGAGCGTTTTCAAATCGGCAGTTGAACGATTTGAGAATGCTCTCATTTTTCTTTAAAATAAAATCAAAAAGTTGTTGACAGGAGCATCCTACAGTGGTATCATTCAATTCATAACAAACCTAGCAAATAACTAGGAAATAAAAACGGAATACATAAAAGCAATAATAGAAAGAAAAAGGGAGGAAAAAGAAAATGGCAAATATTAAAAAGAATGCAGCGGAGCTGATTGGAAAAACACCTTTAATGGAGGCAGCGAATTTTGCAAAGAGGGCAGGGGTAGACCAGGCAACACTGCTTGTAAAGCTGGAATACTTAAATCCGGCAGGAAGCGTTAAGGACAGAGTCGCTCTTGCCATGATTGAGGATGCAGAGAAAAAGGGAGTGTTAAAGCCGGGGGCGACCATTATCGAACCGACCAGCGGAAATACCGGTATCGGTCTGGCATCTGTCGCAGCCGCAAAGGGATATAAAGCGATTCTGACTCTGCCGGATACGATGAGTGTAGAACGCAGAAATCTGTTAAAGGCATATGGTGCTCAGATTGTATTGACCGAAGGGGCAAAGGGTATGAAGGGTGCTATTGCAAAGGCAGAGGAATTGAGAGACAGCATTGAAGGCGCTGTGATCCTGGGACAGTTCGACAATCCGGCAAATCCGGCGGCGCATCTGGCAGCTACGGGACCGGAGATTTGGGAGGATTCCGATGGCAAGGTAGATATCTTTGTAGCAGGTGTCGGAACCGGTGGTACGGTAACCGGTGTCGGACAGTATCTGAAAAAGCAGAATCCGAATGTGAAGGTGGTCGCTGTAGAGCCGGATTCTTCGGCAGTGCTTTCTGGTGATGCACCAGGGCCGCATAAGATTCAGGGAATCGGAGCCGGTTTTGTTCCGGGAGTATTGGATACCACGGTTTATGATGAAGTCATCCGTGTCAAGAACGATGATGCTTTTGCAGACGGCAGGGCTTTTGCAGTCAGTGAAGGCATTCTGGTAGGAATTTCCTCCGGCGCGGCACTGCATGCAGCGACTGAGCTGGCAAAGCGTCCGGAGAATGTAGGAAAGGTCATTGTGGCACTTCTTCCTGATTCTGGAGACCGCTATCTTTCTACCCCGCTATTTACAGAAGAATAGCTTTTATGATAAAATCGGTACGATACTGTAAATCCGGCGTCCGGGAAACCGCCCGTGCGACGGTGTATCGGAAGATGATAAAGGCAGGTAATAACGGATGGAAACAATGATTCAGGTCCGGGATGTCCGCAAGGTCTTTACAACAAAGGACAATAAGGTAGAAGCATTAAAGGGCATCAATCTGGATATACACAAGGGAGAGATTTATGGCATTATAGGCATGAGCGGCGCCGGAAAGAGTACACTGGTAAGGTGTCTGAACTTTCTGGAGAGACCGACGGAGGGAACCGTCTGTATCGAGGGACGGGATCTGGCGGAAATGAACGAAGCGGAGCTTCGCAGGGCAAGAACAGAAATTGCGATGATTTTCCAGCATTTTAATCTGCTGATGCAGCGCAGTGTTCTGGACAATATCTGTTTTCCAATGGAAATTACAGGACGCAAGAAAAGTGAGGCGCGTAAAAAGGCACAGGAGCTTTTGAAGATTGTCGGGCTGGAGGAAAAGGCAGACGCTTATCCGGCACAGCTTTCCGGCGGACAAAAGCAGAGAGTGGCGATTGCCAGAGCGCTTGCCATGGATCCGAAAATTCTTTTGTGTGACGAGGCGACCAGTGCCCTGGATCCGCAGACGACAAAGGCGATTCTGGAGCTGATTCGGGAAATCAATCAGAAGTATGGCATTACGGTAGTAATCATTACCCATGAAATGACCGTGGTACAGGAAATCTGTACACACGTAGCGATCATTGACAACGGAGAGCTGGCAGAGCAGGGAACGGTGGAAGAGGTATTTTCCAGACCTCAGTCCAGAGCTGCCAGAAAACTGGTATTCCAGAATGAAAACAAATATGCAGTGATGGCAGGAAAACGCTGTATCCGCATTGTTTTCAAGGAAAATTCCTCCTTTGAGCCGGTTATCGGCAATATGGTGCTGCACTGCAAGGCACCGGCCAACATTTTGTTAGCTGATACCAAGGATATCGGCGGTATTGCTCATGGACAGATGATATTGCAGCTGCCGGAGGATACACAGATTGCAGACCGCATGGTGCAGTATCTGAGGGACAGAAATCTGACAGTGGAGGAGTTGAACGATTATGTGGGATAATGAAATAGTAAGAATGCTGGTGGTGGAGGGCATCGTTCCGACACTTTATATGACGGTTACCTCTACCTTGTTTGCATACGTTCTGGGCCTTCCGGTGGGCATTTTGCTGGTGGTTACGGCAAAGAGCGGTTTAAAGCCAAATGCCTTTATTTATAAAATTCTGGATTTTGTGGTCAATATTCTGCGAAGTATTCCGTTTTTGATCCTGTTGATTATGGCCATTCCGCTGACCAAGTTTATTGTCGGGAAAAGCTATGGGCCGACTGCAACCATTGTACCGTTAGTCATTGCGGCAGCGCCTTTTGTGGCCAGGATGGTGGAGTCCTCGTTGCTTGAGGTGGACAAGGGCGTGATTGAGGCGGCACAGAGTATGGGAGCAAATCTGTGGCAGATTATCTGGAAGGTGCTTCTTGCCGAAGCACGTACCTCTCTGATTGTGGGTGCTACGATTGCTCTCGGAACCATTCTCGGTTATTCCGCAATGGCAGGTGTAGTAGGCGGAGGCGGTCTCGGAGACATTGCCATCCGATACGGTTATTACCGTTATGAGACAGGCATTATGATTGTGACGGTGATTCTGTTAGTCATTTTGATGCAGATTCTACAGCTCATCGGCACATGGCTTTCCAAAAAGCTGGATAAGAGAATCACAGGTTAAAGAGCCTGATGGATTCATAGATATGTTTTTTAGAGGAGGAAAAAATTATGAAAAGAAAGAAACTGATTTCTACATTGCTTACAACAGTACTTGCATTCGGGCTTTTGACCGGATGCGGCAGCAGCGCAGCAGATGGCAGCGCGGCCGGAGCAGCCAGTGAAGCGGCAGACGTACAGGATACGGCAGCAGCAGAGGATGCCAGTTCAGAGGATGCCAATGCTGAGGCTGCAGAGAGCGAAGCAGCCAGTGAGGCGGTCGAAGCAAAGGGAACCATCAAGGTAGCAGCCAGCCCGACACCGCACGCTGAGATTCTGGCAGAAGCAAAGGGCATTCTGGCAGAGCAGGGCTGGGATCTGGAAGTGACAGAATTTGAAGATTATGTACAGCCGAATCTGGTAGTAGATAGCGGAGAATTTGATGCAAACTATTTCCAGCATATTCCGTATCTGGATGATTTCAATGCAGAGCATGGTACAAAATTAGTGAATGCAGGCGGTATCCACTATGAGCCGTTTGGAATCTATCCAGGAACCGAAACAGATCTTGCAAACATTTCTGACGGTGCAGTCATTGCCGTACCGAATGATACGACAAACGAAGCAAGAGCACTGCTTCTGCTGCAGGATAATGGTATCATTAAGTTAAAAGAGGGCGCAGGATTGCAGGCAACCGTGAAGGATATCGAAGAGAATCCGCACAATGTCAGCATCAAGGAGCTGGAAGCTGCACAGGTAGCCAGAGTCAAGGATGAGGTAGCCTTTGTTGTATTAAACGGTAACTATGCGTTGGAGGCAGGCTTTTCTGTTGGAAAGGATGCCGTAGCAAAAGAGGAATCGGATTCCGAAGCAGCTAAGACCTATGTAAATATCATTGCAGTAAATGAGGGCAACGAGAACAGCGAAGGTATCAAGGCGCTGGTTGAGGTTCTGAAGTCAGATAAAATTCAGAACTTTATCAATGAAAAATATGATGGGGCAGTGGTTCCGTTTACCGAATAAGGGACAGAGAAAGTAACAGCAGAGTGAAAAAAGGAAAGGGCGGAAAGCGGTCAGGCTTTCCGCTCTTTTTCCGTAGATAGCTACTTTACAGAAAATAGAATTTTATATAAAATTGGGGAAAGTGGTTGTTTAATTCATAGTATTGTGATATGATATAGTAGACAATTGGATAAGGGAGAGTAGGGAAGTGGCTACATTTGATGAGGTAATTGAACGTAGAAATACCAACAGTGAAAAATATGATTTTGCAGAGGAGTTTGACGGGGATGAGCAGGCGATACCGATGTGGGTGGCTGATATGGATTTTCGGGCACCGGAAGAGGTGATGGAGGCCGTATCCAGGAAAGCAAACTATGGAATCTGGGGATACTCGGAAGCAAAGGATGATTATTACCAAAATATTATATCGTGGTTTGATAAAAGACATGGTTGGAAACCAAGGCAGGAATGGATTCTCAAGACACCGGGAGTGATTTTTGCAATCAGTGCGGCTGTCAGAGCATTTACGGAACCGGGGGAGGCTGTGATGATCCAGCAGCCGGTCTATCATCCCTTTGCCGCCTGTATTACAGAGAACGGCAGAAAACTGATCGACAATACATTGAAAAATCATAACGGTCGATATGAAATAGACTTTGCGGAAATGGATAGACAGCTACGTGAGGAGAAGGTCAGACTGCTGATCTTCTGTAGTCCGCACAATCCGGTTGGCAGAGTCTGGAGCCGGGAGGAGCTGCTTCGGGTGGCAGAGCTTTGCTTAAAATATCGGGTGTTCTTGATTTCGGATGAAATCCATTGTGATTTTACCTATCCGGGACATACCCATATCCCGTTTGCGTCGCTGTCGGAGGAGATTGCAGGAAACTGTATGGTCTGTACGGCACCCAGCAAAACCTTCAATCTGGCAGGTGTACAGGTTTCCAATATTTTCGTACCGGATGAAGAACGCAGAAGGAAGCTGAAAAGGGAGCTTTATCTGACCGGATATTCGGAGCTGAATGTTTTTGCGCTGACGGCATGTCAGGCTGCATATCAGTATGGAGACCGCTGGCTGGACGAGCTGCTTGTTTACTTGAGAGGTAATCTTTCCTGCTTACGGCAATTTTTGCAGGACAGACTTCCGCTGATTCGGTTGACTGAGCCGGAGGGGACTTATCTGGTATGGCTTGATTTTACGGATTTTTGTAGGGAGCGTGGAATGGATGAGGCGGCTTTGATGCAGTTTCTGTTAAAGAAAGCGCATGTGTGGCTGAGTCCGGGAAGTGGATTCGGAGAAAATAACGGATGTTATATGCGCCTTAATATGGCATGCCCCAGAAGTGTGCTGGAACAGGCATTAAAGCAGCTGGAAGAAGCAGTTTATTAGGAGCCGGTCTGAGGACGGACATTGTCTTTGTAGTGGACAGAAATTACGTAACAGATGTTAGAAATGTAAGAAGGGAGAACCAGGCTATGAAAATTTCAACAAAAGGAAGATACGCGGTCCGGGTGATGCTGGATTTGGCGCTGCATAACACCGGAGAATATGTGAAGGTAAAGCAGATTGCAGAGAGACAGGGAATCTCAGAGAAATATCTGGAGCAGATTATTTCTATTCTGAATAAGGGGGGATGTGTGAAGAGCGTCCGCGGAGCACAGGGAGGTTACCGGATTGCCAGAGATCCGGAAAACTTTACGGTAGGACAGATTCTTCGTTTGACGGAGGGAAGCTTAAGTCCTGTGGCCTGTCTGGATGATGAAGTCAATGAGTGTGACCGGTGTGATACCTGTGAAACACTGGATGTCTGGAAGGATTTGAAGAAGGCAATTGATCAGGTCGTAGATGGTGTGACGATTGCGGATCTGGTAGAGCGGCAGCAGAAACGGCTGGATGCCATGAATTATTCTATCTGAGGACTGATGCGGATGAATTTTCAGTTGCCTGAGAGGGAAGTTTGCGGTATAGTTAAAAGCGGTAAAAGCCATACGCAGGGAAGCGAAGCTGCGCATGGACAAAGGAGAAAGAGCGCTGCATAAACTGCGGCAGAAGGAGGAACAGTATGGAGAAGAAAAGTAGTCTTTCCATCAAGAGCATCGTTGCCATTGGCATTGGTGCGGCATTATTTTTTGTATTAGGACGTTTTGTAGCCATTCCGAGCCCGGTTCCAAATACGACGATCAATATTCAGTATGGTATTTTAGGAGTATTTGGTGTGATTTACGGGCCGGTTGTAGGTATACTGGTCGGCTTTATCGGGCATACGCTGATTGATTTATCCTGGGGCAGCCCATGGTGGAGCTGGATCATTGCATCCGCAGTATTCGGTCTGATTATTGGTCTGGCAAAGAAAAAGGTGGATATTGAAAAAGGCGAGTTCGGTACGAAGCAGATCATTGCCTTTAATCTGTTCCAGTTAGTGGGACATGCAGTAGCATGGTTAGTGATTGCTCCGGCACTGGATATTCTGATTTACAACGAGCCGACAGAAAAGCTTCTGGCACAGGGACTCTGGGCAGGAGCCTCCAACTTTATTACCACAGCGATTGTAGGAACCATATTGTTGGCAGCTTACGCAAAGACCAGAACCAAAGAGGGAAGCTTAAAACAGGAGAAGTAAAAGGTGCGGGAAACTCTGATTTCTTTTGAAAATTATACATTTCAGTACCGTTCACAGGCAGAGCCTACGATACATGATATCAATCTTCAGATACACAAGGGGGAGAGGGTCATTATCGTAGGCCCTTCCGGTTGCGGAAAAAGTACGCTGGCACACTGTCTGAATGGTCTGAATCCGTTCAGCTATCCGGGGAAGAGCACCGGAACGCTGACCATCTGTGGTGTGGAAGCAGCTCAGGCAAGTATATTTGAACTGAGTCGTTATGTAGGAACGGTTTTGCAGGACACGGACGGCCAGTTCATCGGTATGACCGTGCTGGAGGACATTGCCTTTTCCATGGAAAATGACTGCGTTGCGCAGGATGAGATGAAGAGGCGGACGAAGGAAGAGGCGGCAAAGGTGGGATTGCTTGACAAACTGCCGGCCGCGCCACATGAACTGTCTGGTGGACAGAAGCAGCGTGTGTCCATGGCAGGGGTGCTGGTAAACCGTGTGCCGATTCTTTTATTTGATGAGCCGCTTGCGAATCTGGATCCGGCAGCAGGAAGAGAGGCAATGGAGCTGATTGATGATCTGCAGAAGGTAAATGGCAGTACAGTAGTGATCATAGAGCATCGTCTCGAGGATGCCATGCATCGGAATGCAGACCGTATCATTTTGATGGAAGAGGGGCGGATTGTCAGTGATACGACTCCGACTGCACTGTTTTTATCAGACCGTCTGAGTCTGGCAGGTATCCGTGAACCACTCTATATTACGGCTTTGAAATATGCAGGAGTGAAGCTGACGGAGGAGATTCATCCCGAGCGGATGGAGGATATGGTGCTCTCGGATGCAGCAAAGGCACAGGTATGCAAATGGTTTGAAAATCAGGCCGGGCCGATGGAAAAGGCAGTGCCTGAGCAGATGCTTTCGGTGGAAGAGCTGTCCTTTGGCTATACGGAGGAGAAGGAAAATCTGTCCGAGATCAGCTTTACGGTATCGCAGGGTGAAATGGTCAGCATCGTGGGAAAGAATGGCGCCGGAAAGAGTACGCTTGCTAAGCTTTTGTGCGGTTTTGTCACACAGAAGAATGGTTCGATTACCTTAAAGGGCAGGGATTTATCCGAAGATACGATCAAGGAACGTGCCGGTTATATCGGCTATGTGATGCAGAATCCAAATCAGATGATTAGCAAGCCGATGATTTACGATGAGGTGGCTATGAGCCTCAGGCTGAAGGGGATGTCCGAGGAAGAGGTAGAAAAGAGAGTATTTGAAACCCTGAAGATCTGCGGGCTGTATCCATTCCGAAGCTGGCCGGTCAGTGCACTCAGCTATGGACAGAAAAAGCGTGTAACGATTGCCAGCATTCTCGTGCAGGAGCCGGAGATGCTCATTTTGGATGAGCCTACGGCAGGACAGGATTTCAGGCATTATACTGAGATTATGGAATTTCTGAAGGAACTGAATGAGAGCGGTATCACGGTGCTGATGATTACGCATGATATGCACCTGATGCTGGAATATACGGAGCGGAGTCTGGTCTTTGCAGACGGCAGGATGATTGCGGATACCACTCCGGCCAGGCTGTTTTCGGATCCGGAGCTGCTTAAGAGAGCGAGCTTAAAGGTGACTTCTCTGTATGAGCTGGCGCTGCGGTGTGGTCTGGACCCGGAAGCTTATATTGAAAAGTTTATCCAGTATGACAGGCAGGTGAGAAACGAATGAGTGCGACACTTTCCTATATCGAGAAAAATTCCTTTATCCATCGCATGACGGGAACGACGAAGCTGCTGTTTTTCCTGATCTGGAGCATAGCGGCAATGATGACCTATGACACGCGTGTATTGGTCGGAATGTTTGTAACAGGTGTCATTTTGTTCGTGCTTTCCGGCCTGAAGTGGAGGGAAGTCCGGTTTGCCGTGCTGTTTATGGCGGCCCTGATTGCCATAAATCTCATCGGCATCTATCTGTTCTCGCCGGAGCAGGGAGTGCGGATCTATGGAACGCGACATGAGCTGGTGCATCTGTTCTGGCGCTATTCCATCGTGGCAGAGCAGCTGTTTTACATGTTTAATTTTATGATGAAATATCTTGCGGTCATTCCGATTGCCCTGCTGTTTATCATGGCGACGAATCCGAGTGAATTTGCGGCCAGTCTGAATAAAATCGGTGTCAGCTACCGGGTCGGCTATGCTGTGGCCATTGCACTTCGGTATATACCGGATGTTCAGAGGGACTATCATGAGATTTCACAGGCTCAGCAGGCAAGAGGTGTGGATTTGAGCCGAAAGGACAAGACCTTTGAGCGACTGAAAAATTCTGCAGCCATTCTTTTCCCGTTAGTCCTCTCCAGTTTACAGAGAATTGAAGTGATTTCCAACGCAATGGAGCTTAGGGGATTCGGCAAGCAGAAGAAACGCACCTGGATTATGGAAAAGCCCTTTGTTGCCAGAGACTATGCGGCAGTGGCATTTGCAGTGCTGGCGCTTGGGATTTCTGTTGGGTTTATGATTCATAACGGGGGAAGGTATTTTAATCCGTTTGTATGAGAGGGTGCGTGAGAATGTGTGCTGCAGACGGCAAACCGAACAAGGGCGCAAAAATGGAGTTTGAAAACGGATGTAAAAGTTCAAAGCTAGTATGGAACGAATTATAACTTCTGACATTTGAATATTGTCGGTGGGAAGAATATAGCATTGCGGGGCGAAAATGTTGCTGCCGGGATGCTATTTTTATCCGAAATAATTTATAAATGCAAGATATAACGTGCATAATGAGTATTACTTCAAAATAAATTGGAATTTGAAAACTAACTTTTCTTAAATCATTATCGCTTATTGTAGGGCGTTAATGAATTCCTCTAAAAGCCTTGAAAATAAAGGGTTTTTCGCAATCTGCTCACCTTATCCCTTTATACGATTTCACACGATTTT
>JAGANL010000002.1 GCA_017624235.1 Lachnospiraceae bacterium | reverse complement strand
TCAGGAAACATTAGCTGACAAAAGCAATCTCCATCCCACTTATATAGGACAGTTGGAACGTGGTGAAAAGAATGCCTCAATTGAAACATTGGAAAAAATTACGGAGGCATTTCATATTTCCCTCGCGGATTTCTTTCTGAATATGGATGAATTTATATTATCCAACACAAGAGAAGAAGATGAATATGAAGAACTGAAAAGGCGTCTGGAAAAGATTGATAAAAATGTATTGATTGCAGCCATTATGAATATGTTGAAGGAAGCAGAAGAATAGTCATGAAATTGACCGAAACATTTTCACAAAGGAGTCTCCCAAAATGCGTCTGAAACTTTATCACCTCCTCGTCAACCGCCATTCCGGGATCCGGGATCGTTATCACAAAATCCACCAGAATTCCCATGGATTACAAAGAATCTTTTCCTGGTGTTATCTGTTGTTTCTGAATTTCTGTTACTATATCCTTTTCTGCCACTTTCTGGATGAGCCGTTATCGGTGCCATTTTATGAAGAGAAGAGTGCAAGGCTGCCTGTTACAGAAACAGAATCCGTTCTGGCAGCTAAAAAGCATCCAAGTATAGAGGAATATGTAAACCGGCTCATGCCGTTTGATGTCATATCCTTTGATATTTTTGACACCCTGATTTTCCGGCCATTCTCAGAACCAGCCGATTTATTTTATTTTGTCGGGAAGGAGCTTGGTATCTTAGATTTCAAACGGATACGACAAGAGGCAGAAAGGGAGATACGGCAAAAATGTTATCAGAAAAACGGTCATTATGAAGTAACCCTTTCAGAAATCTGGAAGCATCTGGAATGGAAAACCGGAATCAGTGCTGAAAAAGGTTTACAGCTCGAACAGCTGCTCGAAATCAGGTTTTGTTATGCCAATTCATTTATGGCAGAGGTATTTCAAAGGCTGAAGCGGCAGAAGAAGAGGATTATCATACTATCCGATATGTATCTTCCACAGGAATTTTTAGAAGAGCTTCTTCTGCAAAACGGCTATAGCGGCTTTGAAAAGCTTTATGTTTCCTGCGAATGCTCCAAGAGCAAAGCGGCAGGAACATTGTTTGAGCTTGTAAATGAGAGAATCGGAACGGCTCTCTCCAAGGTTCATGTAGGAGACAATGAACACAGTGATCTTTTCATGGCAAAACGGCACGGATTTCAAACGCTTCCTTATCCCAGTGTACATAAAATGTCATTGTCCTACCGTCCCTATGATATGTCTCCCGTAATCGGTGGAGCATACCGGGGAATTGTTAATAATTATATATACAGTGGTATAAAAACATGTTCCCTGGAATATGAATATGGCTTTATCTATGGCGGTCTGTTCGTACTCGGATACTGTACCTATATTCACGATTACTGCTCACAGCATGATATTGATAAAATTCTCTTCCTTTCCAGAGATGGTGATATCCTAAAGCAGGCATATGACAGACTCTATCCCAATCAGAATACGGCATATGTCTACTGGTCCAGAATGGCCGCAGTTAAGCTTATGGCAGAGCATGACCGGTATGATTATTTTCGACGCTTTTTATATCACAAAATCAATCAGAGGAAGACCATTTCACAAGTTCTGAATGCCATGGAGCTTTCCTTTCTGGATTATCCGAGTCCGGAAGAATATCTGACCGATCAAAACGTGGAAACACTCAGGGATTTTCTGCTGCTTCATTGGGATGAGGTGATTCCGGTGTATCGGAGGGAATCCGAAATTGCAAAAAAGTATTATTCGGAACAGCTTCAAGGAGTAGAAAAAGCCTGTGCCGTGGATATCGGATGGGCCGGAAGCGGAGCCGTTGCCCTGCGTTATCTGATCCGTCAGGTATGGAAGCTGCCATGTGAGATTACAGGGCTTCTGTCCGGAACAAATACGATACACAATGCCGAACCAGATGCCTCCGAAATTTTCCTGCAGTCCGGCATATTAAATGCCTATCTGTATTCTCAGGCACATAACCGTGATCTGCTCAAGAAGCATGATCCGGGTAAGGATTACAACGTATTCTGGGAATTGCTGCTTTCCTCACCGACACCGTCCTTTCTCGGATTTTCACCGGAAGCTCCCGATGGGCTTGCCTTTGGCGAGTGCGATGCCAATACAGAAGGAATTTGTGAGATACAGAAGGGAATATTGGATTTTATAGATGAGTATACGGCACATTTTGGCGATATGGACTATATGCTCCGTGTAAGCGGCAGGGATGCTTATGCACCCATGCTGGCAGCGGCAAGTCATCATGAAGCTTATCTCAAGGCAATTGCATCCAGATTTTGTCTGGATATTTCTATTGGAGATGGAATTGCATAGCCTGTCCATTCGTGATAAAATGATGCCATTATGAAAAAGAATAAAAACATCAAACAGATCAGAAGAAAAATAATACAGAAGCTTTTACTTGTCCTTCTCTTATCTGCAGTCTGCCTGTTATCCGGCTGTGAAAGTACTTACAGCAGGAAGGTGGATGAGCTGAGGATGCTTGGCAGTGAGCAGATCATATCAGATAACACTGTCACAGCGGATTCGGCAGGAGATTCCGCTTCAGAGCTCAAGGAAGAACCAGAGACAGAGTATGCGGCCGAATCCCCACAATCCCTCCAGCCATATACTCTTGGCGATGCCCGATTCTATTTTCAAACCAATGGGAGCTATTTAAGTGTATACAACGGCAGCACTTTTGATGACCTGTATATCAAGGGTGTCAACATCGGTCTTGGAAAACCCGGATATTTTCCGGGAGAGACAGCTATTACCTATGAGGAATATGCGCGCTGGTTTGAGCAGATTGCTGCTATGAACGCAAACTGCATCCGGGTTTACACGATTCAACCGCCCGCCTTTTATCAGGCCTTTTATGAGTATAATCAAAAGGCTCAAAAGCCACTGTATCTGTTCCAGGGTACCTGGTACGATGAAACCAGAGTTGCTGAGACGGCAGATGCCTTTGATCAGGAGCTGCAGGAACTGTTATATCAGGATATGCGCGATCTGGTGGATATCATCCACGGACAATGTACGATTGAAGAGAAGCCCGGAAAAGCCTGGGGCGAATATTCATGGGATATTTCTCCGTATGTCATCGGCTGGATTCTGGGTATTGAATCCGATGCTGATTTTGTATCTACTACCAACAAGCTTCATCCCGATCTGAAGTCCTACCAGGGAACTTATATTGGTACGGAATCTGTGGAGCCATTTGAAGTCTTTTGGGCACAGACCGGTGATTTCATTGTTTCTTACGAAATGGAGCATTATCAGTTACAGCGTCCGGTCAGCTTTTCCAACTGGCCGACAGCGGATGTGATGGAACATCCGAGTGAAACGATGGCAGAGGAATACAGTGTGGATCTGTATATGGAGGATTTGAAAGCTACAGACGCATTTCCAAGCGGTCTGTTTGCCTCCTATCATATCTATCCATACTATCCGAACTTTATGTATACCGAAAAGGAATATTCTGTCTACCGTGATGAAACAGGCAGGATCAATACCTACCGGGCCTATCTGGAGGATTTGATTTCCCGGCATAACATGCCGGTACTCGTTGCAGAATACGGAGTTCCTGCCTCCCGCGGCGTCACTCATGCCAATCCTTACACCGGCTTTGATCAGGGAAATCATAATGAGCAGGAGCAGGGGGAAATGCTTCTGTCCATGACAAAGGATATCCACGATACAGGCTATGCCGGCGGGCTGGTTTTTGCATGGCAGGATGAATGGTTTAAAAGAACCTGGAATACCGCTGAGTATACCGACGAGGAACGAAGAGCCTATTGGTATGATGTAATGACCAACGAGCAGCATTTTGGCCTGTTGGATTTTGTACCGGGTGAAGAGCAGGAGACTGTGCTGTTAGACGGATCCGATGAAGAATGGAGCGAACAGGATCTTCTGATACAACAGGATGCTCTGTCTTTGTATGTGAAACATGACTGTGCCTATCTGTATCTGATGATACGGAAGGAGGGAGCAGATTTTAATAAAGAAAAGCTCCTGATTCCCTTTGATATTACACCGAAATCGGGCAGTACACGTTATGAGAGGACAAGCTTGGAACGTCCTGCCGATTTTGTGCTTTCCCTGCACGGAAAGAAGGACTCCCGTCTTCTGGTGCACAGCTATTATGATCTGTATCAGTTTGACTATGACAAATACGATGACAGCATCAAAACAACACCGGAAATCCGTAAGCCGAATAACCATATGTTCCATTCCATCTACTATCTGCTGGAAAGAGAATTGGTGCTGCAGGATCGTCCCGAAACGATACCCTTGCAAAAATTTGAGGCAGGGCAGCTTACCTTCGGCACCAATGATTATACTTCAACTGTCTATAATTCTCTGGCAGATTTTTACTATGAGGGAGATATACTGGAAATACGTATTCCATGGCTGATGCTCAATTTCCGCGACCCATCGAGCAAAGAGATTATCGATGATTTCTGGACAAAGCATTCGATTGCAGGCACAAAGGTGGATGGTATCTGGCTTGGCATTGCAGATGAAAAGAATAAAAATGTGACGTTTCAGGAATACGACTGGGAGAATTGGGATTACTATCCTTATTTTGAACGTCTCCGCAAAAGCTACTATATGCTTCAGGAAGGGTTTTATGGACTGGAGGTCCCATCTGTTGAAAAAAGCTCCGAAGAATGATACAATATAGCAATATTTGACGTAATCATCAGGAGGGGAGACAGGAATTGATGAATACAGTCTGTTCGTCACATAGACGAAAAAACTTTATCATTGCATGGGCAGCTTCGGCAGGTGTTGCTGTCTGTATTGGGCTCCTTCTTTTCCGAACCGGAGCTTTCTGGCAGGCGAGTGATTTTTTTACACAGCTTTACAGACTGGATGAAATAGCAAAAGCATGGCAGGAAGGGCAATTATATCCTTTGCTTGCAGAAAACTGGTATAACGGCTACGAAATATTCCGTTTTACCTCTCCGGTCAGCTATCTTTTAATCCATCTGCTTTCCCTGCTTTGCGCAGGTGACCTGCATGGGGGCATATGCCTGTTTTACGGACTGATGGTATTTTTGTCTCAGATGGGCTTTATGCTGTTCGGTGTACGGCATCAGAAGATGACAGCAGCCTTTTTCACCGGACTGGCCTTTTTGTTTCTGCCTCATACGCTTCAAACGGCTTTGTTTCTGGGAAGTCTTGATATTCTGATGGGAATTTTGCTGTTACCCTTGCTTTTGTACTATTTGTTTGAATTTATCCGTTGGAAGCACCGACTGGCCTTGTGCCCATTTTCGCTTTTGCTCTGCCTTTTAATCTTATCCAATTATATGCTGGCAATTGCCTTTGGTGCTGTCATATTTTTTTATCTCATTTTCGCCATGCTGACACAAAAAGTCTGGCGGTTTGAAACAATGCTTGCTGCCGATATGCTGTTTCTCTATCTGGCTATGGGATATTTCCTGTATCCCGCGATCAGTGGAGGGCTGTTAACCCATAAGAGCAGTGTATACAGCACAAACGGAACACTGGAAGCCATTGTCCTTCTGGCTGTGTCCCTGCTTGGTCTTCTGACGGCAAACCGAGATCGTGCGGCCGGATTTTTTCTGGCGGCTGTGCTGGCTCTTTTATCCCTTCCGGCGCTGGAGCCGGTACGCAGACTGATTCCTTTTCCGGCATTACGGGATTCCGGTTTCTTTATTGCCGGTGCCGGAATATTCTGTCTGTTAACATTGCTTTGCTGGAATAAGCTGAAAAATATTTTTCTGTTGATTCTGCTTTGCATCCCGATCTGTACCGGTGTTTATCAGCTCACCTCTCTAGAAAGTGGAAACAGGGTATTGGAACGCCAGGAAGCACTGATACAGGATTACCTGCTGGATCAGGCCGCGTCCCTGACCGACAGCCGCATAGCGTTGATGGACAGCTCTTTGCTGGGTGCTTTCCCACACTGGTATTTTGCCAGCCGGGGAGTGGATGAAACCTATGGCTGGGATTATGAAAATGCAGAAATCAGACAGCATTTGAGTCAGCTGAATGAGGCATTCGCCGACGGTTTTTACGATTATATGTTTGACAGACTGTTCCTATATGGAAATGATGTGGTCGTGATTCCAAAGGAGCTTCTCACGGAGGAAGGAGCTTTGGAGCTTCTTTCGCAGGCGGCCAACCGTCTGGGCTATGAGATTGCAGCCGAAAACGAGATGGCTGTGGTATACAAAGCAGTCCGGGTACAGGAACGCTATGGTGTCATTTCCCAATATGACAATCTGGCAATCGGAGATAACGCTTTTTATATTTCTTATATCTATCCGTCCTTTGGACTCGGACAAAGCAGCTGTCTGGAAGACTATACGGTGGATGAGCTTATACAATATCAGAATCTCTATTTGTCCGGCTTTACCTATCGTGACAAGGGAAAGGCGGAAAATATGCTGCAGGAGCTTTCCCAAAAGGGAGTGAATATTTTTATCGACATGCAGCATATTCCAATCAATGCGCTGACCGGAAAAAATGAGTTTCTGGGAGTATATGCACAATTTATACAATTTACGGATCAGTTCCCGATTCTGGAAAACGAAAATGGCAATCAATTCAAGCTGGATTTCCGGGACAGGAATCAGTCGCTCTGGAATACGGTATATATTTCCGGCTGCAGCAGAGTATTAAAGGAGGCCCGTTATTCGGATAAGAGCCATCTGACCTATCTGGGACAGAATGAAGAAGATAATATTACATTTATAGGCTTAAATCTGGTTTATTATTATCTGGAAACACACAATTCGGATCTGCTTCGTTTTCTGGATGAAACCTTAAACATTTCGCATGAGGACTTGCCAAAACGGGAAATGTTGTCGATAATAGTAGAAAAGGATACGAATGCATTCGTTCTGCAAACAGAGGCGGATAAAATCAATTCCGGTCTTGCAGCCGTGGATACTCTGGTACCGGACAGGATTATCTCTACCGAGGATGATCTCTGGGTGATCAACGAGGGCTCCACCTGTTTTCGGATGGTCTATCCAAATCAGGCAGCCGGACTTGTCTGCAGTATTCTGGGCTTGATTGGCATCGGTTTCCTGTGGATTGCAGCTTATGTAGTACTGGAAGATTATTTAACATAGTGGGTATAAATAAGGGAGAAGAAAGGATATGAAGAAAGGGAAATTCAGTAAACTGGTATTGGCCGTTATTTTATCAGCGGCTCTTGTAGGCTCTCATATGAGCCCGGTATATGCAGTCGAGGCGTCAAATACGACCGAAGGCACAGATTCGCATAAGACAGAAAGTGAAGGTAAAGCCTCTGCTTCGGAATCTGGCAGTGAAAGTGAAACCAAGGGAAGCGGCAAAAAGAACAAAGAAGCTTCCTCCGCTGAGGCTAAGGACAACACCACTGATCCATCGGACAAACAAAGTACGTCAGAAGCTTCGCAGAAGAAAGATTCACAAACGGAAACCTCTGAAGAAGCATCCTCAGAGGAAAAAACAGAAGCATCTGGTACAGAAACCGAAGTTGATAAAACTGAGACAGAGCAGACCGAATCAAAAACGGAGCTCGAGGGAACGGATACTGATACAAATGCTGAAGCAGAAACCGAAGCAGAAACTGAAGCAGCAACAGAAACCGAAATAGGAACCGAAGCAGCAACAGAAAGTGAAACGGAAACCGAAGCAGCACTGTCACCGGAAACACCGTTTACGAATAAAGATGGCGAATCTGTTACTCCGTCTTCTTTGGTGGGAGTAGATTATACAACCATTGCAGATTCCTATGACGGAGAGACTAATGTAATCAAGCAATATTCCCTTTCCGAGGACTACGGCGCCAATACGATTATGGAAAGCTACGTGGATGAAAACGGAAATCTGGTGCTGATCATCAGTCAGGGCAGTGAGGCAGAAGTTCTTGGACTTGAGGCGGAAGACGGCCGAAATTCAAGCAGCAGCGCTCCTGCCGTGGACGGAAGCTTCAGCGGTTGGGAGGATATTCCTGTTTCCTATGAATACAACTGGGATAATTCGCAGAATTGCTGGAACTATGGTGTATGGGTGGATAATGTGAAATATACAACCCCTGTCGGAAGCTATGATACCAATGTGCGCCACGGTATGCAGATGTATTCGGACGGAGAGAATGTGTATCTGAATATTACTTTTGCGCGGGATTATGAAGCCTATGCAAACGGCAACGATTTCCAATTCTTTGTCGACGGACAGATGGCTGCCTATCAAATCGAATGGCCGGACGGACAGCAGCTTGCCAGCACCATAGCAGCTCCCGGAACCTATCAGGTAGATGTTCTCCATCGTGACAGCTCCTGGTCTTATGTTCTGACAGACGGTGCATCCGCTTATTATCGTGTAAACGAAGGAAACGTCAATAATCAGTTGGAGTTGAAAATACCATTATCGGAATTTCAAAAGCAGAACGGAAACATCGATCTGGATAACTACAGTATGATTCAGTTCTTTACACCGAATCTGATGTATAACCGGATTTCAGCGGCAGGCTCGCCGACAGGAGCCGTTCCCTTTTCCGCTGCAGTATTCCTTCTGGTACCGGCCAGCTACGTATGGCTGAAAAGGAAAAAGAATGGAGAAGCACTTGCATGACGGAAAAACATGAAGCATATCTGTATCAGGTAACCTTTAATGCAATGCATAACATGGTAGTTGAGGATCCAAGAAAAATGCATGCCCATACCTTTCGTGTGGGCATGTATGTTACAGAAAAACAGGATGACCATCCTGTTTTTTTAAGTAATGAAAAGCTGTTAAACGGTTATTTTTCCAGACTTCAGGGCATTCGCCTCAACGAACTTCCAATGTTTAAGGATGTGATACCGACTCTGGAAAATATGGGTGATTTTTTTTATCAGGATTTGAAACCAATATTTGAACGAAACGGAATGCATTTGATTTCTCTGGAAATCGGTGACAGTCCGGTATCTGTTTACTGCGTTGGTGAACGTCTGCTTTTGGGAGATGTCTTTAACCTGACCCTGCCTGATGAAATAGAAGCCTACTGTGATCGGGTAAAGCACAGATATCAGACCGCTTCCAGCAAAACGATAGGAGAGCTGTAAATGAGCAATACTTTTTTCTTTTTTCTTTTATTAGTACTTATTTTTGTGGCATGGGTATATCTTTTGACGGTATTCAAAAGAAAAAAACTGGATTTTTATTTCTTTCTGCTTGGAAGTGTCGGAACCTTTTTCTTCTCTTTTCTGATTTTACGTAAGGTTTTGACAAATCTATTGACGACCCTGACGTGTTATTTGACGGGACTTTTGGGAAACGCACTCGGTATTTTCAAGGCTTATACGGCGCATTCGATTCTTTTTATCGAAAATGCGGATGGGCCGATTTCTCTTTATGTGGATTTTGAATGCGGCGGTGTCATTGAAATTCTCGTTTTTATTTCTCTGGTATTCTTCTTTGCTGTTTACAATGTACGTGAAAAGCTTGTGATTTCCCTCATGGGAACGGTTTGGATTATTGCAGCAAATATTATCCGTCTCTTCAGTATATGCCTGATTATCAATCATTTTGGCAATGAATCCTATTATGTAGCACATACGATTGTCGGAAGACTGATTTTTTATGCCTTATCCATTATTCTTTATTTTTATGTGTTTACCAGAGCACAGATTCGCAGACAGCGGGTAGGAGAGTTTGGTTATGATAGCGAAGCTGGCAAATAAATTGTTTTTCTGGGCGGCGTGGATTATCATTCCGCTTCTCATTGAAGTCGTTCCTGCTGTGGGAAATTTCTTCCTTCTGCTTTTTAAGCGTGTGGAGCAGCCTAAGGATATCCCTCTGGAATTTCTGCCGAATATTACACTGATCATTCCGGTCTATAATTCGAGCCAAACCCTGTATCGTTGTCTGGAATCCATCCATCTTTCGTCCTATCCGGATGAACTGATTGAAATCATGTTGATTGATAATGGGTCGAAAGATAACAGCTTCGATATCTTTCAGAAGGCTCAGATTGATTTTCCGACACTGGCCATGTGGTGGATGCATTCCAAGCAGGGGAAGTCCAAGGCACTGAATAAGGCTATTTTTAACAGTACCGGAAAATATATCATCAATATCGATAGTGATGGTGTTCTTCAGGAACAGGCACTGATGAATATCGTAAAACAATTTGAAACGGATTCCAATGTCGATTGTATGACCGGAACGATTCTGATCGAACCGGCTTTAATCGAGCAGACAAAGGGATTTTTCCTGAAGCAGTTCCGAAAACTGGAATTTATGGAGTATGCGCAGGCTTTTTTGGCCGGACGAAACTTTGAGTCTCAGTCCAACAGCATCTACACGCTTTCAGGAGCCTTTTCCGCCTTCCGAAAATCGGTATTGTTAAAGACCTTCTTATATAATAC
Source organism: Lachnospiraceae bacterium (assembly GCA_017624235.1). Classification (GTDB taxonomy): domain Bacteria; phylum Bacillota; class Clostridia; order Lachnospirales; family Lachnospiraceae; genus JAAYNV01. Next base: position 198,392 of record JAGANL010000002.1, on the reverse strand, counting down.
GAATACCATTTGTGAGGACACTCATCTGACCTTTCAGATACGTTCCATATTAAAAAAGAAAGTGCATCTTTGCAGCAATGCCATCTTTATGGTTGACCCGATTGAAAGTCTGAATAAATTTTATACGCAGAGACAGCGTTGGCAGATTGGCGAACTGGAAGTATCGCATATGTTTTTAAAGGATAACCTGAAGCATCCGTTGCGGGGGTATTTTAACAATTTTGTCATACGTCTTCTGATGACAGACCATACCTTTGCCTTTCCACGTATGATCTGGTATTTCGTGCTGATTGCCCTTGGCTGTATGAATTATTCCTTTCATAACATCATCGTCGCCGTATTATTAATTTACCTGCTATATGTATTCAGTTCTTTTCTGTATTACCTGAATATCATTTCCTTCTTAAGAGAGTTTTCCTCTCTGCGAAGATATTATGCCAGAAAAATCTTATACGTTACCATCATGCCGATTTTTAACCTTTTTTCCTTCTTCGTGCGTTTTGCCGGAATCATCAACTCCATTCACCGCAAAAGCAGTTGGAAAACACTGACCTTCACAGAGGAGAGCAGGATGGTAGAAGAAACAATGAAGCAGGATTTCTCTCTTTTTCTGGAGCTGCGTAGAAACCTGTTAAAAATTCTGGAGCAAAAGGAGAAGAACAACGATGGCCAAAACCTATAAGCAGTATAAGTTTAAGTTCTATCTGAATATGAACCACTATATTATGTTGGGCGGGAAGCAGGGCGATGTTCACCCTCACACCTGGGAAATCCTACTGAGCATGCTTTCTGACAATACGGAAATGACACTTTTTGTAAATATTGAAAAGAAGATCGATCAGATCATGGAACGCTATCAGGATAAGCTTCTTAATGAATGTGAACCCTTTGATAAAATAGTTCCGACCGTAGAAAACGCGGCAAAATACTTTTTCCGTCTCATTCAGGATGAAATTATTCAGGATGGATGGATCGTCCTGATGCTGGAGCTGAGTGAAACACCGACCCGTTCTTATATCATCAATGCTCTGTTTGATGAAGACAGCATTTGGGATGACTGGTATGAAAGATTGTCTGAAGAAAATCTTCGTAAATATCCCGAAATAAATCTGTAATGGTTGAATTTTCCCTAAAAATCAACTATAATATGATTAAATCAAGAAATAATAGATAATCGACTGATAATTTAACAGATTGTCTTAGAAAGAGAAGGTGTTTTGTATGAATACTGTGATTACGATTGGGCGTCAGTTTGGTTCTGCAGGCCGCGAAATCGGAGAAAAGGTGGCAGAACATTTTGGAATTAAATGCTATGACAAAGAGCTTCTGACCAGAGCAGCCAAGGAAAGCGGCTTTTGTGAAGAAATGATTCAGAATCATGATGAACGCCCGACGAATTCTTTCCTCTATAATCTGGTGATGGATACCTATTCCTTCGGTTATAATGCCTCTTCCTTTATGGATATGCCGATTAGCCATAAGGTCTTTCTGGCACAGTTCGATACCATTAAGAAGATTGCAAATGAAGGACCCTGCGTCATTGTCGGACGCTGTGCGGATTACGCGCTGAGTGATTTCAAGAACAGTGTTCATCTGTTTATCTACGGCAACGAAGAGGCCAAGGTAAAGCGAATCATGCAGAAATATGATTTGACAGAATCCAAGGCAAAGGATATGATCATCAAAAAGGATAAACAGCGTCAGAGCTATTATAATTATTATTCCTCGAAAAAGTGGGGACGCGCAGACAGCTATGATCTGTGTATCAACAGCAGCATTCTTGGTGTAGACGGTACAGTTAAGCTGATTATCCAATATGTAGAAGATTTTGAAGCAAAGAATAAATAGCAAAAACAGAGAGTGTGCATCTGATCTGCATCCTCTCTGTTTTGTTTCAGCTCCTTTCAGCACCTGATTACAGCTTCCAGGCATCCAATCCGTTCTGAATTGCTGTAAACATTCTTTCCTTTACCCCTGGATTTTCCTGAATGAGCTGTTTTAAGAGCAGATGAACATATTCCCGTTTCGTATTTCCGTCTGCCGGACAGGGACTTTTAACAACCGGAACCTGGTTCTTCTTTACAAAGCCGATGACATCCATTTCATTCATATACAGAAGCGGACGAATCACTGTCAGCTCCATACGGTCCAGATAGGTAACAGGAGAAAATGTATGGAATCTGCCTTCATAAATCAGGGAGAGCAGCATTGTCTCCTCAACATCATCCTTATGGTGGGCATATGCTACCTTATTACATCCCTGTTCTTTGATTGCCTGATTTAATGCGCCTTTGCGCATTTTGGCACAAAGGGAGCATGGATTGCTTTCTTTACGATCCTCAAAAATAATCTGTGCGATATCTGTTTTCACGATCGTATACGGAACCTGAAGCTCCTCACACAGAGAAACAATCCTGTCCAGATTCAGATTGTCAAAGCCAAGATCCACAGTAACTGCATGAATATCAAAATGATTGGGGTAAAAGCGTTTTAATCCATGAAGTGCATATAATAAGGTCAGGCTGTCCTTGCCTCCCGAGATTCCGATTGCGATTTTATCTCCTTCTTCAATCATATGGTAATCATCGATGGCTTTCCTTGTTACACTTAAAACCTGCTGTAAGCGCATAATATATTGTTCCTTTCTACTAAACTTCATCTATCATACCACAAATATTAAAATTATGATATAATGTTGATGGACATTATATACGCCGTACATTCGATACTTATAAAAGGAGCACAACAAAATATGAAATTTCACTGGGATAAAAAATTTTTCCAATGGGGGCTGACTGCTTTTTTCGTCTTTGCTGCCTGTCTGGGACTTTATTATGTTGTATTTCACGCCTCCAGTCTGTCAGATGGATTCGGAAAGCTGATTACCATTTCCATGCCGATTGTAGATGGATTGATACTTGCTTATCTGATGACACCGGTCTTAAATGGTATTGAAAAGAAGATTTTATATCCCATTTGTAATACTTTGGCAATCGACACAGATTCCCCAAAGGCAAGGAAAATCATTCGGGGACTATCCGTCATTTTGACCGTATTTTCTGTATTCTTCATTTTATACGAGTTTTTTGCCATGGTCATTCCGCAGATTATTCAAAGTATCCAGAGCATCATCCTGCAGTTTCCATCCTATGTAACGCAGCTTTCTCTCTGGGCCGAAAAACTGTTGGCTGACAATCCGGAAGCAGAGCAACTGGTACTGAGCCTGTTTGACAAATATTCCAGCGAGCTGGAAAACTGGCTGAATAGCTGGGTCATTCCGCAGATGAATTCTATTTTGAAGGTTGTTTCCTCCAGCCTGATCGGCATCTTCAAGGCTATGTGGAATCTGGTCATCGGTCTGATTATTTCCATCTATGTATTATGCAGCAAGGAAATCTTTGCAGGCCAGGGAAAAAAGATTCTGTATGCCTTTTTTGAAACAAAAACAGCAAACATTATCATTCATGACCTTCGCTTTACACATAGAGCCTTCAGTGGCTTTATCAGCGGTAAAATACTGGATTCCATCATCATAGGTATCCTCTGTTTCATCGGATTGAATTTTATCGGTACGCCATATCCGGTTCTAATCAGCGTCATCATAGGTGTAACAAATATTATTCCGTTTTTTGGCCCCTATTTTGGTGCTGTGCCAAGTGCGCTGCTGATTCTGATGATTGAACCGATTCAGTGCCTGTATTTTGTCATTTTCATACTCGTACTTCAGCAATTTGACGGAAATGTCCTTGGACCGAAAATTTTAGGCAATTCCACCGGATTATCCAGCTTCTGGGTTATTTTTTCCATCACACTTTTCGGTGGCTTATATGGAGTTCTCGGCATGATTATCGGTGTACCTGTTTTTGCCGTATTTTATGCCGGCATCCGTACCTGGATCAACCGGATGCTGAAAAAGAAGCATCTGCCTATCCAGACGCAGAAGTATATGAATGTTGGTCTCATCAAAAATCAGGAATTTATTGCATACCGGCCAAAACCAAAGCCGCGGAAGCGTAAAAAATCGGAAAAGGGAATTGGAACTGGTGGGGAAGAAAATAGTTCTGAAATTTTGGAAGAAGAAACACAGGATAATGATAAATTTATTTTAGATGATGATGATTGTTAATAATTTAACATATCAATAACAACAGAAGGAGAGCAGCAATGCGTTTTGTAATTCAAAGAGTACAGGAAGCCAGTGTTACGGTAGACAAACAGGTTATCGGCTCTATTCAGAATGGATTTATGGTACTGGTTGGTGTCTGTGATACAGATACCCGTGAGGTGGCAGATACCATGTTGAGAAAAATGTTGAATCTAAGAATCTTCCAGGATGAAAACGGAAAGACCAATCTGGCCTTAAAGGATGTGGACGGACAGCTTTTAATCATTTCGCAATTTACCTTATACGCAGATTGCCGAAAAGGAAATCGTCCATCCTTTATCAAAGCAGGTTCACCGGAACACGCAAATGAACTGTATAAATATATTCTGGAACAATGCCGTACAAACGGTTATCATACAGAACAGGGTGAATTTGGGGCAGATATGAAGGTCAGTCTGGTGAATGACGGGCCCTTTACCATAGTATTGGATTCCGATGAAATTTGCCACTAACTATTCGTTAAACTCGTCTTTTGCGAATAGTTAAATGTGTTACATTACCACTCTCAGAGAGGACTCATGAATGGAAAATACCAATTACCACGATCAGGTCAATCGGGATAATATAAAGAAATTACGGGAGGTTCTGGAAACTCTTCCGAAGTTCTGTAAACAGTTTTTCCGAGGAACTGACAATATTACAGCCACACGTACAAGGCTTGCATATGCTTATGATATTCGGGTATTCTTTGAATTTCTGCACGAAACGAACAGTGCATGTAAAAAGCTGGAAATTACCGATTTCCCTTTGTCTGTTCTGGATGCGGTAAAGCGTGAAGATATAGAGGAATATATGGAATATCTCTCCCTCTATGAAAAAGACGGTCAGGAAGTAACCAACGACGAGCGCGGCAAATCACGTAAGCTCTCTGCACTTCGAAGCTTTTATAACTACTATTACCGCAATGAACTGATTGAGACGAATCCACCCTCGTTAGTGCCTATGCCAAAGCTTCATGAAAAGGAAATTATACGGCTGGAGCCCAATGAGGTTGCTATTCTGTTGGACGAAGTAGAGGAAGGCAGCAAGCTGACAAAAAACCAGCAGCGCTTTCATGAAAAAACGAAAGTCAGAGATATGGCACTCCTCACTCTTCTGCTTGGCACAGGTATCCGTGTTTCAGAATGTGTAGGTTTGAATATCAAGGATGTGGATTTCGACAATATGGCCATCAAGGTACGTCGAAAAGGTGGTTATGAGGATGTAGTCTTCTTCGGAGAAGAGGTGGAACAGGCTCTGTTGGACTATCTGGAACAGCGTAACCACACGATTCCCCTTTCGGGTCATGAAGAAGCTCTCTTCCTCTCGATACAGAACCGGCGTATTACAGTACGGGCCGTCGAAAATCTGGTCAAGAAATATGCTTCTCTTGTAACGAATATGAAAAAAATCACACCGCACAAGCTTAGAAGCACCTACGGAACCACTCTTTACCAGGAAACCGGTGATATTTATCTGGTAGCAGATGTTCTGGGACATAAGGATGTGAACACGACCAGAAAACATTATGCTGCCATGAAAGAAGAAAACAAGCGCAAAGCCGCTAAAACGGTAAAGTTGCGTGAAAAGCTATAACCGACAGTATGGAAAAGGAACCGCTATGCCTGACAGGACAGACAAACGGTTCCTTTTCGGAGTTTAAATAGGTTGGAGTTTTATAATTGTAATCTTATTCTTCTGCCGGATAAAGCCGGGGTTAATGCTTTACTCCATAAACTGTGCAGAATAATAAGGAATTACCAAGTGCTGTCCCGCAACGATTTTATCATTCGTCAAAGAATTCATCTGCATGACCTCTTTTACATAATCGGATGTGGTTTCGTATTGGCTGCCCATATGCTCCCTGGCAATAGACCATAAAGTATCTCCGCTTTCTACTACAATACTGGAATAATATTTATAATAAACGGGTTCATCCTGATCCTTTGCATTAGAAAGAATCACATTCACGGAAAATGCCAATGTCATGGCAAAACAGATGGTCATAAGGGTCAGAAAAAAGTTTTTCTGCATCTCTCTTTTCCTGCGGAGACGGTTCGTCTGTATACGGCGTTCACTGATGGCATTTCTGTCAAGTCCATTGTACCTGTTTTCATAGACTCTGTTCCCATAAATAGTTCTGCCAATGCTGTTCTGTGCTTGTAATGCTGTCATCCTATTCATTACTGTATCCTCCTTCGTATACTTCAATCCCTCTATATAAATGCCTATCTTTACCTTCATACATTCTTACACCGAACAAATATTCCAAACATTTGTTGCGAACACCCGTTCTTTGTATCTGTATTATATCGAACACGTATTCTTCTGTCAATACTTTTTATGCAAATAATCGAACAGATATTTGGAATATATGTTTGCTTTTTTCTGACTGCTATGTTATGATTAGTTTATCAATATTTCAGAAAGGGGAGTCGTTATGGCATATGGCAAGATTACTGCAAAGCAGTCCGAGATTTTAGAATATATTAAAGATGAGATATTAAAGAGAGGATATCCGCCTGCCGTACGCGAGATTTGTGAGGCAGTCCATTTAAAGTCTACCTCTTCCGTTCATTCCCACCTGGAAACTCTGGAGAAGAACGGATACATCCGCAGGGACCCTACCAAACCCCGCGCCATTGAAATCTGTGATGAAAGCTTCCAGACCGTGCGTACCGAGACCACCAGTATTCCGGTAATTGGAACAGTAGCTGCCGGTTCACCTATTCTTGCGGAGGAAAATATTGAAAGCTATTTTCCGATTCCTGCTGAAATGGTGCCAAAGGGAGCACCATCCTTTATTCTGAAGGTAAAAGGTGACTCCATGGTGAATGTCGGTATTTTCAGCGGCGATCAGATTTTTGTGCAGTGTTGCAATACCGCAAAAAACGGAGATACGGTAGTTGCTTTGATTGATGATTCGGCCACAGTCAAAACCTTTTATAAGGAGGACGGACATATTCGTCTGCAGCCGGAAAATGATACCATGGATCCTATCATTGTAGATGACTGTCAGATTCTTGGTAAGGTTTATGGTATTTTCCGCCTATATAAATAAATTCCGATTTTATAAGCCCATCAAAAAACCTGATATTTTGAACCGAATGCTAAAATGCCATTTCGTTCAAAATATCAGGTTTTTATGCCAAGCTTTATTTGATACAAAATTAATACAAATCATCTGTAAAATTTTTTATAATTCAGCAGGATCGATTTTCTTTCCGTCTCTCCAGATTCTTTCCAGATCATAGAAAAGCCTGTTATCACGGTCAAATACATGGACAATAATATCTCCATAATCCATCAGCACCCAGTTTGCAGTATCATATCCTTCAATCTGCTTTAACTCTGCTCCACTTCTTCCAAGCCTTTCTTCTACATTATCAATCATAGCCTGTATCTGGCTGCGGTTACTTCCGTTTGCAATGATAAAATAATCTGCCAGCACTGATACACCGCTGATATCTATTACACTGATATCTTCTGCCTTTTTATCCTCTAAAGCTTGTATGGCAAGCTTTGCCATTTCTTTTGATTCCATCATGCTTTTCCCTTGGCCTCCTGTTTATAATATTCGTAGGTCTTTTGTGTCATAGGATCAATTTCACCCTCTACCGTACTCAAATATTTTAAGGTATCCTCCAGAATCTTTAACAATGCACCATCCAGATCCCGGAAAGCCAGTTTTCTGATTTCTGCCAGATTAGGCGCCTGCTTCCGGTTAGGTTCCATATAATCGGCAACATAGACAATTTTTTCCAGCTCAGTCATACCGGGACGTCCAGTAGTATGATTCAAAATAGCATTGATAACATCCTTGTCCCGTACTCCATATTTATCCATCGCTAAAAAGCTGCCGACCTTTGCATGCAGTAAAAATGGATTCCGGTATTCTATTTCGTTAATACTGATATTATGCTTTTTACAAATACTGATTTTTTTTGAATTATCCATACATTTTGCACAATCATGTAAAAGTCCGGCCAGCTCTGCCTGCTTGGCATTTACTCCATAACACATGGCAAGTGCCGCCGCTGTATAAGCTACCCCTAGTGTATGCTCATATCTTTTTGCATCCAGTGTTTTTTCCATGGTTTTCCGAAGCTTCCCCATATCCTTTGTTTTCACTGATCTGTCACCTCAAATTAACTCTGTTTTCTGTATTTTCCATATATAGTCCCTGTTCCTCGATCCATTGACGCACCGGCTCAGGGACCAGATATCGGATACTTCTGTTCCGTTTTCTTCTGATCCGTATATCCGTTGAAGAAATGTCAATCCGATCTGTCTGCAAAATGACAATATCTGCTCCATATTTTCTTTGCAACTCATTTGCCTTTTTCCGGCAATCAGGCAGATTCATACTCTCCCGAACGGAAACAGCAACACGACAGGCCGCAAAAATACGCTCTGGATATTTCCAGCTTTCTATATGGAACAGGGAATCTGCTCCCATCAAAAAAGTATAGTCACATAGTGGATTGCTTTCTTTTAGCTGCTCAATCGTTTCCCAGGTATAGGTATTGCCTTTCTTTTGGATTTCCATATCAGAAACGAAAAAGAAGGGATTGTCCCCTACTGCAAGCTCCACCATATGAAGGCGCTTATCTGCCGGCAAAATGCTGTCCTGCTTTTTCATATAGGATACACCGCTTGGCATAAACAGAATTTCATCCAGCTGCAATTCTTCTCTTGCGTGTTCGGCCAAAAGAAGATGACCCATATGGATCGGATTAAAGGTTCCGCCCATGATTCCAATCTGCCTTCTCATATCAGCTACTCCGTTTGACTTTATTTTAACGGTAAGATAATCTTTTTATGATCCTTATTTTCTTTATATAATACAATCTTTTTTCCAATGACCTGCACTACCTGTGAATGGGTTCGTTCTGCTACCACGGCTGCAATTTCCTTCGGATCATCTATGCAGTTTTTGAGTACTGCAATTTTAATCAGCTCCCGTGTATTAAACGCTTCACTGACTGCTTCCGTTACCTCCGGTGTCAGGCTGGACTTGCCAATCTGAAAGATTGGTTCTATATTACTTGCAAGGCTTTTTAAATAAGCACGCTGTTTACTTGTCATCCTTCGTATCCTTTCTACTATTTATAATAATCAAAAGAGAGACCATACATGCGAACCGTATCTCCTTCCGAAATGCCAAGCTCCTCCAGCTGCTCCAGAATGCCATTTTCCTTCATGAAATTCTGGAAGAAACGGAAACCCTTTTCAGATTCCAGATTGGTATATCCGAGCATCTTTTCAATCTTCGGTCCTTCTACTACATATTCATCATTCTCTTCATCATATTCTACGGTAAACGGCTCATCGTCCGTACCCCTCTCCAGCTCAGGGAAATATTCCTGTTCAAATACAACCGGAGCATCGTCCAGTTCTTCCAGCATTCCGCTTACATGATACAAAAGCTCCTTCACACCCTGACCACTGACTGCCGAAATTGCAAAAACGGCAATTCCTTTCGGCTCAAATTCTGCACGAATCCGTTCTACCGGGTTGTCCTCTGTATAAATTGCGTCAATCTTATTTGCTGCAATAACCTGCGGTCTCTGCGCGATTTCCGGATTATATGCCTCCAATTCCTTATTGATGGCATAGATATCTTCAATCGGATCACGTCCCTCGGTAGAAGCAGCATCCACAATATGAATGATACATTTGGTACGCTCAATGTGACGCAAAAATTCATGGCCTAGTCCGACCCCTTCCGAGGCTCCTTCAATCAGTCCGGGAATATCCGCAATGACAAATCCCTTAGCACCATCCAGATCCACTACGCCAAGATTCGGATTCAACGTCGTAAAGTGATAATTCGCAATTTTCGGTCTTGCATTGGTGACTCTGGATAAAAAGGTGGATTTTCCGACATTCGGAAAGCCTACCAATCCGACATCTGCTATCACCTTTAATTCCAAGGCAAGCTCCAGCTCCTGTGCCGGCTGTCCGGGCTGTGCATATTTCGGCGCCTGCATGGTACTGGTTGCATAGTGCTGATTGCCGTTTCCGCCCTTTCCGCCGCGAAGCAGAAGCTGTCTCTTATTGTCTCCGGACATATCAGCAATCACCTTTCCGCTTTCCGCTTCTTTGATAACTGTTCCGGCCGGTACTTTAATGACGATGTCCTCACCATCCTTGCCGCGGCAGTTGCGCTTTCCGCCCTCCTGTCCGTCTCCGGCCCTGTATTTACGGATATGCCTGAAATCGGTCAGTGTATTTAAGCCCTCATCCACTTCAAAGATGACATCCCCTCCGTGTCCTCCGTCACCGCCGTCCGGCCCGCCGTTCGGCACATATTTTTCACGGCGGAAGGAAACATGTCCATCACCGCCTTTGCCGCTTCTTACATATATTTTAGCTCTATCTGCAAACATAAACTGTTACCTTTCACATTCAAAAAAGGACTTCAAACAAAAGATGTTTGAAGTCCGATTTTCAGTCGTACTATTTCTCTACCGGATATACGGAAGCCTGTTTCTTATCTCTTCCTTTTCTTTCGAATCTCAGCACACCGTCAACTAATGCGAATAATGTATCATCGCCGCCGCGTCCTACATTCACACCCGGATGAATCTTTGTTCCGCGCTGTCTGTATAAGATATTTCCAGCCTTTACGAACTGGCCGTCAGCTCTTTTCGCACCTAATCTCTTGGACTCGGAATCTCTACCGTTCTTGGTAGAACCAACACCTTTTTTATGAGCAAAAAATTGAAGGTTTAATTTTAACATGGTTTACACCTCCTCGAATTTAAGTTCAATGTACTTCCTGCCATAAGTCACCTGAATATCTTTTAATCCAAGCAACATCGTATCCATCAAAAGTGTTCCCTTTTCATGAATACCCTGCGGAAATCTACAGTCTAACAATCCGGCATCTTCATTCTGTACTACATCCAGTTTCTCACCGGCTATTTCATCCAGCGCATTCACTGTGGTAAATACCAGAATCGAAGCGGCTGCACAGACAATATCCTTTCCGCGTTTTGCGTATCCGGCATGTCCCATGCAGGTGAACCCCTGATAGGCACCGGTACTGTCTTTTCTCACCAATATGGTCATCATAACGAAAACCTTACATATTAAGCATTAATCTTGTCAATCTTAACCTGGGTGTATGCTTGTCTATGACCATTTTTCTTGTGGTATCCGGTTTTTCTCTTATACTTGTAAACGATAACCTTTTTGCCTCTTCCCTGATCCATAACTGTAGCAGTTACAGTCGCATTGGCTACATCAGCGCCAACCTTCATTCCGTTATCACTTACTGCAAGAACCTGGTCAAATGTAACAGCAGCTCCTGTCTCAGCATCAAGCTTTTCTACTTTGATGACATCGCCTTCAGAAACTTTGTACTGTTTTCCACCTGTTGCAATAATTGCGTACATAGGGCACCTCCTATTTTCTTTACTCGCTAGCTGTGGTGATGCAATTGCATACTTTTACCTCGCTATGCGGCATACTGGTATATCTTAGCATTAGTTTTCCCAAAAGTCAAGCATTTTTTCTTCGCTTATTTAAAAAATCAGGAAATTTTCTTCGGAAAATCTTTCTGGAGAATCTTTCTTTGCTTATACAAATAATAAACCGTCATACCAACTGCACACAAAAGCCATGTAATGGGATAACATGCAATAATCTCTTCCAGTGTTCCATGCGGCACGATCAGCGAAACCCAGACGATCCTGAGCAGACATATGCCGCTCATCGTCATAAGTGTCGTAATGAATACATGCCCCTGTGCTCTGAGTGTACCTGAAAAAATCTCGATAAATACAAACAGGAAATAAGTTGGCGATATCACCTGCATCATCCGCAGGCCGATTGCTACTACACCGGAATCCGCAGTAAATATTCCGAATAAAAATTTACCTGCCGTCATCAACGCAATGCTTAACACGATTGCAATACTAAGAGCCATGCACAGGCAGACTCTGGTACCCTTTCGAATCCGCTCCCACTTTCCTGCTCCGAAATTCTGTCCGACAAAGGTCGTAATGGAAATTCCAAAAGCGCTGTTGATCATCCAGAAGATGCTGTCGATCTTACCAAATGCTGCCCAGGCTGCCATTATATCGACACCAAAGGCATTGAGCGCCGTCTGAACAATAATATTGGAGACACTGTACATGCAGGACTGAATACCGGTAGGCAGTCCTATTTTTAATAAGAAAAACAGCATTTTTCTGTCGATGCGAATGTCACGTAGTCTGAGCTTCAGGCCGGGCGTATACAGCATCAGCGCTGTAGTGACTAGCACTGCACTGACCCCCTGTGCAATCAGTGTCGCTGCTGCAACCCCCTTTACTCCCTGCCGCAGCCCTACTACAAAGAGCAGATCCAGCAGAATGTTGATTACACAACAGATAATCAGATAGTAAAGCGGTCTCTTGGAATCCCCGATTGCCCTTAAAATGGAGGCTCCCATATTATAAATAAAAACAAATATCAGTCCCGCAAAATAGATTCTTACATAGGAAATGGAATCCTGCATCAGCTCCTTGGGAGTATTCATCAGTCTGAAAATAGCCGGTGTCAACAGAATACCGGCTATTCCGGCCAGTATGCCGCCCAAAATGGAAAAGGCATATGCTGTATGTAACGCTCTGTCTAACTGTTTTTGATCCTTTGCTCCAAAATACTGCGATATAATCACGCTGGCTCCCGCAGACAGACCGGTAAAGAATCCGACAATCAGATTGATAATCTGTGCGGAAGATCCGCCCACACTGGACAATGCCTCTTTTCCGACAAACTGCCCTATGATAACAGAATCCACCGTATTATAAAGCTGCTGAAAAAATGTTCCTATGAGAATCGGAAAAAAGAAAAGCAAAAGCTGTTGCCAAATCACGCCTTCCGTAATACCGTTTTCCCTTTTCAGTTCTGTATTCACGTTCTTACCCTTCTGTTCTAATTATTTCATCAGCCGATGTCATTCGGATGGAAACAACCAGCCCGCACAGGCTGAAATTGATATTTAGGATTTCAATAGCCAAATTTTCCTTCCAGCGACTCATCCTCATCAATCCAGGATTTTACCTCAATAACACGATACGTATCCTTTGTATCACGTATATAAACCTTTTCAATACCGGAATTGATAATCACACGCTTACACATAGAGCAGCTGTTGGTATGCTCAATATATTCTCCGCTCTTGGCATCCACACCGACCAGATAGAGACTCGCTCCCAGCATTTCATTTCTTGGTGCACAGATAATGGCATTCATCTCCGCATGTACACTGCGGCACAGTTCATAACGCTCTCCTCTCGGTATCTTCATTTCCTCCCGGATGCAGCGTCCTATATCACTGCAGTTTTTCCTGCCTCTTGGTGCACCCACATATCCGGTGGAAATGACCTCGTCATTTTTGACAATCACCGAACCGTAATGCTTTCTTAAGCAAGTGCTTCTCTGCGCCACCACCTCTGCAAGATCCAGATAGTAATTGATCTTATCTCTTCGTTCCATATTGTCCCCTCCTGTCCTTTTCTTTTCTTCGTTTTACCCGCAGCCTTTCCTTCCGTCATTTTGCCAGCTTCCGCAATAGCGGTAAGCCCTTCATTTCTTCATTGGAAAAGCATCTTGTTCCAAGTAATACTGCACCATAAACAAATACTCCCAGTCCTCCTGCAATGAGAAGAGCGACCAAATTTCCGAGCTTTTCCATTCCCTCCCACATGCTAAACAGCATCTGAATCAGCATATTCATTAAAAATATCACGATTCCCATCAAACCGGATGCCGCAAGCGGCAGTAAAAAGGTCTTTTTCATTTCCCAGCGATATCCCATCTTTCTATGGACTGATATGCAGTTGAGCAGACTGACAAGAAGCGGAAAGGTTACATTGCCGATAATCAGAGCATATACGCCAAGCTCCGTGTATTTTAAAAGGCTATAGACCAATGCCACATGAACCGTCAGGGATATGCCGGAATGGATGACTGGAATACGCATAAAATTTCCTCCCTGCAAAACAGCCCCCGTAATCGTAGACAACGCATAAAAGATAACTGCGCTGGAGCCTGTCAGAAGAAGATTTACGGCTACATCGCGATACGTCATCAGACTCGGAAATAACAGTGTAATAATCGGCCTCGAAAGCAGGGCAAGGCCAACCGCAGACGGAAATGCAATTGCCATATTGAGTTTGACAACAACACGGATCTTGTCATTGCGTTCCTTCCGCTTTCCCTGAACTCCGGAGGACACGATGCTTGGAATCGTGGAAGCAGCCATAGAAGTCGCTATGGCAACCGGCAGATTGATGAGCAGATTGTACTGCGTATTAAATACTCCCTGCTGAGAACTGATTACCTGATCTGCCACTCCACCTTCTGCCATCAGGTTGCCAAACAGGAAATCATCAATCGTATATCCGATCTGATAGATTGTCTGGCTCAAAATAACTGGAAAAATCGTCAACAGTAAAACACCATACAGCTGTGCATGTGATTCCTGTTCAGAATGATCTCTGGCATTCTGTTTCTTGATCGTGGGAAAATAAGCCATAAACACAAACACCAGAAACAAAAGCGCCGTCAAAGCTCCAGCCAGTGTACCGAGCGTACCTCCGGCAGCTCCGTAAGCGGCTTCTTCCGCAGTATTTTTATAAATGTGTATGAACTGCCATGCTGCTACGACACTGACCACTGCATTGATGATCTGTTCTGCAATTTGCGAAAATGCCGTTGGCATCATCGTTCCTTTTCCCTGAAAATACCCACGGAATACGCCTAAAAGGGCTACGACAAAAGTAGTCGGCGCCAAAATCCGAAGAGGCTTTGCCAAGCCTTCTCTGGCATACAGCTCTTCCAGTGCATCTGCCCCGAAAAACAGGGCAAGACAGGCCACTGTACCGGCCAGCACAGCAAAAATCAGGGCATCCTGAAAAATTCGCCAGGCATTGTGATACTCCCTCTTTGCCAGTCTGGCTGAAACCAGTTTGGATACGGCCAAAGGAAGGCTATAAGAAGATAAGGTCAACGCGATATTATAAATACCAAAGGCCACGGAATAAATGCCGTTTCCCTGATCTCCCAACAGATTGGTCATTGGAATGCGGTAAATAAAACCGATGAATTTTGTCACAATTCCTGCCAGGGCAAGAATGCTTCCCTGCATCAGGAAGCTGTTTTTCCTCTTTGTCATTGTATTCTGACTCATGCTGTATTTCCCTTTTTATCCAAGATATCCCTGCAATAAAAGAAATGTATTTCTTACACCATCCACATGGCTTCTCTCATAGCCATGTGAAGCATAGACTCCTGCTCCAATCAGGGCATGGCGGACATCATTTCCTGCCGCAAGACCAGCCTCTGCATCCGAACCGTAATGCGGATATACATCGACTGCAAAATCTGCCTTCACGCGTCTGGCAGCCTCAATCAGTTCACCCACCATCTCATAGCTGTACGGACCCCTGCTGTCCTTGGCACAAATAGATACCTTCCGCTCATCGCAGGAAAGCCCCTCTCCGACACATCCCATATCCACACAGAGAATATCGGACACATCTGCCGGAATGGAAGCCGAACCGCCGTGCCCGACCTCTTCATAAACCGTAATGTGCTGATAGATTTTTCGCTCCGGTACAATCTGTTCTTCCTTCAAATATCTGGCATATCCAAGCAGAATACCGACACTGAGCTTATCATCCAGAAAGCGGCTCTTGATATAACCGTTTTCGGTGATACGCGTGCGCGGCTCAAAACAGACAATATCACCCGGCAGGATTCCAAGCTGCTCCGTTTCCTCTCTGGAAAAAACAGGAGCATCCAGAACCACTTCCATATGTCCGAAATCCCGTTTTACACCATCATAATCATCATTGACATGAACCGAAGCATTTTGAATCTGGAAAGTCCCCTCAATCCTTTTCCCGCTTCTGGTAATAACATGGCAGTTTTCCGCTTCGGCATTATTCGGATTTAAGCCACCCAGCGGAGACAGGCGCAGCCGGCCATTGGAGAGTATTTCACATACCATGGCTCCCAGCGTATCTGTATGAGCTTCTAAGAGAACCGCATCGTTACGTTTTCCACCCAATTCCACAAACACTCCACCCTTTTTTGTGCGAACCGGTTCATAGCCCAGAGCCGTATATTCTGCCATCAGGAAATCTACCGCATTTTGAGTATAGCCGGTGGGAGAATCCACCGCCAGCAGCTTTTTGGTTTTTTCTATAATATATTCGATATCCTCTTGTTTCATCCTTACTCAACATCTCCTTTGTCACACTAATCTGATACAGATTGGAAACCCTCCATGTCCTGTTCCAGGACAGAATTGGCAAAAAAGTAGGCTATAATCTGGGAACGGGAGGAAAATTCCTCAGTCTGAAGCAGCTCCTTTACCTCTTCTTTGCTGTAAAAGGATGCCGTAATCTCTTCGTTCTGTGAGGTATGATCTTCTATACTGCCTTCTGCCTCCACAAATGCGATATAGGTTTTTGTATCGGAAATCCCTACTGCCGAATAGGATGGTGGTAAAATTTCACGAACCCTTTTCAGCTTAAGTCCCGTTTCTTCATACAGTTCTCTGGCTATACATTCCTCAATCGTCTCTCCCTCTTCCAGCATTCCCGCACAGAGATTAAAAATCGTCTTATTGATGCTCATCCGAAATTCCCTTAACAGCATCAGTTTCCCGTTCATAGTCACCACAATGGAAACTCCGCTGACTCTTTTACCGATGTCCTCCGGTGTTTTCAATTCCTTGCGGCTGACAATTTCATAGCGTTTCTCCTTTCCTGCTTTATTCCGATAGGTCAGTTCGTAATTTTTCAGGTATTTTCCATCCTTTACCTTCTGCATTCCAAGAAATTCCATACCATTCTCATCCCTTCTGATTCTCCTTTATGTAAACTGCTCTGCCAGCGTTTTATGAACCTTCTTTCGCGTAATTTCCACCAGACCCAATGCCGTCATATCCACTGCATTGCACTGAACCGGATCCCTTGCGAGCAGACCTTTCAAATACGAAAACAGCTCCTGTCTCCTTTCCTCTGCTTCCATATTGATAAAATCTACCACAATAATGCCGGAAAGATTCCGTAAAATAAGCTGTCTGGCAATTTCCTCACAAGCCTCTCTGTTCATCTGATAAAAGGTTTCCTCCGCGTCCTTTTTTCCGGAATATTTGCCGGTATTGACATCAATGACCGTCAACGCTTCCGTCGGTTCGATAATCAGATATCCGCCGGATTTTAACCAGACCTTTTTTCCAAGCACTTCCTTCAGTTTTTTCTCCAGACCATACAAAGCGGAAAGGGAAAGCATGTCATCCTCATAGAAACAAAGCCTTCCGCACAAGGTTGGCATTTCCTGTTCCAGATAATGCTGCAGCTGTTCATAGATATCCGGTTCATCCGTGATGATGCGGTCATAGCTTTCCAGATACATCTCTCTGATCGTATGAAGCCATGCAGGAGCCGCACTCCTCAGCTTGGTAAAACAGGTTCTTGTCCGAGCGCGCATGATCAGTTCGTCTGCCTCTTTTTGCAGAGTCTCTATTTCTCTGACCATAACACTCAAATCCTGCAGTGTCCCGGCATTCGTACGAATGACCATTCCATAAGGGAAATCCTGAAAATGCTCCTTCAAAAAATTTTGAAGCTGCTGTTTCTGATCCCTGGAAAGCTTACCGGAAAACCCAAGCTGCTTTTTTCCGGTTGTGACCACAGCATACTGACCGGGAAAGGACAGATTGGTATCGCCAGAGGCTTCCTTGGTCTTTTGTGCCTCTCTGGTTATTTCCACAACAATTTCATCTCCGGCTATCACCCTTCCATCATAGCTGCGATTTGTCAAAATCGGATTTTTAAGCTTATCCAGAGGAAGAAAGCATAGTCTTCCATCTCCCGTATCTGCAAAAGCAGCTCCGATATTTTCTGCGACATTCCGCACCCTGCCAATGTAAATTTCACCCACCTGCAGTTCCGTTTCACTCTCTGCCCGAACACGAAGCAGCCTATCCTTCTGTATCAGCAGCGAAAGCAACTTTCCCTGCCATCTTGTCATTACAAGCTTTGCTTCATCCTTCATTAAAATTCTTCTCCAAAATCCTCTAACGGCACAAACTCATGTGTTTCTCCCGTCCCACGGTCCCCGTAAGTATCTTCTCGGGTAATCAGAAGAGCTGCCTCTTCCAGCCCGTCTGCTCCGTTCTCCTTATAAAAGGCCTCCAGAACCAGTCCAGGCTTGATATTTCCGGCGCTGCTCGCATCTACCAGCATTTCGATGGCAGCCTGTCCATTCTCTTCTCTGACAAAAAGTTCATAGATGGAAGGCTTTAGATCAAGCTCCTTTGTACTCTTCTTCGTCTGTTTGATGACCGGTATAGTCAACTTTTGATAAAATTTTTCTAATTGACTTTTCCAGTCAAAATCCGGTTCATACCCTTCCCGAAAGCATACGGTATATCTTGCAGCGGCTACACTTGCCATAGCATTTCCGGCATCTTCCGGCAGTGCACGTACGCTGACAATCTCTACACCTTCCACCATAACCTGATTCATAGCCTCTTTCATCTGCGTTCCATTCATGGTGAGCGGTTCCCTGCAGACAATATCCAAGTATTCACCATTACTCATCAGGCCAACTCCAAGAGGTGCTGCAAAGGACATGATCTGATGCGGACTGAAGCCTTCGGAATAAGCAATGGAAATCTCTGCCCGCCGTATGGCCTTTTGAAAATAACGCATGATATCCAGATGTCCTATGAATTTCATAGAACCATATTTGCGAAACTTAATTCTTATTTTCATAACATACACCGCCTCCAAAACGATTTGCCCCACAGCCCTGACACTGCATGCGGCAGTTTGGAGATACCACTCCTTCCTGTGACTTCAGCCATTCCCGCTTCAGGAATTCCTTTGTCACGCCGCAATCGATGAAATCCCATGGAAAAATTTCGTCCAGGCCACGTTCCCTTGTCGTATAAAATGCAATATCCACCTGACATTCCTCAAAAGCTTCCATCCAGGCATCATTGTTGAAGTATTCGCCCCAGGCATCAAAGATACATCCCTTTTCATAAACCTTTAACAATACCATGGCAAGCCTTCTGTCTCCGCGTGCCAGAACTCCCTCCAATACACTGGCATCCGCTTCATGCCAGTTATACTTGATGCTCTTCTGATTCAACTGCTCCATAACTGACTGTTTGGTCAGATAGGCCTTATCCAGAAATTCCTGTTTTGTATTCTGCTTTGCCCACTGGAACGGGGTAAAGGGCTTCGGAATAAAGAAGGAGGTGCTGGCCACGATCTGACATCTGCCGTTTCGTTTTTCCTTCGGCACTGTCTCATAGTAAACTGCTGCAATTTTATTGGAAAGCTCTGCGATTCCCCGGATATCCTCCTCGGTTTCTCCCGGAAGACCCAGCATAAAATAGAGCTTTACCCTGCTCCAGCCTCCTCGAAAGGCCTCCTCGGCTCCCTTTAAAATCACTTCCTCCGTAAGACCCTTATTGATGACATCCCGCATACGCTGGCTTCCCGCCTCCGGTGCAAAGGTCAGGCTGCTCTTCTTCACATCCTGTACCTTACTCATGACATCCAACGAAAAAGCATCAATACGTAAAGACGGCAGAGAAATATTGACCGTACGCTCCTTACATTCCTCAATCAGGAAGTTCACCAGCTCCTCAAGCCCGGAATAATCACTGGAGCTTAAGGAGCTTAAGGAAATTTCCTCATGTCCCGTATTCTTTAACATTTCCACTGCATATTTCTTCAATACCTCTACATCGCGCTCGCGAACCGGACGGTAAAGCTGACCGGCCTGGCAGAAACGGCAGCCGCGGATACAGCCCCTTTGAATTTCCAGTACTACTCTGTCCTGTGTAACCTTAATAAACGGAACCACAGGTTTCATCGGATAATACGTATCCGTAACATCCATGACAATTTCCTTCTGAATGGTCTGCGGCAGTCCTTCCACCGTGGGTGAAAAAGAAGCAATCGTCCCGTCCTCTTTATAAACAGGCTCATAAAACTGCGGAGCATAAATTCCCGGCAGCTTTCCGGCTTCCATCAGGAAATCGCGCCTGCTTGTCCCAAGCTCCTTGTGTTTTTCATACAGATCCAGAAGCGGACGATACTGCGTCTCGCCCTCTCCGATATAAAACAGATCAAAAAACTCCGCAATCGGTTCCGGATTATAGGTACACGGGCCGCCTCCAATCACGATTGGGTCTTCCTCCGTTCTCTCAGCAGCGCAAAGCGGTATATTCGACAGATCCAGAATCTGCAGAATATTGGTATAGCACATCTCATACTGTATGGTAATGCCCAAAAAGTCGAACTCTTTTACCGGTTCCTGTGATTCCAGCGCAAACAGCGGAATATTTTCCTTCCGCATAATGGCATCCAGATCCGTCCATGGTGAATAAACACGTTCGCACCACACATCATCCCATTGATTCAGCATATCGTATAAAATCTGAATACCCAGATGGGACATACCAATCTCATATACATCCGGAAAACACATACAGAATCGTACTTTTACCTCTTCCTTCTGTTTCATAACGCTGTTTACTTCATTTCCAATATAGCGTGCCGGCTTATCTACCTGAAGCAGAATTTCATCACGTAATGCTAATTTTCTCATGTTCTCGTCCTTTTCGTTCCTCATTCATTCATTTCTAAAGTATAAGGGAAATCCGCCATAAAAGCAAATAAATTTGAGGAAAACATATCCTCTCCGATGATATGGTACAGTTGCCCGGTATTTTCCGGCAGCATCGGATAATAGCCATTATCCCACGCAACAAAGGCTGCAAACAGCAACACGGCTGCAAACACTCTGAACTTCCATGTTCCTGATACCGTATAGTCTGGCAGGTCGGTTGCTTTTTCATGCCCCGGCAGGTCACAGGCCCCGTCAACATAATCTGACCCGTTATACAGGATACGTTCTCTTCCACTCATTTTGATACGATTGTTTTGACTTTCATTCCGCATCCTGCGAATCAGCTCCAGTTTCCTTTCGGTCGGAATAGTTCCCATATCGATTCCTTTCTCCAAGGTATCCCTCTATCTTCTTATATTTTATTGTATGAAATGTCCTGTCAGAAAATACGTTTGAAAAAGTCCCATGTAAACAGGCAGACCCGAGACAGTCTGTTTGCTCTGTCCCGGGTCTAACCTCACCCATTTATTGTACTGCCCCAAGCGCTGTTGCCGCTCCTGTTGCATCCAGCTGATACAGTACACCATTTACCACCATCTGTGTATTGGTCACCAACAATCCATTCTCACCGAAATAATAAACACTTCCTCCGATTTGCTGCCAGCCTGTCATCATCCGTCCATCCAGACCTACGAAGAACTTCTGTCCGTTTCCGGCATCCACCCAGTTATAAGTCGTCATCACACCGCTCTTTTGGTCGAAATGATAGTAGCTTCCATCAATTAACTGCCAGTTGGTTGCCATTGCTCCGTTTGCAGTCAGGTAATAGCGATTCGATCCAACGGTCAGCCAGCCCTTCTGCAGAGTACCATCCGCAGGTGAGAAGTAGAAGGTCTGTCCGTTTACAGCAATAAATCCGGTCTGCATATGTCCCTTTTCGTCGAAGGAATAAATCTGTCCGTCAATATTGGCAATACCGGTTGTCATAGCGCCGTTTGCCGGATTGAAATAGTACCGGTAGGTTCCGTCTGAAATCCACCCCTTCTGCAATACACCCGTTGCATCAAAATAGAAGGTGTAGCCGTTAATAGGCGTAAATCCGGTCTGCATATAGCCGTCTGCATCAAAATAATAGTATGCGTCTCCGATTTTCTGCAGGCTGGTTGCCATTGCACCATTTGCCATAAAATAGCGGATATGTGCACCGTCATTATGCCAGCCGGTGTGCATCACACCATCGGCTCCAAAGAGGAACTTAAATCCGCCGATATCCTGCATTCCGGTCTGCATATAGCCATTCGGGTCAAAGTAATAATATTTCTCGGCAATATTATTGAAGCCTACCGACATGATTCCATCCGGTCTGAAATAGCGGACACCGCCTTCATCCAGCTTCTGCCATCCGGTCACCATGCGCCCCGAAGGATCGGAATAATATTTGGCTCCGTTATAATCAATCCATCCCTTTTTCAATTTCCAGTTTTCATAAAAATAATAGCTGCCCTTTCTCGGAAGCCATCCGTAAGGAATAATCAGCCCGGAATAATCCTTGAACAGATAGTTCATATCCACATTGCCGTTTATACCTGCCAGTGCGCCTTTGGAGGTTGCCTGCCAGATGCTTGCTCCATCATATTCCAAAGAGCTGTTATACTGTGCAACCCATCTATCATAGACTACTCCCGGCAGACGGTCACGAAAGAAATTCCGACCGGAATATACCATCGGATAATATCCAGCCTCTTCAATAACCATACAAAATGCGTTGCTCATAAGAGACAGGGTTCCCGGGTCAAGGTTTTTATGTATGGCATCCTCGATGTCAAATACCACCGGAAAAGACACCGGATAAGGATCAATGACGCTTAATACCCAGTTTGCCTCTGCAACGGCAGCCTCTACACTGGTCGCATACGAATAAATGTAGACTCCCGTACGCAGCCCCGCTGCAGTAGAGCCTCTCATATTGGCATCAAAATAGGGGTCCAGTCCGCTTTTGGCACTTCCTACCTTCACAAAGGAAAAGGTAATTCCCTGAGCTGCCACGGCTCCCCAGTTCACATTTCCCTGATACTTCGATACATCAATTCCCACCGCAATCGCACTCTCTGCACCAATTGCCTCCGTCTCCACAGGCGGTACTGCCACGAAGGTCATCGCCACAGCCAATGAAACCGCCAGAATACGCTTCATCCCTCTTATCCATCCGTACTTCATTCTCTAAACTTTTCTCCTTCATATTTCTGTCATGTATGTTCCATTATAATAAAAAAGGTGGAAAAATTCCACCTTTTTAGACAATTTATGACAGGAAAAAAATGGTATCCTTTTAACGGTTTGCCAGCTCTGTCGTAATCTCCTCCCAACTGACGCCCTTTTCCACCATCAGAACCATCATATGGTACAGGAAATCTGAAATTTCATATTTAATCTCATTCGGATTGGGATTTTTGGCTGCAATGACAATCTCCGTTGCCTCTTCCCCGAGCTTCTTCAAAATCTTATCAATTCCTTTATCGAACAGGTAATTGGTATAGGAGCCTTCCTTCGGATGTACCTTTCTGTCCTTGATCACTCCCATCACATCTTCAAATACCTTCAGAGGATTCTCGCTCCGGTCGCTTTCCTTTTCCATGATCTTGTTAAAAAAGCAGCTGTAATTTCCGGTATGGCACGCCGCTCCTACCTGGGATACCTTGGCAAGGATGGTATCCAGATCACAATCCGCCGTCAGGGAACGCACATACTGAAAATGTCCGCTCGTCTCACCCTTTAACCAAAGCTCCTGTCTGCTTCTGCTGTAATAGGTCATCTTACCGGTCTTTAAGGTACTTTCGTAGGCTTCCTCATTCATGTATGCCACCATAAGCACCTCATCGGTCTTATAATCCTGAACCACTACCGGCACCATTCCGTCGCTGTTTTTCTTAAACTCTGACCAGGAAATCGAAGCTTCAAAGGTATTGACTGCAATGCCTGCTCCGGCACACAGCGTTTTCAAAGCCTGAATTTCTTTCGCATTTTCATTCACTACTTCACCGCTGATGCCGCTTACACCGTCCATACCGATGACACCGAGTATCTTTTCCAGCGAAATGTCCTTCATACATAACAATACCGGAAGGTTGGTCGCTTCCAGACAGGCTTTTGCATTCTCTGCGTTGGCAAAGGGCTGTACCAGAATCAGCTCCGATACATACTGCTTCAGCAATGCCGCATTCTCCGTAATCTCACTGCGGTTCGTGATGCAGGCTACGATCTTTTCCTGACCGAATTTTAAGGAAACCTCTTCCGTAATCTCCACATTCCCCGGCTTGGAATAATTCAAAGCCGCCTTTTTACAGCCTGCATACAGAAGCTTTTTGATATCCTCCATGCGATGTACATTACCCGCTCCAATGACGGGAACATCCACTGCCGCACAGATAGCTTTGACCACATCCAGATTTTCCTCATGCTCCTTATCTCCGTTGGAAAGATCGAACACTAAAATCTCATCCGCATTGTTGTCACTGTAATATTTTGCCAGCTCTGGTGCATTCATGCTGACTACCGTGCGATCTTCAAAACATTTTACTGCATTTCCCTGATACAGATAAATACAGGGAATAAACTTCTTAAAATTCTGTTCCATTGTTCTTTTCCGTCCTTTACAGACTTCCTTTCGTACTTAATACATCGGTAATCCTCTCATCCCTTGAAACCGCCTGATCCAGTGCCTTTGCAAAGGCCTTGAACATTGCCTCGGCCATATGATGCGCATTGACTCCTGCTAACATACGGATATGAAGATTCATTCCTGCAGAATAAGAGACTGCATAGAAAAATTCCCGAATCAGCTCTGTATCCAGCTCTCCGATCCTTTCCGCTTCAAAGCTGCACTGATAATCAAAATACGGCCTGCCGCACAAATCTACAGCACAAAGCGCCAGTGCATCGTCCATCGGCAGTATGAAATAGCCATACCGTTTAATGCCCTTCTTATCGCCCAGCGCTTCCTTAATCGCCGTTCCGAGCACGATTCCGCAGTCCTCCACCGTATGATGTCCGTCTACCTGCAAATCGCCCTTGCAGCTTAATTTCAGATCAAAAAATCCGTGCTTTGCAAACCCTTCCAGCATATGATCCAAAAAACCGATACCGGACTGTATCTCACTTTTTCCGGTTCCATCCAGATTTAAGATGACATGAATATCCGTTTCCTTCGTCTTTCGCTCGATTGTTCTGCTCCTTGCCATACCTGCTATCCTTTCCTTTCCGGCTTATTCAAACCGCACATGTATGGAATTGGCATGTGCCGTCAGACCTTCCTTCTTTGCAAACAGCTCAATATCCTCATGTGCACGCTCCAGAGCCTCTCTGGAATAGGATATGATACTGGATTTCTTGCAGAAATCATCCACATTCAGAGGAGAGAAGAAACGTGCCGTTCCATTGGTCGGCAGCACATGATTGGGGCCGGCATAATAATCGCCCAACGGCTCAGAGGAATACTCTCCCAGGAAAATCGCTCCCGCATTCTTAATCTTTGTCATCACGGCAAACGGGTCTCTGGTCAGAATCTCCATATGCTCAGATGCCACTTCATTGGCACATTCAATGGCTTCCTCCAGATTCTCTGCAATCAATATGTATCCATAATTCTCCAGAGACTTACGAATAATATCCGCTCTGGACAGCTCCTGTAAAAATCCGTCAATTTCCGCAGATACTTTC
Source organism: Lachnospiraceae bacterium (assembly GCA_017624235.1). Lineage (GTDB taxonomy): Bacteria > Bacillota > Clostridia > Lachnospirales > Lachnospiraceae > JAAYNV01. The sequence goes on along the minus strand of JAGANL010000002.1, from coordinate 172,870 downwards.
TCCGCAAGCTCCCTGCTCGTAGTAATCAGGATGGCCGATGCCAGTTCATCATGCTCCGCCTGAGATAAGAGATCTGCCGCCACATAACGTGGATTGGCCGTTTCATCCGCCAGCACCAGTATCTCACTGGGACCTGCTATGGAATCAATGCTGACATGTCCGTAAACCGCTTTCTTAGCCAGCGCCACAAAAATATTTCCCGGACCTACAATCTTATCCACCTTTGGAATACTTTGAGTTCCAAAAGCAAGCGCTGCAATCGCCTGTGCACCGCCGGTCTTGTAGATTTCATCCACACCTGCAATATCAGCAGCTACCAACGTACCCGGATTGATTCTGCCGTCCCGCCCAGGCGGTGTGGTCATGACGATTCTGCTTACTCCGGCTACCCTGGCAGGAATGACATTCATCATAACGGAGGAAGGGTAAGCCGCTTTTCCTCCCGGAACGTAGACTCCGACCTTTTCAATCGGCGTAATCTTCTGTCCCAGAATCGTTCCGTCCTCTTTGGCATCAAACCAGCTGTTTCTAAGCTGCTTCTCATGATAGACCCGGATGTTCTCTCTGGAACGCTTCATTACCTCTACAAACTCTGCATCCACCTGTGTATAGGCTTCTTCGATTTCTTCTTTTGTCACACGTATGGTATCTGCACTGATCCTGCAATGATCAAACTGCTCCGTATAGGCAAAAATGGCCTCGTCCCTTTTCTCACGCACGGCTGCAATAATCTCAGCCACTGTGCTTTCATACTGTCCGTACTGATTCGGACTTCTTTTCAAAAGCTCTTCCAGTAAATTCTTTCTGGTTTCCTCTGTCAATACTACGGTTCTCATACCCGTCTTCCTTTCCGCTCTGTCTGATTTTAAATGCAGGTTCCCTTCGCCCATGGACTTCCGACATCACATCTTCCCAAATGATACTGCTTTTTGGCCGTGCCATCATTCTGCTCCAGAGAAACCTCCAGCTTCAGACGGCTGGTCTCTGATTTTCCAAAATTTTCCAAAATTTCCAATACGTTTTCCAGATCCTGTTCCTTTACCTCTTTGTTTTCCATAATGCTCTACCTGCCTTTCTATCCCGTACAAACAGCATGTTCCGGATGCCCTTTAATGAGTCTCGCACTCCATCATCTTACCGCGGATTTTGGTAATCAATTCCTTGATACGCCCTGCTTCCATCTTCATGCTGACCTGGTTGACAATCATACGTGCGGAAAGAGGACAGATTTCTTCCAGTACCTCCAATCCGTTTTCACGCAGTGTAGATCCGGTCTCCACAATATCAACAATGACATCGGCCAGCCCCACGATCGGCCCCAGTTCTACCGATCCATTCAGCTTGATGATATCCACGGTCTGGTGCTTCTTATTATAGAAATAATCCTTTGCGATATTCGGATATTTGCTTGCCACACGAATCATCTCATGATGCTGCAGCAGCTCTCTGGCGCTTGCCGGCCCGCATACACACATCCGGCACTTGCCAAAGCCCAGATCCAGTACCTCATAGACACGGCGTCCCTCTTCTAAAATGGTATCGCTTCCCACAACTCCGATATCCGCAGCGCCATATTCTACATAGGTCGGTACATCCGGCCCCTTTGCCAGAAAGAACTTCAGTTTCAGTTCTTCATTAACAAAAATCAGCTTTCTGGTATTCTTATCCTTCATCTCTTCACAGGTGATGCCGATTTCTTCCAAAAGCTCCAACGTCTTTTTTGCAAGCCTTCCTTTTCCGAGGGCAAATGTTATGTATTTTCTGTCTTCACTCATGCTTCCAACCTCATTTCCACTTTTCTTCCGCTCCTTCGAAGCTCTCTGGCCTTTTGTAAGACCTCTGCAAAGTTTTCCTTTGTATAGGTCATGACGAAAAGCTCCTCTGCGGCAGGAAGCCGGATTCCCTGTCTGGAAATGGCAGACAGCAGATCATCTACAATAATCATAAACCCGATAGCCGGAGCGTCTTTGCCAAAATGAGACAACAGGCTGTCATAGCGTCCGCCCTTTGCAATGGCATCTCCGACCCCATACGTATAAGCCTTAAAAATCACACCTGTATAATAATTATACTTGCTTAGCATGCCAAGGTCAAAGGAAACATACTGCTCCACACCGTATTGGCAAAGCACGTCATAAAGCTCTTCCAGGCGCCTTACCGCCTGCTGGGAGCGCTCGTTTTTCACAAGAGCTCCGGCCTCCTTCAAAGACTCTACGCCTCCAAACAGCTCCGTCAGCTTCAGAAGGACACTGCTGTATTCCTCCGGAATTTCCTTTTCCAGCAAAAGGCTTTCCGCACCAAAGTAATTCTTATTGGAAATATATTCCCGAAGTTCTGACTCTGTTTCCTCATCCAGGCCTGCCGCCTGACAGAGTCCTTTAAAATATTCTACCTCGCCGATACTGATCTGAAATTCCTTCAAGCCTGTATTTAACAGCGCTTCCACTAACAGACTGATCAGTTCCGCATCCGCTTCCACGCTGGGATTCCCAATCAGCTCCACGCCCATCTGAGTCACTTCCTTGAGCTTTCCCTGTAGGTTTGAGGTATTTGTAAAGGTGTTTCCCAGATAGCAAAAGCGGATTTCCGTATCCTCGTCCATAAAATATTTGGCTGCGCATCTTGCCATGGACGGGGTAAAATCCGGCCGCAGAACCAGTGTATTTCCTTCCTTATCAAAAAATTTATACAGCTCCTTGGACGGCGTTGTTCCAATCTCTTTGGAAAATACATCAAAAAATTCAAAGGTCGGTGTCTGAATATCCTGATAACCGTACTCTGCAAATTTATTGTGAACAAGCTCTTCTGCCTTTAGCTTTCCGGCATATTCCTCACCATAAATGTCCCGTACACCTTCCGGGGTATGTACTAATCGTTTACTCATATCCTAATCATACCTTTCTTATCGATGAAATGCTTCTCTTCACATACAGCTCTTTTTACTTTATCGCTTTAAAGTGTTAATTCGCTACCATGCTACTTTGTCAAACAACTGTCAGTATACTAAACTCTTTTTAAAATGTCAATCCCGTTCCTCCAAATCCTTTTGCACCATATCCAGATAGGGTACTAGGATTCCATTCTTCTTCGGCAGGATATACTCGGGATTCAGTTCTTCAAACCGAAAGCTTTTGCGTCCCCCGCCCTGTGCCCTGTCCCAGAACAGCTTTAGAAAGACAAAGGGCAGATAATAAAAAAGATCCTTGCCCGTATAATAGATCAAAAAGAAAGCAACCCCGCCCTGCTGTTCAAACTCTTCCATGAACTGAACCTGATGTGCATGGATATTCTGCAGAGCGAAGGTATCCGTTGCGCATTCCTTCGCATCAAAACAGACTGGTATCCCCTGTACAGCTCCAATATAATCGACCGTACTCTTCTGTTCAAAATAGGCCAGTGTAATCTGCTTGTGCTCCTTATCCATACGCACCGGCGTAATCGGTGTAGGAATCTTCTGAATAAGCGCCAGCCCGTTTTCCCGGTACTTTTCATTGGTTCGGTTGATTAAATCCTCTAAGGTAGACCCCCTGAGTCCTCTGGTATTCCATGTTGCCATCCTGTCACCTCACCGTTTTCCATCTCTTAAAAGCCGCTCATACACGGGGGGCATTTCATCTGTCAGGATTAGATGGCTCATGGCAGCAAGCGGTTCCTCCATCTGCGGAAATTCAATCCGGCAGGCATGCAGAAGTTGACTGGAAATACCATATTCTTTCCGAAACAGTTCATTCCATGCACGATTTCCGTATTTGTAATCCCCAAGCAGCGGATGTCCTACCGAGGATAAATGCGCCCGGATCTGATGCGTCTTTCCGGTAATCAATTCCACCTCCAGAAGAGTAGCTGTCCCGGCCTTTTCAAACGACAGCTCCTGTATGGCACGATATGCCGTTTCTATCCTGCTATAAAGCTTTTTCTGTTCCGAAGCAAGCCTCTCGTATTTTTCCTTTGAAAGAATCTGTACTTTATTGACTGCCTCGTCCTTATACAAATATCCATCCAAATATGCTTCCGCAGGCATACGGCCCTGCACCATCAAGCGATAAAATTTGTGTACGGAACGCTCCTTAAGCAGAGTATTCATCCTCTGGCTGCCCGTGAGTGAAATACCGCAAATCACGATTCCACTCGTATTCCGGTCGAGCCTGTTGCATATGGAGGGACGAAAGGTTACAAGCTCTTCCTGCTGCAGGATTCCCTTTTCCAGCAGATAGCCAATCAGCCATTCATTTAATGACAAATCCCCCGGTTCTGCCTTTTGGGAAAGTATGCCAGACGGCTTATGCAGAAGAACTACATGAGGATTTTCGTACAGGACACGAATACCTTTTAACGAAGCATAGGCTTTCCGATATTCTGCCGTCTTCATGCCGGCCGCCTGACTGGCTGCAGCCTCCTGTCCGGCGAATTTCGCAAAGGTTTCCTCCGCTAAAAAAAAGCAGATTTTGTCACCTACTGCCGTTTTTTCACTGCCGTCTGCCTTTTTCCCATTCCATGTAATATTCTTTTTTCGGAGCATCTTATACAAAAAGCCGGAGGATGCCTGCGGCAAAATCTTGTGCAGCAGCTTATCCAATCTCTGTCCGGCTTCGTTTTCTTTCACGATAATTTCTTTCATAAACCGACTAAAGAGAAATGGACAGAAGTGTCTGAAGCACTTCTCCCTTTTCTCTGTTTTCCTCTTCTTCCGTCTGCTTCATCTGTTCAATACGATTCAGGTATTTTTCCGGCTCACGGAATATTTTAATGGTATACTCCTTATATCCGTCCAGCTTCAGGCACTCCTCGATATGCTTTTGCGCTGCCGCAATATCCGTTTTATCCCATTCAGTCAGCGCAACAATATTATGCCCCTTAACCACCAGGCTACTTAACTGAAAATTCTGATCATAGGTTGTCATAATGAGGTCAAACAGTACATCGAATCCCGCCGTCCTTTCCTGTACGGCTCTGCACACATTCTCACTGCAGCCCATGCTTCGAAAGAACATAATCGTATTGACCAGACTTTTACTGGCCGGAAGACAGCCAAGCACAGCTACCACCGTCAGCAGATTGGTTCTGGTTTTCGTGGTCACATAACCCAGAACAAAAATAGAAAGAGACAGTGCAAAGTATACGATGGTACGTACTAAAGTATATTTTCTCTGCGCCTTCAAATATCCCGGCTGTCCTTTCGGGACGATATACATTCTTTTTCTCATTTCAAAAACCTCATCATCTTTAGAATCACAGTATGTGGTATCAGGCTGGTACACACATAAAAGAGCTTGATCCAGACCGAGCAGACCGATACCGGTTTTCTCTTTCTGGAATCAGTCAGCGCATCCCGCACCACCCGTTCAGGCTGTACAATCGTCAGCTTCTTCACAGCCAGTGTCTTTCCATAGCGTTCTGCAATATCAAAAAATTCTGTTTCCACCGGTCCCGGACAGACTGCCGTTACATAAATCTGCCTCTTACGAAGTTCCTCGGAAAGTGCACGGGAAAAGCTTAAAACATAGGACTTTGTAGCCGCATAGACCGCAAAACAGGGCTGTGGCAGGAAGGCCGCAGAAGAAGCCAGTTGAATGATACGGCTGTTTTTCCTCATATACGGAATACACTCATAGGTCATCCGGGTCAATGCCTTGCAGTTTACCTCCAGCATACCAATCTGTTCTTTGTATTCCAAATCTGCAAAATCACCCATCAGTCCAAATCCGGCACAGTTTACCAGCATGCGAACCACCGGCTTTTCTTCCTCCAGAGTTTTTACAAATCCATCCATCTGTTTCTCATTTGTCACATCCAACACAAAAATCCGGGTTTTATTCCGCATTGCCGCTGCCAGCTCCGTTAACCGTTCTTCCCTTCTGGCAATCAGCCAAATCTCATCCATTCTGTGAAATAAAGCATCCAGTTGTAGGCAAAACTCTCTTCCCAGACCGGAAGAAGCCCCTGTTATGACTGCAATATTCATATACTATCTGTCCTTTCTGTATCTTTATCTGATATATACGTCATTTCTTTTTATGCACATTTCGGATTGTCTTTTTCTTTCCACCCTTTTTCGGTCTGCCCGCAGAACTCTGTCTTTCCATTGCATTGCCTCTTTGAACAGACCTGCTTCCTGACGGAATCGTGGTGCCTGTTTTCTGTCCCGCTATGCGTCTTGGACGAATCAGACACTTTTTCTCAAAGCCGATCAGATCCTCTCTTCCGGCAGCCTTCAAGGCCTCCAGCACCAAATCGTAGTTTTTGGGATTCCGGTATTGAATCAGGGCACGCTGCATCGCCTTTTCGTGCGGATTTCTGCAGACGTAGACCTCCTTCATCGTTCGGGGATCCAGCCCGGTATAATACATCACGGTAGAAATCGTAGACGGAGTCGGATAAAAATCCTGTACCTGCTCCGGCATATATCCAAGGTCGCGCAGATATTCCGCCAGTTCAACAGCTTCCTTTAAGGTCGACCCCGGATGCGAGGACATCAGATAAGGCACTACGAACTGCTGGAGCCCAAGCTGCTCATTCAACCTACGATACTTCTTGATGAATCTCTCGTAAACCGCATTTTCCGGTTTTCCCATTTTACTCAGTACCGCATCCGAAATATGCTCCGGTGCTACCTTCAGCTGTCCGCTGATGTGATACTGCACCAGTTCCCGAAAGAAGGTATCGTCCGGATCTGCCAACAGATAATCAAAACGGATACCGGAACGGACAAAGACCTTCTTCACTCCCGGCAATGCCCTCAGCTTCCGCAGAAGAGCCAGATAATCAGTATGATCTGCCTTCAGATTGGCACAGGGCTTCGGAAACAGACACTGTTTGGACGGACAGACTCCTTTTGTCAGCTGCTTTTCGCAGGAAGGATGCCTGAAATTTGCAGTCGGCCCTCCCACATCATGAATATAGCCTTTAAATTCAGGGTCCTGAATCATTTTTTCGGCTTCGCGGAGAATCGATTCATGGCTTCTCACCTGAATGGTACGCCCCTGATGGAAGGTCAACGCACAAAAGCTGCATCCGCCGAAACAGCCGCGATTGCTGATCAGAGAGAATTTAATTTCTGCAATGGCAGGAACCCCGCCCTTTTCCTCATAGGACGGGTGATAGGTCCTCCTATACGGCAGATCATAGACCGCATCCATTTCTTCCGTAGTGAGTACCGGCTGCGGTGGATTCTGCACTACATAAACCCCGTTCGGATATGGCTCAATCAGTGTTCCTGCCGTACAGGGATCGGTATTTTCATACTGCACCTGAAAGCTTTGCGCATATTTTCTCTTATCCTTTTTCATTTCTTCATAGGACGGCAATTCTCTTGCATCATAAATACCGGATAAATCCTTAGTCTTATAAACGGTTCCCCTGATAAACGTAATATCCCGTACATCAATACCGCTTGCCAAAGCATCGGCAATCTCCACGACAGACCTTTCTCCCATACCATAAGAAATCAAATCTGCCTGACTGTCCAACAGGACAGACCTCTTAAAGCTGTCTGTCCAGTAATCGTAATGTGCAAGCCTTCGTAGGCTCGCTTCAATTCCACCTATGATAATCGGCACATCCTTATAGGTACGGCGTATCAGATTGCCGTATACCACAGTTGCATGATCCGGCCGATGGAACGGCTCTCCACCGGGTGTATAAGCATCAGAAGGCCGATGCTTTTTGGACACAAAATAGTGGTTTACCATGGAATCCATGTTCCCCGCCGAAATCAGGAAAGCCAGTCTGGGTCTTCCCAGCACAGTGATACTCTTCTCATCCTTCCAGTCCGGCTGAGCTATGATTCCAACCGTATAACCGTTGGCCTCCAGCACCCTGCTGATAATGGCATGACCAAAGGAAGGATGATCTACATACGCATCCCCGATGACATAGACAAAATCGAGTTGTTCTATGCCTCTTTCGTTCATATCCTCTTTGCTGATTGGTAAAAAATCTTTAATCACGTTATACAAGCTCCCGATAGTCTTTTACATAAAAGTCCGCCAGACGGCATTTTTCTTCCCAGACTCCCTGTGAATAGGCATCCTCCACAGCACAGACCTTCATGCCAGCCGCCTTGCCGGCTGCAATACCCGGAATGATATCCTCAAATACAAGACAGCACTCCGGTTTCACACCAAGCTGCTCTGCAACCAGTAAATAGATATCCGGAGCAGGCTTCCCTTTCTTTGCATCACATCCTGTCAGGATGCAGGAAAAATAATCTCTCAGGTTATGCACCTTTGCTATATTCTCCACCAGCTCTCTGGAATTGCTGGTGGCAATGCCAAGCTTCAGCCCAAGCTCCCTGCATTTTTTCAGAAACTCTCTTACACCCGGCTTTAAGGGTACTTCATTCATATATTTATCCCATGCCATCCGGTTCCAGTCCTCTTTCATCTGCTCTACCGGATGCGGAATGGAAAATCGCTTTTTAAAATACTCTGCGGTTTCCGAAAAGCTCATTCCCTCGATATCAGCCTGAAGATGCTCCGGCAAAGGGATTCCGAACCTTCCGAGATACTCAATATCAATCTGTCTCCACATCCACATGGAATCGACCAGCGTACCATCCAAATCGAAAATAACGGCCTCCATCCCCTTGAAAATTTCATTTTTCATATCCTGGTTTTTGTGACTCATATTATTTCTTTCCATATTTTCTTATTCTGTCTTTTCCCATACTCGTTTTGCCAGGATGGCATCCAATCCCTTTTGCCACTTCACGGCATCCGTAAACTCCTCTCCGGCAAAATAGCTCTCCTGTTTGATCAGACTATCCGTTTCTGCATCATAATCAATCCGCTCCAGATCATTATAAAAATGCTGCCAGGAATCGATTCGCTCCCATGTCCCGTCTGCTCCCATTCCATAAATATCATATATGGAATTGTGATAGCCTGCATTTTCATACTCCTGCCGGTACAACACCGTACCGTCTGTCAAAGGCTCATACCACTCTGTCTCATCCTCCGTATCAAACAGATACAGCCGGACACCGTTTTTTTCTGCATGGAGAATGATGCTACTTTTTTCGTATTGCAGAAAACGCTCTGCAACTCCATCACCATCCAGATCCATATCCACACTCTTCCATTCCTGATACGGCGGCAGACTGTTTTTGGCAAAGGCCGTTTGCCTCTCCAAAAGCAGAGTAAGATCTCCGGCCAGGAGCCGGTCAAAGGCTTTGCTTGCATTCTCCTGTGTCCATTCTGTCCTGTTCTCTTCCTCCTGCTGCAGGATGCGTATCTCACCGCTTTCTATGTCATAGGCACAGAGGGAAATCATCTGTGGCGTCATTCCCGCCCTTACAAGTTCATCCTCCGTATAAGAAAAGGTCTGGTAAATCAGCCTGTTTCCGGCCACTGCATAAAGCTTTGTCCACGGCTCATCAGTCCATTGTGTCCTTTCACCCGAGCCAAGCTCCTGACAGTACCCATCTTCAAACATGCGCCCTTCCCAAAGAATCATATTGTCAGAGTTTCTTGCAATCCTGCCCATGGAAGTCCGATCCTCTGTACTTACCTTGTAATGCCAGAGTGAGTCCCCCAATTCATAATAAAGCCATTCTCCGTCAATCATCGGCATGGCATCCCCTGAAAAAGGAACCCATTCCTCTGCCTCTTTCAGTTGCCGGTCTACAGCTTGACCAGTTTCCTCGAAACAGGACTGCTTGAAAAGCTGCCCTGTTTCCACATTTCTGTAATACAGTGCCGTTTCTGTGACAATCAGGCTGTCGAACCGGCCTTCTGCCAGTATTTCAACGTCACTCCCGTCTGTTCTGACCCTGCAGACATCAAGTGTTTCCGGATAATTGATATAATAAAGCCATCCTTCATATTCATACAGGTATCTGGCTCCGGTCTGCAAAAGCAGCTTCCGCTCTTTTCCTTTTCCCTTGTCCAGACAGTAAATACCTGTTTTTCCATCTTCATCCTGCGATACATAATACAGCTGTTCCTCTGTCAGACATAAGTATCTGGCGCCGTTTTGATCCAGACATTCTGCCGCTGAACCATCCTTTTCATAAAAAAGCTGCTCTTCCCAAACATAATATATTCCCTCGTCATCTCCTGCCGCCAGTCCCCCGTTTCTCATATTGGCCGAAAGACCGGATACCTGCCCGGAAACAACATTTTCCATTGGAGAGCTTTGCTCCTTCGCTCCCTTAGACGCACCGCAGCCGGTCAACAGAAGAATCATAAAGATTCCAATCCATATTCTTTTTCTCATTTACACCTTCCTGTCTGTCAGTTTTTTTACTTCCTCTGCCGTCAGTTCTCTATACCTTCCCTCTGGCAACGTTTCATCCAATGTCAGTGTCCCCATGGAAAGCCTTTTTAACGAAACAACCCGGTTGCCCACCGCCTGAAACATCCGCTTTACCTGATGGTACCTGCCCTCCCGTATGGTCAAAAGAACCCATTCCCTGGTCTCTCCATACGATGCTTCCGCAGGAAGGGTCAGATTCTTTTCTCCGATATCTACTCCGCTTTTTAACCGCTCCAAAGACACTTCATCCACCGGATGCTCTGCCTGCACCAGATAGGTTTTCGGAACATGCTTTTTGGGCGAAAGCAGCTCATGGGCCAGTCCCCCATCGTTCGTCAGGAGCAGAAGCCCTACCGTATCCTTATCCAAACGCCCTACCGGAAAAATATCCTTTTGAAGCTCTGCGGGTAAAAACGAGAGCACCGTCTTTTCCTTTACATCTTCTGTTGCAGACACTACCCCTGCCGGCTTATTCAGCATATAGTAACGGTATTTTTGATAAATGCACTCTGTACCGTTAACGCATACCCGGGTGGTATGCTCCTCAATTTTCTCCTCCGGTCTGCGCACCATCCTCCCATCCACGGTTACGCTTCCTCTGCGGATCAGCTCCTTCACCTCGGAGCGGGTACCTATGCCAAGATCCGCTAAATATTTATCCAATCGAATCATGTACTTTTTCCCTTTTCATTTTCATACTCTTGTAGTATACAATACTTTTGCCTGTTTGGGGATGATAACTTGAAAAATCTGGTGAAAAAAGCTGTTCTTCTGATTTTGTTTCTTTCGCTGACCGCCGGTATGATTGTATGTCCGAAGCGTTCGCTTTTCTATGCTCTGACCGGCCTTACCCTATGGTATGAAAAAATGATTCCTGCCCTGCTTCCCTTTATGATTCTCTCCAATCTTTTGATTGGACTGCATCTGACCGACAGCTTCGTATTCTTTCTAAAGCCGCTTCTGAGCCGTCTCTTTCATCTGAACGGTCACGGAGTCTATGTCATCTTCATCGGATTTTTATGCGGCTTCCCCATGGGAGCCAAGGTGACTGCCGATCTATACCGCAGACATCTTCTGTCCAAAACCGAAGCACAAAACCTGCTGATTTTTTGCAACAACATTGGCCCCATCTATTTTACCAGCTTTGTACTGATGCTGCTGCAAATAAAAAATCCCGCACCTTTTCTGGTCGGCATGTATGGAATTCCTTTTCTTTACGGTATCTATCTGCTGCGTCTGCGAAGACCGCTTCTGCGCCTGATTGCGCCCTTCTCTCCAGGTAAACGCAGGCTGCGTCCCGAATTGTCGGCCGAAGTCCTTCCGCAGCAGCCCCAGCAGTCTCTTCTGGACATTCTGGACGACTCCATCATGTCTGCCCTCTCCGGGATTGCCAAGCTGGGTGGCTATATGGTTCTTTTCAACCTCTTAAATTTGCTTCCGGATCTGCTTTTATCGAAAAATACCTGCTTTCTATCGCTTATGACCCATCTGCACATTCCGGTCCCCGTCCTGCTCGCTGCCGTCAACTGTCTGTTAGAGATTACAAGCGGTATCAGCCGTACCGGTGGACATTATCCTTTTTTGGTTCTCGTTCTTCTGCCCTTTGGAGGCTTTTCCTGTATCGCACAGACCTACAGCATGATAAAGGGAACCGATTTGTCTCTTGGTAAATATGTCTATCACAAATGTATTCTTACTTTGCTTACGGCACTTTATTACCTGCTCATCCTATAGTATATCACTCTGACGACAGGTAGCAAAGTTTCCTGTCATATGAGAAAAGAAACCGGACCATACAATCCGGTTTCTGTCTTAATTTCACTGTTCTGCCTTAGAGCATGTCCAGATGTACCCCATTGCCGGACTTTCCACCGTCAGAAGCATCATCCACACTGTCCAGATCATCATCCACCGGCTTTAACTCTGTCCGGTTTGCTTTTACAATATCATTACACTGGTTCAAGGAATTGATCAGATTTTCATATCTGGCACCAGCGGTCTCTACCGCGTGCGTGATAATATTCTCTACATTTCCCAATATATCATCCGTATACTGCACTGCGGCCGCACGCATACTATTGGCTTCAATCGTCGCATTATCCAGTATCTCCTGCGCCTGTCTCGTTGCCAGAGTAACGACCTCATTGGCCTGGGCATAAGCCTGCTGCATGATTTCATGCTCATTGATCAACTCATTGGTATGCACCGTCGCTTCATTAATCAACGCCTCCGCCTTCTGTCTTGCATCATTCAGAATGGCTTCCTTATTGCTGATGATTTTCTGATAGCGCTTAATCTCCTCCGGTGTCTTCATACGCAATTCCCGTAACAGCTCATCAATTTCCTCTTTATTCACAATAATCTGTGTACTGGAAAACTGCTTGTATTTACAACCGTTGATATATTCTTCAATTTCATCAATCAACTGCTCAATTCTACTGCTCATTCTTCTCTCCTATGCCATATTTTTCATATATCTGTTTGGCAACGAACTCCGGCACACACTGGGAAATATCACCGCCAAAGCTTGCGATTTCTTTTACGCTGGAGGAACTCAAATAAGCATATTCCAGAGTAGTCGTCAGAAACATGGTATCCAGTTTTCCACCGGACAGCTTATGATTCGTCTGAGCTATCTGCAATTCATATTCAAAGTCCGTAATCGCACGCAGTCCACGAATCGCCACATGAACATTCTTTTCTTTTGCATAGTCAATCAAAAGTCCGCTGAAGGAATCAATTTTCACATTCGGCAGATCTTTCGTCGCTTCTTCCAGTATTTTAACACGTTCCTCCACAGAAAACAATGGAGTCTTCGTTTTATTGTTCAAAACACTTACCGTTAATTCATCAAAAATTTCTGCGGAACGTCTGATAATATCCAGATGTCCAAACGTCACCGGATCAAAGCTTCCGGGGTATATTGCTGCCTTCATAACATGTAACAGCTCCTTTCCTATTCCCTTTTGTACAGGCATTGGCAAAGCGCCTTACTTTCTCTTAAGGAAAACATGCTGGTTCGTCTTATAGCGTTTCTGCTTTGTAATTTTGAATCCATAAATATCTGCATAGGAAAAATCCGTAGCCAGATCTGCTTCTACCACAACCAGCGTATCCTCTGAGACATAGTGCATGTCCGCAAGCACTTCCAGCACTCTCTTCTCATACTCCATGCCATATGGTGGATCCATAAAGATGATATCCGCTTCCTTCTCCGAAATCTGATGCAATGCACCAAAAACATCGGACTTTAAGAAAACACTCTGCTCTGTAAATCTGGTAAACGCTGCATTCTCCTGAATACATTTCATAGCCTTCGTATCATTCTCTACAAAATAGCATTTCTGTGCTCCCCGGCTGAGCGCTTCGATTCCGATTCCGCCGCTTCCGGCAAACAAATCGACAAAGATGCTTCCGGCAACCTGCATCTGCAGCATATTAAATAGGGTCTCCTTGATCCGGTCCGTCGTTGGTCTCGTGGAAAGACCCTCCGGTGTCTTTAACGGAAGACTTCTTGCCCGTCCTGCGATAACTCTCATATTCTCCTGTTCCTTTCCTGCCGGGTTCATCGCTTCTATAATCAGACACGTATTTTTACGCCTTTACTGTCACGCTTTCCCAGCTTCATTTTATTCAGATCCACCAGCTTGTCCTTATATTCAATGGAGCATTCTGCCGTATTCTGCGTATAATATACATTTTCGACCACATCATCCGGCGAAAGCTTCATACCGCGCACACCGACGGCCCCCTTTTTCTTCTCCGGTATTTCGTCCACAGAAAAACGGAGAAAATAGCCACCGGCTGTCTGCAGCACGATATTTCTCTGTTCCCGCAAAATTTCCACACTGATGACCTCATCACCCTCTAACAACTTGGTTGCAGCCACCGTCCTTTTGGTCACATCAAATTCACCGCCGTCTACCACCTTTAACATAGAAAGCTTCGTTGCAAAGATCAGCCGGTACAGATTCAGGTCGCTCTGGCTTGCCATCCATACGATTTCCTCTTTTGCCGAATCATAGTTGCTGACATTGTCGATTGGAATCCCCTTATCACGGAATTTTCCGGCCGGCAGATCCATCACCTTAATCGTATGCAGCTGCCCGGTATTCGTAAACAAACAGACACGTCCTGTATTTTTACAGGGAAAAATATATTTATGTTCACTCTCTGCCGCCTCTTTGTTCCTCTCATAGACCGTCATATCTACGGTTTTAGCATATCCAAACCGGTCCATCAGGAACATGACCTCCATCTCTTCGACCTTCTTTTCCTCATAGACGGCCTCTTTTGCATTTTCTATGGTGGTTCGGCGCTTTCGCCCATATTCCTTCTTGATATCATCCAATTCCCTAATAATAACCTGCGCCATCGAATCACGGCTTGCGAGAATATCTTCATAAAGATATATATTGGCCATAGTCGTTTCATGCTCTTTCAGCAAAGCTTCCAATTCCAGACCAATTAACTTATACAGACGCATTTCCAAAATTGCGTCCGCCTGTTTTTCCGAAAAGCTCAGCATTCCTGCCATCACCTTCGATTCCCTGGACTTGAACTTGATACCGTCCGTTTTTCCCTCTACCAGACAGGCCTTTGCCATTGGACGGTCCTTACTGCCGCGCAGAATCTCAATGACCAGATCGATGACATTGCAGGCTTTGATCAGACCCTCCTGAATCTCCTTACGTTCCAGCTCCTTAGAAAGCAGGGTTTTGTATTTTCTGGTTGCTGTTTCAAACTGAAAATCCACATTTTCTTTCAGAATCCGTTTGAGCCCCATGGTTTCCGGTCTTCCGTCACAGATAGCCAGCATGTTGACACCAAAGGTATCCTCCAGTCTGGTTTTCTTATACAGCAGATTTTTAAAATTCTCTACATCCGTATCCTTTTTCAGCTCGATTACGATGCGGATTCCTTCTTTCGAGGACTGATTGGAAATATCTACAATATCCGTCGTCTTTTTTGTCTCCGCCAGATTGGCAACATCCATCAAAAACTTTGCAATATTCACTCCAATCATCGGATAGGGAATTTCGGTGATGACCAGATTGATCCTGCCGTTCTTTCCCTTTTCCACCTCCACCTTTCCGCGTACCTTCACCTTACCCGTTCCGGTTTCGTAGATTTCCAGCAGATCATTCTGATTGATGACGATTCCACCCGTCGGAAAATCCGGCCCTTTGACATATTTCATCAGCTCTCTGGTCGAAAGATTTGCATCCTTCATATAGGCCTTCATGGCATCTATGACCTCGGCCAGATTATGAGGCGGGATACTGGTTGCCATGCCGACTGCAATTCCCTCCGAGCCATTGATTAGCAGATTCGGAATTTTTACCGGAAGCACCGACGGCTCCTTTTCCGTTTCATCAAAGTTGGGTATAAAATCCACCACATCCTTATCCAGATCAGCCAGAAAAGCTTCCTGTGTAATCTTCTCCAGTCTGGCCTCCGTATAACGCATGGCAGCCGCACCGTCTCCCTCGATGTTGCCAAAGTTGCCGTGACCGTCAATGAGCGGCAGGCCTTTTTTAAAGTCCTGCGTCATAACGACGAGCGCCTCATAAATCGAACTGTCACCGTGCGGATGGTATTTACCCATCGTATCGCCGACAATACGTGCACTTTTCCTATAAGGTCTGTCATGACGGATACCCAGCTCGTGCATATCATAAAGAGTCCTCCGTTGTACCGGCTTTAGACCGTCTCTCACATCCGGCAGCGCTCTTGCGACAATAACACTCATGGCATAATCAATATAGGACTTCTGCATGACCTCCGAATATTCCGTCTTAATAATTTTCTCTTCCATTATGCTATGATACCTCTCTCCTAAACATCCAGTTCCGCATCTGTTGCGTTTTCATAGATAAATGCCTTTCTTGGAGGCACCTCAGTTCCCATCAGCATGCTCGTTACATCGGAAGCCATTCTGGCATCTTCGATTTCTACCAGCTTAAGTATTCTGGTTTCCGGATTCAAAGTCGTTTCCCAAAGCTGCTCGGCATCCATTTCGCCAAGACCCTTATAGCGTTGCAGGGTAAAAGGCCCCTTATGACTCTTTCTGTATTTCTCCAATGCCTTGTCATCATACAGGTATTCTTCCTTCCCCCTGGACGGCATGGCTTTGTAAAGCGGCGGCATGGCAATATAAACATGTCCTTCAAAAATCAGTTCCGGCATAAAACGGTAAAACAGAGTCAAAAGCAGCGTAGAAATGTGTGCACCATCCACATCAGCATCCGCCATAATAATAATCTTATCATAACGTAGCTTCGAGATATCGAAATCGTTTCCATATCCCTCCGAAAAGCCACAGCCAAACGCATTGATCATCGTCTTGATTTCAGCATTGGCTAACACCTTATCAATACTTGCCTTTTCCACATTCAAAATCTTTCCACGGATTGGCAAAATAGCCTGAAACTCACGATTTCTTGCCGTTTTAGCACTTCCGCCGGCAGAATCACCCTCGACAATAAAAATCTCGCATTTTGAAGCATCTCTGGATTCACAGTTTGCGAGCTTTCCGTTGGAGTCAAAGGAATACTTCTGCTTCGTCAGCATATTCGTCTTTGCCTTTTCTTCGGTCTTCCGTATCTTTGCCGCTTTTTCAGCGCAGCCGATGACCGCCTTTAAGGTCTCCAGATTCCGGTCAAAGAAACGAACCACCTCTTCACTTGTCACCTTGCCAACCACCTTTGCCGCGTCCTGATTGTCCAGCTTAGTCTTCGTCTGTCCTTCAAAACGTGGATCGGGATGCTTGATGGAAACAACCGCCGTCATACCGTTTCGTACATCCGCTCCGGTAAAATTGGCATCCTTTTCTTTTAAAATATTCAGTTCCCTGGCATAGTTATTTATGATATTTGTAAAGTTTGCCTTAAAGCCGGTCAGATGGGTTCCACCCTCCGCATTATAGATATTGTTGCAGAAGCCCAGCACATTTTCATGAAATTCATTGATATACTGGAATGCAATTTCTACCGATATGCCTTCACTTTCTCCCTTTAAATAGACAACCTCATGAACCGTTTCCCTGGATTTGTTCATATCCTTGATAAACCCTATGATTCCTTCCGGCTCATGGTATTCGATATGTTCCGGTTCTTCCTTACGCTTATCCTCAAAAAGGATCGTTAGATTCGGATTCAGGTAAGCTGTCTCGTGCAGACGGCTCTTCACCTCTTCCTCACGGAATCTGGTCTTATCAAAAATCGTATCATCCGGCAGGAAATTAATCGTCGTCCCGGTCTCCTTCGTCTTTCCTATGACCGGAAGAAGACCATCTTGCAGCTCTACAACCGGATTTCCTCTTTCGTATTTATCCTCATAAATAAAACCACCCTTTTTGACCCTTACAGTCAATCTCTCAGACAGCGCATTGACAACCGAAGAGCCGACACCGTGCAGACCTCCGCTCGTCTTATAGGCAGAATCATCAAACTTACCACCTGCATGTAGCGTCGTAAAAACCAGTCTCTCGGCACTTATTCCCTTTTCGTGCATCTCTACCGGAATACCCCGGCCATTGTCCGAAATGGTAGCAGATCCGTCAGCTTCAAGGGTCACTGTAATCCGGTCGCAGGCTCCTGCCAGATGCTCATCCACCGAATTATCCACGATCTCATAAATCAAATGATTCAGGCCCTTGGTGCTGACGCTGCCGATGTACATTCCCGGTCTTTTCCGTACCGCCTCCAGTCCCTCCAGGACCGTAATATTTGCAGCGCTGTAATTATCTGCCTTTGCCATTGCATTTTCCTCCAAAATCTCTCATCAAAAGAGCTGGGGCTTATGCTCCCAGCATCTTTTCAAATTCTCCTACTGGCACCGGTCTGGAATACAGATATCCCTGTGCCATATCACATCCGATCTGTCTTAAGAACTCGGCCTGCTTCTTTGTCTCCACACCCTCACACAGCGTCTGAATATGTATCTTCGCTGCCATTTCAACGACCTGCTCCACAATAATGCTGCTTCTTTCGGACTCTTCCGTTTCATTTAAGAACTCCCGATCAATCTTCAGGACATCCACAGGAAGCTCCTTCAATAGATTCAGGGAAGAATAACCGCTTCCAAAATCATCAATAGAAATATTGAACTTTTCTGCCTTGCAGGCTGCTATAAAATCAAAAATAGCCTGCTTCTTTCCCCCAAGAACCGTTTCGGTAAGCTCAAGCTCAATCAGCTGATGCGGTACTTCGTACTGATCTGCCAGTGTAACCAGCTTCTTCACAAAATCCGGGGTGCTGATATGTGCCCTGGAAACATTCATGGATATGACAATAGGCGGCCGGCCCTCCTGCAGCCATCTGGACATACATTTTAATACCTCTTCATACACATAAAAATCCAGACGGATAATAAAACCGTTTCGTTCAAAAATAGGAATAAAGCAGCCTGGCGGAACAAGTCCCTCCTCCGGATCCATCCAACGCACCAGCGCCTCTGCCCCAATCAGTGTTTCTGTTTTAAGCTGGACTTTCGGCTGGAAATAGACCACAAATTCCCGTTGCTTTATGGCTGTCTCCATCCGTTTCTCAATCTTGCGTTCATGTATAATCTCATCAGACATTTCCTGATTATAGCATGCCGTCATAACTGCTACATTGCCTTTGATGGATTTTCTCGCCATAATTGCCCTGTCTATGTACTCACCCAGCGATACACTCTGATTCCTTTCCACTAAAACAGGACAGATTCCACATTTAATCACCGGTTTATAGCGTTGTTCCCGTCCGTTATTTTCAAAAACGATCTCATCCGAAAGCGTAGTCAGCCGTTCCTCCAGATCCTCCTTCTTTTCCGTCAGAATCAGGAACATATCCGCCATATCTCTTGCATAAATTGCATCACTGTCAAACTGCATATGAATGCGTTTTCCGATCAACTGAAGGATTCCATCTGCCGCCTTTTCGCCGAAATCATTATTGACATACTTGAAATGCTCCAAATCCAGGGAAATCATCTGGTATTCCCGCTGCTTATTATGTTCCAGTAAATCCTCCGCTTCTTTACGGAATTTTACACCGTTCCACAATCCGGTCACGGCATCCGTCATTGCAAGATGCTTGAAATGTTTCTCCCTTGCTTTCAGGGAAACCATAAAGATAACCACTACCAGAACCACCATTCCGATGGCATACGGCAGCAGTCTTTGCAGCATCTCCCGCATGGTCGGTTCATAGGCGATATTAATTGCATTCTCTACCCTGCAGCGCTCAAACTCCTCCGCCGGGATTTGCATGATTGCCTTATCCACAATGGATTTTAAGATTTTTGCATCCTTTCCGCCAATACCGCACCTGATTGGAATCGCCATATCCCGCATTGGCAGGATGACCAGATTATCAAAATCGTTTAAATTATATGCTGTCTGCAGAAAAATGGTATTGATGATTGTTCCATCCGCTTCCTTATTCTCCACCGCCGTCAGACATTCCGTAATATTTCTTTTCAGCAGGACCGTCCACTGCGAATAATTCTCACCGATGTAATGGCGTATTCCCACATATCCTTCCGGAACTACAATGACCGGCTGCTCTGGAAACTGTACATCGGATCTTGCTACCAGCGTATACTCGGCATTCATATAAGACTGGGAATAACTGATATGATACTCTTCGGCCGCCTGACTGCTAATATACATCCCCGCCGTCATATCTACTTCACCATTTGAGAGCATGCTCCATGCCTGTTTATAATCCTGCAACGGCGTAAACGCAAACTGCAATCCGGTTTTCTCAGAAATCAGCTTCATGGCATCTGCATATACACCGCTGTAATTTCCGTTTTCATCCACATATTCGATGGGATAACTGTCCCTGTCACAGGCTACCCGTATCGTACGTCCATTCTGAATAAATTTCTGCTCTTCTCTGGTCATCCCCAGAATCGTCTGGGACGGACGGCCATAATACTTTTCATACAGGACTCCCTGGATAAACGGCATCTCCAGCTTTAACTGTTCATCTGCCTCATCCAGCTGTCTCATCAGTTCTGCATTTTGATCTGCAACAGCAAAATACTGGTCCTGCATTCCCATCTTGGCAACATACTTATAATCAGACAAATTGCGAAGATTCGACGCGACCATAAGCTCTGCTTCCCCTGTTTCCATCGCATGTTCCATCTCTGCAAAATCACCGCAGTAGACCGGTGTATACTCAATATGGTATCTTTTTGCGAAAGACTCCAGCATAGGCTCCATATCCAGATTGGTATTGACCACGATATGCTTTCCATTCATGGCATCATATTCATCAAAGCATACCGAATCATTGTCCTTTTTGGCACACAATACGGCATAATACATGCCGGAAGCTTTTTTACTCAATAAAAGCCCCTCATTGCCCTTTCCTTCCTTTGCAATATTGCAAAGGAGGTCTATATTCCCTTTTCGGAGTTCTTCCTTTCGATTTTTCTCCGATACGGGCACATATTCATATTTCCATCCGGTATAGGCCGAAAGAAGCTGCAGATATTCTACCCCATAGCCGGAAAACGTACCATCCTTTTCCTGTATCATCTGCCCGTTTTCCGTATAACCTACCCGAATGACCGTTTCATCTGCGCCCTGATCTCCGGCTGCCAATACCCTGCGACTGCTAAACAGCATCACTGTCCCCAAAAGAATAAGCGCCGCCCATTTATACCAACCAAACCTTCTCATATCTCTTTATACCTTTCATCGTGAGATACTTTTCACGGCATGAACCTGACCACCACAAAAATGAAATACTCAGATATCCAAAATTTTAGTACATGCTACTGCCAGAGAACCGGGGCCAATATGACAGGCAATACTAAGCGAAAGATGATCCGTATATATTTCATGTCCCGGAAATGCTTCCTTCAACTCCGCTTCCAAAATAGACGCAGCCTCTTCATTCTCCGTATGAGCAACCTGAAGTCTTACTCCCGGCTTCTCCAGACTACACCCAAACCGTCCTGTGATATCATTTTTGATTGCATTGATCATGATGGATTTGGCCTGGCTTACCGTTCTTGCCTTTGCAAAAGCATCCAGCTTTTCCCCCTGAATCTGAAGAACCGGCTTTAAACGCAGAATCGTGCCAAGTGCCGCAGCAGCCGGAGTAATACGGCCGCCCTTTTTCAGATAGTATAAAGTATCCAGCATGATATAAATACTGGAATGAAATTTGTCCGCCTCCAGAATATCTTTGATTTCTGCCGCACTTTTCCCTGCTCCCGCCAATGCCAGAGCATCCTGAACCGACTGTCTCTGTGTTACGGAAATGCGCTGATTATTGACCACCTGCACTCTGCCTTCATAGTCCTGTGCCAGCATCATAGCCGTCTGACAGGAACCGCTGAGTCCACTGGACATCGGGATATGAACCACTTCATCATGCTCCTGTAAAAGCCTGTCCCACAGAGAAGTAACCGATTCCGGTGAAGGCTGTGAAGTCGAAATATCCGCTCCTTCTGCCAGACGTTTAAAAAACTCCTGCCGTCCCAAAGTGATATCTTCAAAAAAGGTCTCCCCGTTTATCATAAATGGCATAGGCAGAACAGAGATTCCCATCTCCTTTGCCTGTTCCTGCGTAATTCCGCTGTTGCTGTCTGTTATAATTGCAATCTTCGCCACTGTTTCTGCTCCTTTGTTTTCTTTTTAGCAAACACATATCAATTCTATTTTACGTTTAAAGCGAATGAAAGTCAACCATACCAGACTGTTTTGTATGCAAATACTCCCACAGCCTATCACTCTCTTCCCCATGCCGGTTTTGCAGCATTTCAGCCGCGCATTCACTGGCCTGTTTTAAAATATCCGCATCCTGAAAGACATCTCCAATCTTAAAATCCATAAGGCCGCTCTGACGAATTCCGAACAGATCTCCGGGGCCCCTGAGTTTTAAATCTTCCTCCGCAATTTTGAACCCATCGTTGGAATGATTCAGAATATCCAGACGTTCCATCGTCTGCCTTTTATCTGAACCACTCACAAAAATGCAGTAAGACTGCCACTTTCCCCTGCCGACACGACCTCTGAGCTGGTGAAGCTGTGCCAGCCCGAATCGTTCCGCATTTTCAATCAGCATCACCGTAGCATTCGGTACATTGATTCCGACCTCGATAACCGTCGTAGATACCAGTACGTCAAACTGACCTCTGGAAAACTCTTCCATGATACGGTTTTTCTCCGAAGACTTCATTTTCCCATGTAAATATTCGATACGCATACTTTTCGGCAGATGCTCTCTCAGCTTTTCCGCATAATCCATCACATTTTCCACGTTTTCCAATTCACCCTCCTCTACCATCGGACAGATGACATACACCTGTCTGCCGGAAGCAGCTTCTTTTTCCAGAAAACGATAGATTTTTCCCCGATCCTTCTGTGTAACTACACAGTTCTTAACAGGAAGCCTGTCTGCCGGCCGCTCATCCACAAGTGAAATATCCAAATCCCCATACAGAATCATGGCAAGCGTCCTTGGAATCGGTGTCGCACTCATTACCAGAACATGCACACCCTCTCCTTTCCCGGCAAGTGCCTCTCTCTGTCGCACACCAAAGCGGTGCTGTTCATCCGTCACCACCAGTCCCAGATTCCGGTATTCCACCTTTTCCTGTATCAGCGCATGGGTTCCGATGATCAGATTCGCCCTGCCTTCCGCAATCTCCTGATAAATCTTCTTCCTGGCCGATGCCGTCACTGACCCGGTCAGAAGCACCGGATGAAATGGCAAATGATACTTTTCCGTCAGCTCCACCGCCTGTTCAAAATGCTGTCTGGCAAGCACCTCGGTAGGCGCCATCATGGCTCCCTGCAGCCCGTTCCCGGCACACATGAGAAGTGCCAGAAATGCCAGTATCGTCTTGCCGGAACCAACATCTCCCTGCACCAGACGATTCATCACACAGCTTCCAGATAAATCCTCTTCAATTTCCTGCCACGTTCTTTTCTGTGCCCCGGTCAATTCATACGGAAGTGCTTCAATCAGCCTCACCGTATCAGCCGTCGCTATCATCGGATGCACATTCGGAAGAACCTCGATTCGTTCCTTCATAGCCTGAAGCTGAAGCATAAAAGTCAGAAATTCATCGAATACCAGCCGTTTTCTGGCATGAATCAGTCTTTCTTCACTTTCTGGAAAGTGCATGGTACATACAGCATTTTCATAGGTTTCCAATCCGTATTTTTCCCGTACCCATTCCGGCAGGAAATCTTGCCATGGCTTTCCCCTTTCCAATCCCTGCCTGACCGTTTTGGTTACAAGCTGATTCGTCAACCCCTGTGTCAGTGCATACCTTGGACAGAGCTTTCCGGCAATCCGGGCATATTCCTCCTCCGAATAGATTTTCGGCTGCTCCATGCAAAGCTGCGTTCCGCTTTGCTTCACCATGCCACGCAGAATATAAAAAGTCCCTCTGCGCAGACTGTTCTTCAAAAAAGGCATATTAAAAAAAGTCAGAGAAAGCTGACCGCTTTCATCTGCCGCTGTTGTATTGGACACAGAAAGATTGCGGACTTTTCTTGTCGTAAAGCTGCCATTCATCATCACCCGCACCGCTGCAGCCTCTCCTTCCCTGCACTCACAGACTGCTCTTACCTGCTCCGGCACCTCATAAGTACGTGGAAAATATTCTGCCAGCTGTACCAGATTATAGACACCGACTTTTGCAAACAGCTTTGCACTCTTTTCTCCAATCCCCTTTAATTCTCGTATATCCGTTGTTTTTTCCATGGGCTGCTCCTGTCATCATTTACCGAAATCGGCAGTCCCCATCCCAAAGACAGAGACTGCCGATTCTTATTCTGCTGACACAATATAATAATAAATTGGCTGTCCGCCATATTGAAGCTCGATATCACAGGCAGGATATTCCGCTGCAACTCTGTTTCGCATCTCTTCTGCCGCCTCTTTGGTCACCTCGGCACCATAATAAATGCTGATCAGCTCCTGTTCCGCATCCATCATTTCTTTTATCATGGCAAGCAAAACCTCCTCCATCTCCGTTCCCACGGAAAGGATTCCGGCATCACCGATTCCCATGTAATCACCCTGTTTGATTGTTTTATCATCAATTACGGTATCACGGACCGCATAAGTAACCTGACCAGTCTTTACCATGCCGATTTCACGGTTCATGGTCTCTTCGTTTTCCTCCGTTGTCAGTTCCGGTACAAAATTGATAATGGCGGTAATGCCCTGCGGTACTGTTTTGGTCGGTATCACAATAATCTTTTTGTCCTGTACCAAAGACTGTGCCTGATTGGCTGCCAGAATAATATTCTTATTATTCGGAAGAATATAAACGGTATCCGCGTTCACCTTCTCAATGGCATTGAGCATATCCTCGGTGCTCGGATTCATCGTCTGTCCGCCTTCGATGATATAATCTACTCCCAGACTGCGGAAAATTTCATTGATTCCCTCTCCGACTGAAACAGCAATAAAAGCGTATTCCTTCTTCGGCTGGAGCTCCTGCGCCTCCAGATTCTTTTCTGACTCTTTAAACAGCTTTTCCTGGTGCTCCAGACGCATATTATCAATCTTCATATTAGAAAGTGCGCCATACTTTAACGCTTTCTGAATGGCAAGTCCCGGATCATTCGTATGTACGTGAACCTTAACCACGTCCTCATCCGCAACAACCACGATGGAATCTCCAATCGACTCCAGATAAGCCTTAAAATCCATCTCATGCTTGATATTAAAAGTTTTGTTCAACAAAATAATAAATTCCGTACAATAACCAAACTTAATATCTGCCTCCTCCTGCACATCCAGCTTTGCTGCCGGAGCGGAAGACTGATAAGAGCTCATATCCAGCTCGATTTCTTTGCCGAGGAAGGCATCATAACAGCCCTTCAATACCTCCACAAGTCCCTGTCCACCGGAATCCACCACTCCTGCCTGCTTTAATACCGGAAGCATCTCCGGGGTCTGGCTGAGCACATATTCCGCATGTCCGATGACCTCATTCATAAATTCCGACAGATCCTCCCTGCCGCTTTCCGCCAACTCCTTCGCTTTATCGGCTGCTCCCTTGGCCACAGTCAGAATCGTCCCCTCCTTCGGCTTCATGACAGCCTTATAAGCAGTTTCCACAGCGCGCTCCATCGCCCTGGCAAGCACATCGGTATCCACCTTGGCATGTTCCTTCATTTCCTTTGTAAAACCGCGGAACAGCTGCGATAGGATTACCCCGGAATTTCCTCTTGCTCCACGCAGGGAACCGGAAGAAATCGCTTTGGACAGAGTTTCCATATCCGGCTCCTTCAAGGAAGAGACTTCCTTTGCCGCTGACATGATCGTCATCGACATATTGGTCCCGGTATCCCCATCCGGTACCGGAAATACATTCAGCTCATTAATCCACTCTTTTTTGTTCTCCAGATTCTTTGCGCCGGCCAGAAACATTTTTGCAGCCATTTTCGCATCGATTGTATTCAAACTCACGGTTACTATTCCTCCTTAATCAATTACCCGGACGCCCTCAACGAGAATGTTGATCTTTTCAATCTCCAATCCGGTAAATTCCTCAACTTTATATTTTACATTGCTGATCAAATTATCCGCAACCGCCAGAATACTCACCCCGTAAGCCACAAGCACATGAAAATCCAACGTCAGCTTTCCATCCTTGAAGGAAACCGCGATGCCATGTGTGATGCTGTCCCTTTTTAATAATCTCACAAATCCGTCCTTTACATTGACCGATGCCATACCGACGATGCCGAAGCACTCTACCGCAACTGTTCCGGCATACTGTGCGATTACTTCATTATCAATACGGATATTCCCCATATGCGTATTGACTGAATTTTTAAAATTAGAAGACCCTTTCATTTTGTACCTCCTTATCTGGACAAAATATACTGTTATTATAACCTCATTTGCTGCAAATTGAAACAGTAAAATGAAAATATTTCATTTTCTTTATGATTTCACTTGCATTATTTTGGTATATCTGATAAAATACCAATGTTGCGAGTCCGAGCAGACGGACTATACTTTGAGATGTCGAGGAGGTGCTAATATGGCAAAATGTGATATTTGTGGTAAAGGCGTACATTTTGGTAATAACGTCAGCCATTCTCATAGAAGATCCAATCATATTTGGAATTCCAACGTGAAAAGCGTAAAATGTAAAGTAAACGGAGCTTCCAAGAAAATGCACGTTTGCACAAACTGCTTAAAATCCGGCAGAGTGGAAAGAGCTTAATGATTTGACTTTATGAACGTAAAAAGTGATCCGATGATTTCGGGTCACTTTTTTTCGCTCTTCTATTGAGAATCCAAATGATTAACCAAACACTTCCTTTAGTCTCTCATACTCCTCGTTAATCAGACGAATCGTCTCAGGATCCCCACAGACATTGTCCGGATGAAATATTTTGATCAGATCCTTGTACCGCTTTTTTAAGGTTGTTGGATTTCTCACGCCCCGGAATAAAACAGAGGCAATCTCCGAACAGGCCAGCGCATTCTCTGTCATCTGTCTGTCTTTCTTTTTCTGTTCAAAGTCCCTCCGCTCCCGTTCCAGCTTTTTCCTGTCGGCATCAAGCTGTTCAAAGCCGCTCTTCAAAATATCCATCTTTTTATCAAAAAACAGGGATTCCTGCTTTAACCGTTTTCTCTCTGATAAGATTTTATTGTTCAGGACCTTCATTTCCTCCTGAAACTGTTTCTTCTCATCCAGAAATCTGACATACATCTCATTCAATTCTTTTTTTTCATTTTCCACACGGACATTTTCCTGAAACATCCACTGCTTAAATGTCGTAAAATCCTGTGTATCGTCCATCTCTGCCCTCCTTCAGGAACAGAACAGATTGTATCCCACCAGTAAAAATACAGCGCCAATGATTACACCCAACAGCCTGTTATCCATAAAAAACATGAGAAGCATGCCGACAGAAATCCAAAACAGCACAAATCCCAATATTTTTTTCATTTCCGTTTCCAGCCCTTCCCCTCGTATGAAACAGTTCATGCTGCAATACGTGCTACTTTCTATAGTATATGCAGAAAGGCTGCAAAAAGATTTAGTTTTCTTTTTCCTCCGGGAATGCAATGTCTACTGCCTCTTCATCCGGCAGGATATCTTCCTTTTTCGTTGTAAACTTATCTACAATATCAGGAATCATATCCAGGATCTTGGTTACACTATCCTGATTCTTGATATTGACCAGTTTGGTCTGTCCGTTTTTAATAACCAATACAGCACTAGGAGTGAGTTTTCCGCTCATTCCGCCGCCACCGCCGTTCTTTTTGTCCTGACAGCTTGCACCGGCTCCTACACCAAATGTTACATCCACTAACGGCAAAATAATCGTATCACCGATTTTGGTTGCTTCTCCTACCACTGTTTTCGTTGATAATACAGAATCCATTCCCTTTAACAGGGATTCCACTACATTTCCAAAGCTGTTCTCTGCCATGTTTAACGTCCTCCTTCTTCAGAGCTTTCCTTCTTCAAAACCTTTAATAAGTATCTGATATCCTGATTAAAATAAATTCTTCCGGCTGCCAGCAATAAAACAAACACCGTAATTTTTCCCCGGCAGTCCGCTCTTCCTTCTAATATCTCATGTTCAAAGTCCGGTTCTATCATAACATACTGTCCTATCCATGGATAAAGCATTCCATGCACAGCCAAAACCTGACCTGTCACGGACGGATCATCAAACCCTGCCTTCAGATGAACGGAAAGCCTTCCCGGACGAATATCCTTCCAAACGGTATACAACTGTGCTTTACACAAAGCAAAGGCACGTCTGGTCTCTCCACTCTCCCATACTGCTTTGTAATAAGACACCTGTTTCGCCATGTCCTTTATTCTATCACAGAATCCTCTTATTGTGTACTGTATATTTTTCAGCTTCTGGTACAGCTTCCGGAAGAAACTTTTTATGCTCCGCTTCTTTTCCGGCTGCTGCTCCGATGTCTCACGCTCCGCTCCGGTTTCGATTTTCTTCTGTATCCCTGCATCTGTTCCAGAAGATTCCTTCCGCTTCTCCTCCGATACGCTCTTACTTTCTTCCGTCTTTTCTGTATTCTCTTTTTCCGGCTTCCTTTTTTCCGTTTTTTTCTTTTCTGTTATTTTCTTTTTTGTTATTTTCTTTTCTGTTTTCTTCTTTTCCGGCTTCTTCTTTTCCCGATTTCTGTCATAAATGGGGATGCCAAACAGTCTGACTACCGCATATCCCTGCTCATGATATCCCGCCCTGACAGACAGAATATGCCATAGCCAGGAAACCCGCACATGTGCCTCCGCTGTCTGCTCCTTCCATGCCTGAATCCGGTAACGAATCGGCACAAAAAGAATTGCTGCAAGCACTATCACCAGTATACCCAGAATACACAATATTACCAGAAAAAGAATTTTGAGTATGATCCAAATGATATGTAGCATATCGTTTTCCTTTTATTTGTGAAATTGCTGTTTCAGATATTCCTTAATCTTATATTGCCCTGTTTTGGCATAAATATCCTCCACAATCTTCCCGACCAGTTCAAATGCCTCCTCGCGGCTGCCTGCCAGACCTACCACCCAGAGAGGATAGTTCCGATAATAGGATTGCCTCAGCAGACCGCAATGGTAAATTTCCAGTTCATCCCTGCCCGGAGACAGCACAATGACATACAGACCGCACCACTTTTTACCATGCTTCAGCTTAAAGCGAAGACTTTTACTGTCCTTTATTCCTTCGGTTACATAAAGCTTGCTGGCGAACTTCATCCTATTC
Organism: Lachnospiraceae bacterium; assembly: GCA_017624235.1. Lineage (GTDB taxonomy): Bacteria > Bacillota > Clostridia > Lachnospirales > Lachnospiraceae > JAAYNV01. The sequence continues at coordinate 143,880 of JAGANL010000002.1, read as the reverse complement.
CCAGACCTTTCTATGATACTTTTACAGGTTATTTTAACACATTTTCATTTCCATGCCAAAATTATTTTTATTTTCTAAAAAAAGGTTGACATTCCCACCTGATGTTCTATAGTAAAATTATGATATAAGGCGAAAAACACAAATGGGGGAAATTTGACTTGAAAACAGTTGCACGAATGGCCCTGACTCCCGGACAGGAAGTAGGGGAAAATGTTTATACAGCACAGAATGAGCTTTTGATTCCGGCAGATACTATTCTGACGAAATCTCTGATTGACAAACTGGCACGGCACAATATTGTCTGTGTATCCGTCAAGGATTCTGCCGATTATGCTACCACACATTTCGAGCGTATCCGTTTAAGCCAGGGCTTTATCCACTTTGAGCAAATCTATAACGAATGTATGATCGACTACAAAAAGATCATGTTAGACTTTGTCGAAAACGGCAAGGCACCGGACATATCTGCCCTGATGGGTATTTACGAAAAAATCCGCGGCTGCACAAGTACCGGCGAGCAGCTCATTGATTATCTCTATAATATGCTTCCCAGCGAGGATGAAATGACCCATGCCCACTGCTTAAACTCCGCATTGATTGCCGGTGTATTCGGCATCTGGCTGGGACTTTCCTATGAAGACATTGATATTCTGATCCAGAGCGGCTTCTTTTATGATATCGGAAAATTAAAGCTCCCGGACAAGCTTTTATGGAAACCGGGCAAGCTGAATGATTTTGAATATAACTGGATCAAGACACATACCACTATCGGCTACGATATGATTAAGGATCTGGGCCTGAATGAGCATGTACTCAATGCCACACTGATGCACCATGAACGCTGCGACGGCTCAGGCTATCCCAGTAAGCTGATTGGTGAACAGATTGATATATTTGCTCTGTATATGGCCATTATTGACTCTTATGAGGCCATGACATCAGCCCGCAGCTACCGTCCTACCCTGATTCCGTTTCAGGTAATCGAAAACTTTGAACGAACCGGCTATGAGAAATACGGTGCCGGCATCGTCATGACAATCATGGAGCACATCGCCAACACGCAGCTTGGTATGACGGTACGCTTAAGCGACGACCGCATTGCAGATGTCCTGCTTACCAACCGCAATGCACTGACACGTCCCTTTGTCAAATGTGGAGAAGAACTGATTGATCTTGCCAAACAGCCGGAACTGAAAATTACGGCAGTTTTGTAGTTTTATTTTAACCCTTTGAAAAAGAAAAAACCGGTCTGAGGAAAACTCCTTTCCACAGACCGGTCTTTTCTTGTGCTATCCTTTTTAGTAATATTTCCTGTTTCCCCACAGATTGCCTTTTTTCAAGTCTAAATATTCATGATACGCCTTCTCTAAAATCTGTTTTTCGTTTGAAAATTTCAACAGGTGATACGCCTCATGGTATTTATAAAACCCGGAGTCCACAAAATATTCCTCGCGTTGTGGTTTGCTGTAATAGCTGTCAGCCATCATTAAATACCAATGCACTTCCTTCTCAACAGTATCCTCGGGCACGGTAAAGGAATATTCACTCTTACCGACATACTTTATGATAGACGCTTTCGCACCGGACTCCTCCATCACTTCACGAATCGCCGTATCCTTAAACTCCTCGCCCTGCTCTACTGTCCCCTTCGGCAAAACCCAGCCCTCGTACTTATTCTTGAAATTCTTATACAAAAGCAGTATCTTGCCCCGGAAAATAACCACACCGCCACAGCTTGTTGCTTCAATCATTGCAATTCCTCCTGCCAGTGTGCGTTTCATTAAAAATAGTATATCCCATCTTGTCCTTAAAGGCAAGCACTACTCATTCCCTGTCTGAAAATAGCCGTCGAACACTCTTTTTGCAATCGGCACCGCATAGTCTCCACCGCTTCCGGCTCCTTCAATAATGACAGTCACTACGATTTCCGGGTCCTCTGCCGGCGCATAGCCGGTAAACCAGGCATGGCTCTCTCCCTTCACCGTATTATATTCCGCAGAGCCTGTCTTGCCGGCTGCCGTATAGGCATGGCCCTTCAGCTTTGTGCCCGTTCCGGACTCCACGACCTCTTCCATATATTCTCTAAGCACTGCCGCCTCTTCTCCCGACATGACCTGCCCGGCTGAAGAAGGATTATATTGCTTTACCACGGTTCCATCCGCACTTCTTACCTCCGACACAAGATAAGGCTTCATCATTTTCCCATCATTGGCCACCGCCGCCGTAATCATAGCCAGATGGAGCGGTGAAATCTGTGTTTTTCCCTGCCCGATGGCATTCTGCATCATATCCGAATCGGAAGTATCGTTTTCCACGACCTGGCTGCTCTTATGATACGCAAAATCCACCGGAAGCTCTCTGTTAAAATAGAGCTTTTGCAGCGTTTCTGCATATTGGGTGCGATCCAGTCCCAGTCCGATATTGGCAAAAGAGGTGTTGCAGGATTTGGCAAAGGATTTCTTCAGATTCACTGTGCCATGTACGGAGCCGTGATAGCAGCTAATCTTATCCTCCCCATGCGTAATACTGCCATTACAGGTATACTGATAATTCTGATAGGAATCGGGGTGTTCCCGGATATACTCCAATGCTGTAACGATCTTAAAGGTCGAACCCGCCGGATACAGCCCCTGGGATACGCGGTTTAACAGAACACTGCTCTCCTTGTCCTCAATGACCTCATTCCATATGCTTTCGATTTCATTGGGATCAAAATCCGGTTTGGAAACCATGGCATAGATTTCTCCCGTCTTCGGATTCATTGCCACAATCGCCCCATCGTATACGACACCCAGCGCATCGGAAGCTGTCTTCTGAAGCGAAACCCGAAGCGTCGTATAAACATTGTCTCCCGGATTTTTCTTCCCTTTTGTCTCATTCTCCGCTTTCTGGGAAAATGGTACATTGGAATTGATCAGATAATAATTCATCTGAGCTTCAACGCCCATCCTGCCGTTGGAGGAATAGCCCACTGCATGGGCAAACAGATTGGCAAAGGGATATTCCCTTCTGCTTTCCCCGTTTTCCTCTGTCACCGTCTGTGCCAGCGCCTCACCGTCCGCAGAATAAATCGTTCCACGGGTATTCTGCGTCAAAAGCATCTGCTGTCTGGGATTGTAGCTGTTATTGACAAGCTCCTCCTCATGCGTTGCCGCATACACCATGATATATCCGGAAAGCACCAGAAAAAGAGCGGTAAAAAAATACGTAACATACATGATTTCCCGCTGCTTTCCATTCCTTTTGCGGTTTTCAGGCTCACCCTGTCTGATACTTCTCCTGACAGTTGCCGAACCGCCCTTTCTTTTTTTTACTGTTCTTTGTGGTTTTCTATCTGTCATCATATCTTTCCGTCCATCCCGAGGCCTGCCTCTCTCTCCTTAAGGCCGCCTTCTTCCCTGCTGCCTGCCCCTTTACCTGACGCAGCATATATATGCCCTCCACAATCGTAAACATCAGAAATGTAGTGAGCACCGAGCTGCCTCCATAGCTGATAAACGGCAGCGTCACTCCTGTCAGCGGTATAAATTTGGTGCCGCCCCCTATTGTCAGGAATATCTGAAAAATATAAACAACTCCCAGTCCGATTGCAGTCAGCTTATAAAACAGATTCTTCAGCTGCATCGCAATATTCATGAACATCATAAAGCAGCTCACACAGATCAGAATCAGGCAGATTGCAAAAATGACACCCAGCTCCTCTGCAATCGCTGAAAACACAAAATCAGTTTCCACATAAGGAATGGACTTTGGCGCACCCTGACAGATTCCCAGTCCAAACCAGTTGCCACAGCCGATGGCAAACAAGGATTGCGTAATCTGATAACCCGCTCCGTCAATCACGCTCCACGGATCCTTCCAGGCCTGTACACGCACCTGAATATGTGAAAACAAATGATATGCCACTACCGATGCCACAGCGCCGCACAATAGCCCCAGCACCGGATAAAGCACCTGTCCGGTCGCACAATAGAGCATGACGATATAAGCTACAAAAAAAATCAGCGCGCTGCCCAGATCCCTGGACATTACCAGAATCAGGACATGTGCTGCCGCCACAAATGCCGAAAGAAGAATCTGGCTGAAACGCTCTGCCTCCCACAGCATCGCTGCCATACAGAACACGAATATAATCTTTACAAACTCCGACGGCTGAAACGTAACTCCTGCTATGGAAAAGGAAAGCTTGGAACCATTCGTAACCGCACCCAGAATCAGTACCGCCGCCAGAGCCGCAATGCCTATCCCGGCATAGAGCCATGTCAAGTCCTCCAGCCCTTTCAGCTTACTGATCAAATACGGCACAAACATGGACAATATCATTGAGCATATTACAATAATAAACTGCCTGACCGCCTTATCATAAGATATCCGAATCAATATCACAAAGCCGATTGCAAGCAGCATACACATATTATTGATCAAAAGCCGGTTCGTGTTCGGATAAAGCATTTGAAACAGCACGATCATCGTAAAGAGGGCAATCTGCTGAAACGCAAAGAAAAAGATATATTCAATTTTTCCGCTTCTCAAAATAATGGAGATATAGCAGAGAAAATGTACCAGAAACATCAGTATATTCTGGCGGATATAAATACCGCTGCGCCTCTCCTCCGTTTCATACCGAAATACGGCAAAGCACTCATACGTATACAGCGCCATAAAAAGTGCAATCAGGTATTTTGATATTTCCGTAATATATTGTTCCATCTATTCCACGCCTCGTTTAAAGTATACACTCGTGTATTCTCCGATCCTGTCCTCACTGTCCGGAATATTTTCCCGATAGACCTCTTTCAGAAAGCGAGTCAGCATTTCGGTTTCTGCTGCATTCTCAGTTGTAAAGGCAAACCGAAGCGCCGTCTGCTTCCACTCTTTTATCTTTTCCGCAAAGTGATGCAGCGATGTCGGCACTGAATTATAAATCACATTATAGCAGTGTTCGCAGTTGGTGCGTACCGGAAAATTTTTACGGTAACGATCTGTCAGCTGATAAAATTCCCCTGCTTTCTTTTCTGTCGAACTGTCTAAAATACATTGTTCCAGCGTCTTACGCACACAGTTGGCCGTAACCATCAGAGGAGTCCTTCCATAGACGATCATTTCCTTTCCGGCCAGATTCAACAGCTTCAGTTCCTTTCTGGACAGCTCATATGGCAAAGTCACCTCTGCAGACAGCCCGCCAAAAAAACGTTCTGCTTCCCGGTTCCACACATACAGTCCGGCATCCGTCTGTATGGCTTTCTGATAGTTCCTGTCCCGAAGCCAGCCGATTTCCTCCAGATTGCGCACCAGCACACCGTCAACCTGCGGAATCTGCAGATTGCGCCATACCTCCTCCATAAATCGTTCCGAACGCTCCCTGAAAATATACGGCAGTGCCATATAAAAAGAAAATCCCGGATTTTCCCGTCTGTAAAGCTCGACCTGTGCCAGCACGCTGCCAATTCCGATACCATTTTCCGTATGCTTTGTCTGAAAACATTCTGCAGGCAGATACAGCCTGTCAAGGCCCGGCTCCTTCAGCGCCGCAAGAGCCTGTGAAATGTGGAGCACCTCTATGCGAATCGGGTTCGCCCCATCATTGCACTGAACCGTCTGTTCAGACATAACCTTTTCCTGCCCGATTGGTTTCGGACGCACTCTGATACTTCCTGCCAACAGCTTCTCTTCCAGCCTGAAAAAAGCCTCTCTGCGCAGTTCATTGAGTGCCTTGACCGGCAGAAACACCTCTCCTTCTGTTTGAATCTGTATATCCTCACACCAAAAGGCAGTTTCTCCGGTTTTCTGAAACTGCTTCACTATGTCTTCCCGCGTCAAGGGACGCTTCTGTGCCTCCTGCACAATCATCCCCTCGACTTCTACCGTCACATCACGACAGGTCAGAGAAAGCACTGCCGGCTCTCCCGGCCGCAAAAAGGCCTTCATCCTGACCGGAAGCTGCAGCTCCTTTTCCAGATACCGCTCCCGGATATCCTGTAAAAGGACCTCATCACTACCCGCATATCCCGGCTGCCTCAGGGTGACCATTTCCCTTCCGTTATGCCTGTGGTAATAGCCATCCTGCAGACCGCTTCGGATATAAAGGGATTTCAAATGCTCCAGATCTTTTTCCTCTACCTCAAATGTTCCTTCCGGATTTGCATAATAACGATCAATATAATTACGATAAATAGCAGTCACACCCGCTGCATATTCCGCCTTTTTCATCCGGCCTTCAATTTTAAAGGAATCGATTCCCGCCTCAATCAGCTCCGGGATATGCTCGATCGTGCACATATCCTTCAGGCTGAGCGGATACAGTTCCTCCTTTTTGAAAGCTCCCTGTCCACTATAAGGCAGCCGGCACGGCTGAGCACATCTGCCCCGGTTACCGCTGCGCCCTCCCAGCATACTGCTGAAAAGACACTGTCCGGAATAGCAATAGCACACCGCTCCGTGAATAAAGGTCTCGATTTCCAACCCGGTATCTTCCTTCATATGCCGGATTTCCTGTAGGGAAAGCTCTCTGGCCGGTACAATGCGCACCGCTCCGGCCTCTTTCAGCAAGCCGGCTCCGTACCGTCCCGTGACAGCAGCCTGCGTACTGATATGCAGCTCCATCTCAGGAAACTGCCTGCGCACATAAGCTGCCACCCCCATATCCTGTACAATCACTCCATCCAGACCAGCCTCATAAAAGGGGCAAAGATAGTCATAAAGCTGCTCCATCTCCGATTCCTTCATCAGCGTATTTAAGGTCAGATAGACCCTCCTGCCAAACAAATGGGCATACCGGACCGCCCTGCACACCTCTTCCTCCGTAAAGTTCTGTGCATAAGCTCTGGCTCCAAAACGCGGGCCTCCGAGATATACCGCATCAGCTCCCGCATGAATGGCTCCTGCAAAGGCTTTATAATCACCGGCCGGAGCCAGCAGCTCTACTCTTTTCATCCCAAATCATACCTTTCCCAATATATGCAAACAGGCTGCCACACGACAGCCTGCTCTATAACCTGTATACCTGTTACTATCTTTTCAAGAAATTCTGTTTTGACACGTTTACTTCCGTATCTCTGCTTTTTTATGATATTCCTTCAGTTCCGTTTCCATACGTACCATGCTCTTGGCATTTTCATTGAGTTCCGTCTGCATGGTCTTCATCGTCTTTTCCGTACTTTCGAGCTTAATCTGTGCCGCAATCAGTTCATGCTTCAGATCATACAGCTCCTTTTCCTTGGCTGCAATATCCTCTTCCAGAATGGAAATCTGTTTCTTCGCTTTAAAATAATCGTCTGCGATATTCAACTGGAGCAATACGTTCTGTGTGTCGAGGGGCTGTCTGCGAAAACCGTCAATTTTACTGTATTCTGACATCTTGTTATTGATATAGGACGCCACCTTCTGCAGATATTCCTCACTTTCGTATCCGCTTAAGGTAAACACCTTTCCGCCAATGAGCACTTCGGTATCTGTTTTTGCTGCCATGATTCTACCCCTTTATACAAAATGTGGCATTTTCTGAGCCTGTAAATACAAGATTTATTATATCCAACTTAATGTGGAATTTCAACCCCTAAATGGTGATAGGCAAGCTCTGTTGCAACTCTTCCCCGCGGTGTGCGGTTAATCAGTCCATTCTTTAACAGATACGGTTCATATACATCCTCAATGGTGCCCGCGTCTTCCCCTATGGAAGCAGCCAGCGTATCCAGACCTACGGGGCCTCCCCCGAACTTCTCCATCATCGTAAGAAGTATATTCCGATCCAGATGATCCAGTCCAAGCTTATCCACATCCAGAAGATCCAAAGCGATATTGGCTACCTTCTCCGTAATTTCTCCATCATACTTTACCTGAGCGAAATCACGTACCCGCTTCAGGATACGGTTTGCCAGTCTCGGCGTTCCTCTGCTGCGCCGTGCCAGCTCCTCCGCCCCCTTCTCGTCAATCCTGACATCCAATATTCTGGCCGAATGCCGGATGATCAGTTTCAGCTCTTCCACCGAATAAAACTCCAGACGATGAATGACTCCGAACCGATCCCTGAGCGGAGCCGTCAAAAGACCGGCTCTGGTTGTCGCACCCACCAGCGTAAATTTCGGCAGATCCAGGCGAATCGACCGGGCGGATGCTCCCTTACCAATCATAATATCAATGGCATAATCCTCCATGGCCGGATAAAGCACCTCTTCCACCTGTCTGTTCAGCCGGTGGATCTCATCCACAAACAAAAGATCTCCTTCCTGCAAATTATTTAAAATCGCAGCCATCTCACCCGGCTTCTCGATTGCCGGGCCGCTGGTCACCTTCATATGCACACCCATCTCATTGGCAATAATCCCGGCAAGCGTCGTCTTGCCAAGTCCCGGAGGACCATAAAACAGCACATGATCCAGTGCGTCATGCCGCTGCTTAGCCGCTTCTATATAGATGCGCAGACTTTCCTTTGCCTTTTCCTGTCCGATATAATCATCCAGGGTCTGTGGCCTCAGGCTTCCCTCAATCTTGACGTCCTCTTCCATCAAATTGGTTTCAATCACTCTTTTTGCCATTTGAACCGTTCCTTTTCCATTCTGTTACATGAACTTTAAAGCCGCCTTTAGGATGGACTCTGTGTCCATATCTGACGTTAGCTCTACCTGTTTTACCGCACGCAGGGCATCCGATGCACCGTACCCCAGTGCCGTCAGTGCCTCCACGGCCTCGTTCTTCGCTTCGTTCAGTCCGCTTCTGTCCACACCTGCCGCATATGCTACCGCCTCTTTGTTCACAAAGGTATCCTCGATGGAAATCTTATCCTTCAGATCCAGAATCACCCTCTGTGCCGTCTTGGCACCAATTCCCGGTGCCTTGGAAATAGCCTTACTGTCTCCTGCAAGAATGGCAAAACGCAGTTCATCGGCCTCCAGAACAGAAAGAATAGCAAGTGCACCCTTCGGCCCGATTCCATTCACCGTAATCAGTTTCTTAAACAGCTCCAGTTCATCCCGGTTTAAAAAGCCGTAAAGCTGAAAGGCATCCTCCTTTACATAGGTATAGGTATAAATCTTAACCGGTTCGCCGATGTCCGGAAGTTTTCGAAACGTTCCACCTGATATTTTCACGTTATACCCGATATCTCTCACATCGACGACCAGATTGTCCTCCGTCACATCTGCAACATTTCCTTTCAAATATGCAATCATTTCGTCTGTCTGCTCCTTTCAAGGTATGGAGTGTTTCCTTAGCATATTATAAACAAATGTTTGGGTAAACGCAATAACCTCTGACAGCCAAAAGCTATTTGGAATTTCTACCCATTCTTCCTCTGGCTTCTGTTATTGCGGCCGCTGCGGCTCTTATAGCTTCCGGCCGCTGTCATCTGTCCATACGCATCCCGGCCTGCTTTATGGCCTTTTCGACTGCTTTTTCCGTAGTCCCGGCGGTTTCGATAGCCGTCCCGGCTTTCACGCCCGTCATACGCTCCAAACCTGCGCTTTTTCGGACGTTCTTCCTCTGGTATGTCCCGAATTTCTTCACCCATATAGTATTTTAAAAATGCTGCTGCAAGCTCTAGGGCATCCATTTCATTTTCCTGAAGGCTCTCCTCGATGAGCTCCTCCATCCGGTCGAGCTCCTGACTTTGCTGAATCGCACAAACCTCCCGTAATATCTTTTCTGCCCGTACCTGCATCACCTCTTTTGCTCCCGGCAGCTTCTGCTCCGGTATTTTGGTTCGACAGGCACGCTCGATATCACGGATGCGATACCCCTCTCTGCCGGATATCAGCGTAAAGGCCTTTCCGGTCCTGCCGGCGCGTCCGGTACGCCCGATACGGTGTACATAATATTCGATATCCTGAGGCACGTCATAGTTGATTACAACCTCCACGTCGTCCACATCGATTCCTCTTGCCGCAACATCGGTCGCTATCAGGATCGTCGATGCTCCACCGCGGAAACGGTTCATAACCGTATCACGCTGATTCTGTGACAAATCACCATGTAACCCTTCCGCCTGATAACCCTTCTTTTTCAGGCTCTCCGTCAGATCATCCACCATTTTTTTCGTATTACAGAAGATCAACGCGAGCTTCGGCTGGTTATATTCCAGAATCCGTGCACATGCCTCCATCTTATAAGCACTTCCGACCCGGTAATAGACCTGCTTTACCAACGGAATCGTCAATTCCTTCGCCGCTACCTTAATGTGTACGGCATCCTCTGCCTGAAAACGGTTCGTAATCTCCAGAATCGGCTGCGGCATCGTAGCAGAAAAAAGGGCTGTCTGGTGCTCCTGTGATATCTGTCCGAGAATGGTTTCCATATCCTCCCGAAAGCCCATATTCAGCATTTCATCCGCCTCATCCAGCACAACCATACGAATCTGATCCGTCTTCATGGTATGACGGCGAAGATGATCCATGACCCTGCCAGGAGTGCCGACGACAATCTGCACACCCTTCAGTCCTTTGATCTGACGGACAATATCCTGACCCCCATAGACCGGCAGCACCTTGATTCCATGCATGAATTTTGCAAGCTTCCGTATCTCCTCTGCGGCCTGAATCGCCAGTTCTCTGGTCGGGCATAATACAATACCCTGCAATCCCTTATTCTGCGGGTCTACATTCTGTATCATAGGTATGCCAAAGGCAGCCGTCTTCCCGGTTCCGGTCTGTGCCTGTCCAAGCAGATCCTTTCCGGCCAGAAGATGTGGAATGGCCTGTTCCTGTATCGGTGACATTTTCTCAAATCCCATCTCCTTTACCGCCCGGAGCACACGAGAATCTATTCCGGCCTCTTCCATCTGCCGGAAACCATCCTCCGCTCCCTGCTTCCCTGTTTCCGGCTCTGCGATATGCAGCCGGCTCTCTTCCGTCATAAAATCTGTATTATCCATTATGCTGTTCAATCTCTGTCTCCTTATCCTGTTTCACAAAATCCTTTCCTGTTGTACAAAAAAAACAACACCCGCTGTTCGAGTGTTGTTCCTTATGTCACGAACTGTTTCAGTATAAAACGTCCTGACGGAAATGTCAATTCCTTTATCCTGCTGTCTGCTTATTTGCTGCTTACTTATTATTGATGTAGTTGACTAAGCCTTCCGCTTTGATAATTTTCTGCATAAATTCCGGGAACGGCTGTCCCTTGAAGGAGGTTCCCTTGGTCAGATTTGTAATCACACCGCTGTCAAAATCCACCTCCACCTCGTCTCCGGCTTCTATTCCTTTGCTCGCCTCCGGGCACTCAATAATCGGAAGTCCGATATTAATTGCATTACGGTAAAAAATACGTGCAAAAGTCTCTGCGATGACACAGCTTACACCGGCTGCCTTGATAGCAATCGGCGCATGCTCTCTGGAGGAACCGCAGCCGAAGTTCTTATCCGCTACCATAATATCACCTTTCTGCACTTTCTTTACAAAATCCTTGTCAATGTCTTCCATGCAATGTGTGGCAAGCTCTGCCGGATCGGAAGAATTCAGGTATCTTGCCGGAATAATAACATCCGTATCTACATTGTCACCATATTTAAAAACGGAACCTTTTGCTTTCATCTGTTTTCGTTTCCTTTCTCATCCATTTTTATGACCGTTTCTCCTATTCTGCTCAGTCCAGCTGACACGGGCAGGAAATTTTTCCGGTAACTGCACTGGCTGCCGCTACAGCAGGGCTTGCCAGATAAATTTCTGATTTTACGTGTCCCATCCGTCCGACAAAGTTACGGTTGGTCGTGGAGACACATCTCTCGCCCTCTGCCAGAATACCCATATAACCACCTAGACACGGTCCACAGGTCGGTGTGCTGACTACAGCTCCGGCCTCAATAAAGGTTTTGAGCAGTCCCTCTTCCATGGCCTGCATATAAATCTTCTGTGTTGCCGGAATGACAATACAACGCATTCCTTTTGCCACATGTCTGCCCTGAAGCACCTCTGCCGCAACACGAAGATCATCCAGACGTCCGTTGGTACAGGAACCGATGACTACCTGATCGATTGCAATATCCTCTTTGATTTCATCAATTGTTCTGGTATTTTCCGGCAGATGAGGGAAAGCAATGGTCGGACGAAGGGTACTTAAATCAATCGTGTACTCCTCATCATATACAGCATCCTCATCCGCCTCGTATACAGTATAGCTCCGATTGGAATGCTCGCGCATATATTGCTCTGCCAGTTCATCCACGGGGAAAATGCCATTTTTACCGCCTGCCTCGATTGCCATGTTAGCGATGGTGAAACGGTCATCCATGGAAAGATTCTGAATCCCTTCCCCGACAAATTCCATGGACTTATAAAGAGCCCCGTCCACTCCAATCATACCGATGATGTGCAAAATCACATCCTTACCGCTGACCCACTTCTGCGGTTTCCCTACCAGATTGAATTTGATGGCTGCCGGTACCTTGAACCATGCTTTTCCGGTTGCCATTCCGGCTGCCATATCCGTGCTGCCTACACCGGTTGAAAATGCTCCGAGCGCTCCATAGGTACAGGTATGAGAATCTGCACCGATGATAACATCTCCCGCCACGGTAAGTCCTTTTTCCGGAAGAAGTGCATGCTCGATTCCCATTTCTCCTACTTCAAAATAGTTGGTAATTTCATTTCTTCTGGCAAATTCACGTACACATTTGCAGTGCTCTGCCGATTTGATATCCTTATTTGGTACAAAATGATCCGGCACTAGCGCTATCTTATCCTTATGAAATACGCCGTCCACTTTCATCTTTTCCATCTCTTTGATTGCCACCGGGCTGGTAATATCATTTCCCAGCACAAGATCCAGATCGGCCTCTATCAACTGTCCTGCGGTTACACTTTCCAGTCCTGCATGAGCCGCCAGAATCTTCTGCGTCATTGTCATTCCCATGTTATGTACTCTCCTTTTCCAACGAATTTTCTGTATCTATCATATCATAGCACATTCTATAAATATAATACATATTTTTCATGTTTACTATGAATTTTTGTTATACAATGCTATAATATTCCTAAACACGATACCGGCCGAATGACCACCAGAACATAGAAAGGAATCCCTATGGAAAACCATCTGAATCTATATCATATTTTTTATACCGTTGCCCGCTGCCAGAATATTTCCGGTGCAGCCAAAGAGCTTTATATCAGCCAGCCTGCCATCAGCAAGGCGATTGCCAAGCTGGAACAAAATCTGGATACTACGCTTTTTGTCCGCAGTTCACGCGGCGTACGGCTGACCGAAGAAGGCGAACTTCTGTACAGACAGGTGGACAATGCCTTTATTTCAATCCGTCAGGGAGAGGAACAGCTCCGTAAAATGAATGAACTTGGCATCGGAAGACTCTCCATCGGAGTCAGCACCATCTTATGCAAATATATCCTGCTCCCCTATCTGCAGAATTTCATTCATGAGAACCCTCACATCCAGATATCTATCCTGTGTCAATCCACCTTTCATATTATCGAAGCGCTGGAACAGGGAACCATCGATATCGGTCTCATCGGAGAAACCTCTAAAATCGGAAAGCTGCACTTCCAGCCAGTCCGTGAAATAGAAGATATTTTTGTCTCTACTCCCAGCTATCTGAACAATCTGAAAATGAGAGGAACTCTGCCAAAGCGTGCGGGTACCCTGCAATATCTTTCCTCCGGTACCCTTATGCTTCTGGATAAGGGCAATGTGACCAGACAGTATATTGACAAATATCTTTCCTCACAGAACATCGACATCTCCTCCGAGCAGCTCATTGAAGCGACCACTATGGATCTGTTGATCGAATTTGCCAAAATTGACCTCGGTATCGCCTGTGTCATAGAAGATTTTGTAAAAAATGAACTGGAGGACGGCAGCCTGATCAAGCTTCCCCTGCATTCCCCCATACCAAAAAGAAGCATAGGCTTCTCCTATGCTCCAAACCGGACACCAAACGGTGCACTCTTAAAATTTCTCAAATATATAGACCGTCTGGAGGGCCATAGTGCCCTCTAAACGGTCTGTTACTCTTAGTTATTGATCAGCTTATCTTCGCCGTTCCAGCTGTACAGCTTACGAACTTCCTCGCCAACCTTCTCTGACGGATGCTCAGCAGCCAGCTTTCTGAGTGCTTTGAAGTGTGCCTGTCCGCCTGCGGAAGACATATCTAACAGGAAGTCCTTTGCAAAGGTACCATCCTGAATATCCTTTAAGATCTTCTTCATGGTCTTCTTCGTTTCTTCCGTTACAATCTTCGGTCCTGTAATGTAATCACCATACTCAGCCGTATTGGAAATAGAATATCTCATTCCTGCAAATCCGCTCTGGTAGATTAAGTCTACAATCAGCTTCATTTCGTGGATGCATTCAAAGTATGCATTTCTCGGATCATATCCAGCCTCAACCAGTGTCTCAAAGCCTGCCTGCATCAGGGCACATACACCGCCGCAAAGCACTGCCTGCTCACCAAAGAGGTCTGTCTCTGTCTCAGTACGGAAGGTAGTCTCCAAAACGCCTGCTCTTGCGCCGCCGATACCAAGTGCATAAGCCAGTGCCAAATCCTGAGCCTTTCCGGTTGCATCCTGCTCTACTGCTACCAGACACGGAACACCCTTTCCTGCCTGATACTCGCTTCTTACAGTATGTCCAGGTCCCTTCGGAGCAATCATGGTAACGTCTACGAACTTAGGCGGTACGATCTGTCCGAAATGAATTGCAAAACCATGAGCGAACATCAGCATATTGCCTTCTTCCAGATTCGGCTCGATGTCTTTCTTATACATAGCAGCCTGCTTCTCATCGTTGATGAGGATCATAATGATATCTGCCTTCTTAGCTGCCTCTGCTGCTGTATATACTTTAAATCCCTGTGCTTCTGCTTTTGCCCAGGATTTAGAACCTTCGTAAAGACCAATAATGACATCACAGCCTGATTCCTTTAAGTTTAATGCGTGTGCGTGTCCCTGGCTGCCATAGCCGATGATTGCGATTGTTTTGCCCTCTAATAAGGAGAGATTACAATCTTCCTGGTAAAAAATCTTTGCCATTTTCTTTTCCTCCATATTTTGTAAAATAATGATTTATAACTGAAAGGTTTCCCTCAGAGCTAACTGTTTTTTCTACAGTGACTACGGTAAATATGTAATATTGTCTGTTCCGCGTCCAAGACCTGCAATACCTGTTCTGGCAAGTTCCAGAATTTCATAACCGTCTAACAGGCCGATAAATGCTTCTATCTTGGCCTGATTGCCGGTAAGCTCAATAATCAGGCTTTCGGATGCGACATCAATAATCTTGGCACGGAAAATATCTGCCACTGCAATGACACCCTGTCTCATTTCTGCCGTCGCACGCACCTTAATCAGCGCAAGCTCTCTGTAAACGCTGTCGTCCGGTGCAAGCTCCTTCACGTCGCGGACATCTACAAGCTTCGCTACCTGCTTCTCAATCTGATCCAGAATCTCATCATCGCCCGAAGCCACAATCGTTATCCGGGTAAAACGCGGGTCTGCCGTTACACCGGCCGTAATGCTTTCGATATTATAGCCTCGTCTGGAGAACAGACCGGAAATCCGGCTAAGCACACCGGATGTATTATCTACTAAAAGCTGAAAAACCTTTTTTCTCATCTTCTGAATCCCTTTCATTCTTCCCTTATGAGTCCCTATTTTATCAACAAAAAACACCCTTGTCAACGTATGAGTCTGCGGAATGGAACTCATAACTCATTGTTATGGTAAATGCCTCTTTATTTCTTCACCGTTATATCCAAATTCTATTCTCCGCTCTCCATACACTTTGCCAGCGCAAGCGTTCCCGTGCGGGCTACTTCCACGATACTGATGCCCTGCAGCATGTCAATTAACAGCCTGGTCCTCTCCGGCACATCACAGATTTGGATAATCATCTGGTTCTTGGACATATCCACGATATCCGCCTTCATGGCAGCACAGGTTTCCATGATATCCCTGCGGTTATTTTTATTATATTTTACTTTAATCAGCATCAGCTCTCTGCTGATGCTGGCGCTCTCTTCAAAGGTCTTTACCTTGATGACATCCAGCTTTTTGTTGAGCTGCTTCTCAATCTGCTCCATGGTACGCTCATCTCCGCTGGATACGATTGTCATACAGGAAACGGAAGAATCGTCCGTCTCTCCTACCGCAAGACTGTCAATATTAAAGCATCTTCTGGAGAAGAGTCCTGCCACCTTGCAAAGTACACCGGAACGGTTTTCCACCAATACCGAATATATTCTTTTCATATGCTTCACCCTCCTATTTTACCAGATCCATCGGATCGATCAGACATTCCATCAGAATGGATTCATCCTCTGCCAGGAATCTCTCGATTGCTGCATCTGCCTGTTCCATATTCTCTACCCGGATAAACGGCAGACCATAAGCCTCTGCCAGCTTGGATAAATCCGGACTTCCCGACAGATCCACGACAGAATAATGATCCTTGTAGGTATAATGCTGGTATTCCCTTACCATGCCAAGATAATTGTTTTTCATGACAATGACCTTGACCGGAATATCGTGCTGGCATATGGTAGCCAGTTCCATCATAGACATCTGGAAGGAACCGTCACCACAGACCGCAATGACCTGTTTCGTCATATCCCCCAACTTTGCCCCCATTGCTGCAGGAATGGAATACCCCATTGTCCCCATACCGCCGGAGGTCAAAAACCTTCCGTTCTTTACGACATGATAACCGCAGGACCATATCTGATTCTGTCCGACATCTGCTACATAGACTCCATCATCCTGCATCTTTTCAGACAACTTCCCGATAAATACTGCCGGGTCCACATAGGCCGGATTCGGATTTCTCTTCGGTTCCATAGTCTGACGGTATTCGTTCAGGCTCTGAAGCCACTCCTCATGCTCGCAGGAAAATTCCTGCTTTGCAAAATCATGGAAAATATGCTTTGCATCTCCTACCAATGGAATGGTCGGCCCTGCATTCTTACCGATTTCTGCCGGATCCACATCGATATGTACCAGGACCTTGTTCTGCGTAATCAAATCCGGCTGACTGACTGCACGGTCTGCCACTCTTGCGCCCACCATGATCAGCAGATCGGATTCATTCATAGCCCGGTTTGCATAAGGCTTTCCATTGTTTCCTACCATACCAAAATAAAGTGGATGCCTGGTCGGCATGACACCGATTCCCATCATGGTAGATACCACCGGAATCTTATGTTGCTCCGCAAATTCCCGAAGTTCTTTCTCCGCATCGCTTAACAGAACGCCGCCACCTGCACAGATGATTGGACGTTTTGCACGCTCCAGTTCCCTGATAACCTTTTTGATCTGCACAATATGTCCCTTTACGGTCGGCTTATAGGTGCGCATATTGACCTCTTCCGGATATTTAAAGCGACTGATAGACGCATTCTGCACGTCGATCGGTACATCAATGAGCACCGGGCCCTTTCGTCCTGTATTGGCAATGTGAAATGCCTCCTTAAAAACCCGCGGAATATCATTAACATCTTTTACCAGATAGCTGTATTTTACAAAGGATTCTACCGCACCGGTAATGTCCGCTTCCTGAAACACATCACTGCCAAGCAGTTCACTGTTGACCTGTCCGGTGATACACACAAGTGGAATACTGTCTGCAAAAGCGGTCGCAATCCCCGTAATCAGATTCGTTGCACCCGGGCCGCTGGTTACAGCACATACACCTGCCTCTCCGGTCACTCTGGCAAGTCCGCTTGCCGCATGTGCCGCATTCTGCTCTGTACGTACG
The DNA here is from genome assembly GCA_017624235.1 of Lachnospiraceae bacterium. Lineage (GTDB taxonomy): Bacteria > Bacillota > Clostridia > Lachnospirales > Lachnospiraceae > JAAYNV01. The sequence goes on along the minus strand of JAGANL010000002.1, from coordinate 126,189 downwards.
AGGATGCTCCTCACATCTGACTGCAGAATGCTGTTATAAAACGGACAGATTGCCACGCCCGGATACCCGAAGACAGCTTTTACTCCTTCCTCTTCCAAACATTTTACCATAGCATCAGCGCCATTCATAATTGTTCCCTCCTTGTTGCCTTATCCTCTATTTCTTCTGTTTTCTTTTTCATTCCATTTCTGCTTTCAGGACTCTTCCAGATGCAAAAGCCTTTTGGCTACCCTGACCGCATCTGCCGCATCCGTAGAATAACCGTCTGCGCCGATCTCATCCGCATAATCCTGTGTAATGACCGCACCGCCTACCATAACAAGGGCATCTACACCCTGTTCCTTTTTATACTCAATGACATGCTTCATCTCCTGCATCGTTGTTGTCATAAGCGCCGACAGACAAATCAGCTTTGCCTGATGTCTGACTGCCTCTTCTATGATTTTTTCCTTTGGGACATCCTTGCCCAGATCAAAGACCTGAAATCCATAATTCTTTAACATCAGTGCAACCAGATTCTTGCCAATGTCATGGATATCTCCCTCTACGGTGGCAATGACCACGGCCGGCATGGAGGCTCCGTCTGTCTTCTCTGCCAGAAGAGGCTCCAGATATTCAATGGACAGTTTCATGGTTTCTGCACTGGCGATCAACTGCGGCAGGAAATACTTTCCCTTGTCAAACAGTTCTCCCACCTCATTGATTGCAGGGAGAAGATACTCGTCCAGAAGCACTCTGGCCTCCATACCGCTTTCTATGGCAGCCTTTGTCCGCTCCGTAATCTGTTTTCTGTTGCCTTTTAAAACTGCTTCCCGAACCTTTTCTGCCGGGGAGAGTTCTCCCGAAACGCTGGCTTTTCCACTGTCCGAAGCTCCGTTGGTTCCTCCGGCTGTCCCAATACCTGTGTAAACATCCGCCATCCCGGCTTTCTCCGTCAAAGCATTCATCCGTTCAATGTAACGGATATCTGCTCCCTCCTTGTTCAAAAGCAGATCTGCTGCATAAGCACTGTTTACCAAAAGCTCCTGACTGGGATTAGCAATCGCCATCGTCAGTCCCGCCTGAATCGCCATCGTCAGAAATGCCGTATTGACCATGCTTCTCTGTGGCAGTCCAAATGAAATATTGGAAAGACCGCAGATGGTTGCCAGTCCCCTTTCCTTGCAATACCGGATGGTTTCCAGCGTTTCCATTGCTGCAAGCGGGTTTGCCCCCACCGTAGCTACCAGTCCGTCTACCACGATATCCTCTTTTTTCAATCCAAGTTCCAGCGCCCGATTTACAATTTTTTCTATAATTTCCTTCTTCTCCTGCAGATTTTTCGGCAATCCTTCATCCGACAGCGGAAGCAGAATAAACATGGCACCATATTTTTTGGCAATCTCAAGCAGCGGCTCAAACTTAGCAGATTCCAGTGAAATGGAATTGATGAGCGCCCTTCCGGGATAACGTCTCAACGCTGCCTCCAGCACATCTACATGGCTCGAATCCACGGCAAGCGGCAGCTGCACGATCTGGGTCACTTCATTCAGGACACGCAGCATCATCTCCTTTTCATCGATGCCGCTCATTCCCATATTGATATCCAGAATGGCTGCGCCCCTCTCCTCCTGCTCCTCTGCAAACTGTCTGACCAGCTCCAGGGAGCCTTCTCTCAGCTCTGCCTGCAGCTTCTTCTTTCCGGTAGGATTGATTCTCTCGCCGACAATCAGAAAGGGATCATTCAGACCAAAGCGAAGCGTCTTTCTCTCAGCGGTCAGGAAACGTCCCTGTTTCTTTTCCACGCTCACAGGAAGCATTTTTGCGGTTTCCCGCACCATACACGCGATGTGCTCCGGTGTCGTACCGCAGCAGCCTCCCAGCATGACCGCGCCGACCTCTGCCAGTCCCCGCATCTCACATCCAAAGGTTTCTGCATCCATATCATAGACTGTATTTCCCAGTGCATCCAATGTGGGCAGGCCGGCATTGGGCTTTGCAATCACCGGAATATGTACGTTTTCTACCATGCTGCGTATCAGCTCAAGCATCTGATCCGGCCCGGTTGAACAGTTTGCTCCTACCGCATCCGCGCCCAGGCTTTCCAGCGTCAGCGCTGCCGTTACCGCATCCGTACCATACAGACTCCGGCCATCCGATTCAAAGGTCATGCTGACAAGCACCGGAAGCCCGCAGGTTTCCTTTGCTGCTATCAATGCAGCCCTGCATTCCTGCAGACTCATCATAGTCTCCACCACCAGAAGATCCACACCTGCAGCCACCAGATAACCAATCTGCTCTTTATAGATATCAACCAGTTCTTCAAAGTCCATTCTGCCAAGAGGGGCAATCTGTTCTCCTGTCATCGTCAGATCCCCGGCAATCAGTGCCCGTCCTCCTGCGGCTTCTTTAGACAGTTCCACCAGTTCTCTGTTCATCCGTTCCGCTTCCGCAGAAAGCCCGTACTCCCGCAGCTTGATACGATTACCGGAAAAAGTAGGCGCATAGAGAATATTGGTTCCCGCCTCCACATATTCCCTCTGCAATCCAATCAGGATCTCCCTGTTTTCCAGAATCCACTTTTCAGGACAGACACCCGCGGGCATTCCTCTTCTTTGAAGATTCGATCCTGTGGCGCCATCCAGATAAACGATTCTGTTCCGTATCCATTTCTGAAATTCTGCCTTTGTCATTCTGTCTGCTCCAATCTATTTCCATATCATCCATTTTTTGTATCAAAATAAATACATAGCAAATTTTATCATGAAAACCGGAAATACTCAATTCAAATATGAAATTGTTTTGTTTTGTATCCTTGATTTCACCGCCATAATATGATAAATTTTTAATATTGGTATTTTCTTGCAAGTAATATGAGGGAGGTTCTATTTTGTGAAAAGGAAAACAACTCTTTGTACGCTTCTGCTGATGCTGACCCTCAGCATGACGGGCTGCGGCAAAGATGAACAACTGGAAACCTATAAAGAAGACATGACCGCTTTTTATGAAGTCATTCAGGAAAAAAGCGACGCCATTGATATGATTGATACGACATCTGAAACTGCTGTGGATGAGCTGTTAGGTTATCTGGATGATATCAATACAGAATTTACTGCACTGGGTGAAATGAAAGTTCCCAAACAGTTTGCTTCCATTGAATCTCTGGCAGATGATGCCGCATCCTACATGAATGAAGCCAACCGCCTGTATCATGAGGCTTATGCCAACGGTTCCTATGATGACAGTGTGGGAGAGGCTGCCAGACAGAATTATGAACGTGCCATGAAGCGTATCTCCTATATTGCAGATATTTTCCACGGTGAGATTCCGGACGATGCCAATGTCACGGTAATCACAGAAGGAGAAGATGACGCTCCTGCCGAAACCGAACCGGATACCTGATTTCCTGTCCGAAAAAATGATAGAGGATAAACATACCGTTTCGTATGCTTATCCTCTTTTTTGATTCTCTCGAAAATCATCTTGTTAAGATTCCGCTAAAAAACATATATTTTCTATTAAGATTCCGCTAAGAAAGCTTCTCTTTTCTTTACTTGATCTCCAGACTTGCTAAAATATAGCCAGTTCAGAAAAGAAAACAGAAAAGAAAGGATGTCTTAACATGAATATTGGATTTTGGATCATCGCCATTATCGGAGGTGCAGCCGGCCTGCTCTCTACTCTTTACCTCGCAATCGGCTTTCCGGCTGTACTGCTCTGGAAGCTCTATCGAAGAGTACGTTTTCATATCCCCATGACAAAATAACCTCAGTCCCAACACTCTCCCTTATTGGCTTTCCCCACTGCCATCCATGCAGCCTGCAGCTTCTCCATGGCTTCTCTCAGAACACTTCGTGGACAGGCTGCATTGATGCGCTGAAATCCGCTGCCGGATCTTCCAAACATACTTCCCCTGTCCAGCCACAATCCCGCCTTCTTTACGATCAGCTCTTCCAGTTCTCTTTCCGAAAGCCTTCCTGACCTAAAATCCAACCATACCAGATAAGTTCCTTCCGACTCATACATGGTTACACCGGGTAAATTCTGATCTACAAAATCATGAATATATGCAATATTCTGGCGGATATACCGAAGAACTCCCTGATGCCATTCTGCTCCATACCGATATGCTGCCTCACAGGCTGCCAGCCCCGCCGCATTCAGTTGGCTGTAGCCTGCCGCACTGATCTGTTTCTGAAACAGTCTCCTGATTTCCGGATTCGAAATAAAAATATTGGATACCTGCAGCCCGGCAATATTAAAGGTCTTGCTGGGTGATGTACAGGTAATCGTCCGGTCGCGATACTTTTCCTTCAGATTGGCAAATACCGTATGTTTTCCCCGAAATACAAAGTCCTCATGAATCTCATCACTGATGACCAGAACCTTATGTCTGCAGCAGATCTCACCTATCTCTTCCAGTTCTTCTGCACTCCACACTCTTCCTACCGGGTTGTGAGGATTACACAAAAAGAACAGACGGACATGCTCCTTTACTATTTTTTCTTCAAAATCCGCTGTATCCATCCGATAAACTCCATCCTCTCCCTGAACCAGCGTATTGTCAATCACTCTCCGTCCATTGTCCCTTATGACCTCATCAAATGGATAATAAACCGGCTTTTGTATCAAAACAGCATCGCCTTCTCTGGTAAAGGCTTTGACTGCCATAGCCAATGCAAATACGATGCCCGGCGTCTTGATCAGCCATTCCTCTTCTACTTCCCAATTATGCTGCTTTTTCATCCAGTCATGAAGCGCCTGAAAATACCCATCACCCGCTTCGCTATAGCCATAGATACCATGTTCTGCCTGTCGGAGCAGCGCATCCTGAATATAGGAGGATACCTGAAAATCCATATCCGCTACCCACAGTGGCAGGATATTTTCCGGTTTTCCTCTCTTTCCTGCAAAATCATACTTTAAACTATTTGTATTTTTCCGATCGATTATCCGATCAAACTCCAGATTTCTTTCTGCCATTCGTTCACTACTTCCTCTTCTTTTTCCTGTACAAACTATACCATACAGGAGGAGTTTCATCTAATACATAAAAAATACAGCCAGCTATAAGATTTATTTATAGCCGGCTGTATCTATTTGTTATTTTCTATATAAACTCTTCTGTGGTAAATCTTAGAATTTACCAGCTGCTGCAGCTTCCTCAATCGAAACAGCAACTGCTACAGTCATACCAACCATCGGGTTGTTACCTGCACCGATCAGACCCATCATTTCTACGTGAGCCGGAACGGAAGAAGAACCTGCGAACTGTGCATCAGAGTGCATACGTCCCATAGTATCTGTCATACCGTAGGAAGCAGGACCTGCAGCCATGTTGTCCGGGTGAAGTGTACGTCCTGTACCACCACCGGAAGCAACGGAGAAATATTTCTTACCCTGCTCGATACATTCTTTCTTGTATGTACCTGCAACCGGGTGCTGGAATCTGGTCGGGTTGGTAGAGTTACCAGTAATAGAAACGTCTACACCTTCCTTGTGCATGATTGCTACACCTTCACAAACATCGTTTGCACCGTAGCAGTTAACCTTTGCACGAAGTCCCTCAGAATAGGATTTACGGAATACTTCCTTAACAGTATTGGTATACGGATCGTATTCTGTCTCAACAAAAGTAAAGCCGTTGATTCTGGAAATAATCTGTGCTGCATCTTTTCCAAGACCATTTAAGATAACTCTTAACGGTTTCTTACGAACCTTATTAGCCTTCTCTGCGATACCGATTGCACCTTCTGCTGCTGCAAAGGACTCATGTCCGGCTAAGAAGCAGAAACACTCTGTCTCTTCTTCCAGTAACATCTTGCCAAGGTTACCATGACCAAGACCTACCTTACGTGTATCAGCAACAGAACCCGGAATACAAAATGCCTGAAGTCCTTCACCGATAGCAGCTGCTGCGTCAGCAGCCTTGCGGCAGTCCTTCTTGATTGCGATAGCTGCACCTACGATGTATGCCCAGCAAGCGTTCTCAAAGCAGATTGGCTGAATGCCTTTTACCTGATCGTAAACATTAAGACCTGCGTCTTTTGTAATTTTCTCAGCTTCTTCGATAGAAGAAATGCCATAGCTGTTTAATACGGAATTGATCTTATCAATTCTTCTTTCATATGATTCAAATAATGCCATTGTCTCTATCCTCCTATCTTACTCTTGTCTCGGGTCAATGATCTTCACTGCATCAGCTACACGGCCATACTGACCTTTTGCCTTCTCCCATGCGGTATTCGGATCATCACCTTTTTTGATGAAATCTGTCATTTTTCCAAGGCTTACGAACTGATAACCAATAATCTGATCCTCAGCATCCAAAGCGATACCTGTTACATAGCCTTCTGCCATTTCCAGATAACGAGGGCCTTTTTTCAGAGTACCATACATGGTACCAACCTGGCTTCTGAGTCCCTTTCCAAGATCCTCCAGACCAGCGCCAACCGGAAGTCCTTCTTCAGAGAATGCACTCTGTGTTCTACCATAGACAATCTGTAAGAACAGCTCTCTCATAGCTGTGTTGATAGCATCACATACAAGGTCTGTATTTAAAGCCTCTAACAGAGTTCTGCCCGGCAGAATTTCAGATGCCATAGCTGCGGAATGAGTCATACCGGAGCAGCCGATTGTCTCTACAAGAGCTTCCTGAATGATACCTTCCTTAACATTTAAGGTCAGCTTGCAGGCACCCTGCTGAGGTGCACACCAGCCTACACCGTGTGTTAAACCGGAAATATCTTTGATTTCTTTTGCTTTTACCCATTTTGCTTCTTCTGGGATAGGAGCACAGCCGTGAGCAACGCCTTGTGCTACTGGACACATTTCTTCAACTTCCTTTGAATAAATCATGTGAAAACTCCTTTCAATTATGTAAATGATATTTACTAACAAATCATTCAGAAGCAAAAGATACTTCGTGAATAATTTGTCATAATCTGTTTTCATTTTCGCACATTTTGATGAAAAAATCCAGTCGTTTTTATGAATTTCTAAATTTTTTCATTTCTGCTTTAGGATAACATCATTCGGTCATTCGCAAACTCTCCACCGCTGACCTCTTCAAATTTAGCCAGCAGATCCGACACCTTCAGATTTTTCTTTTCTTCTCCGGAAACATCATAGATGATTTTTCCCTCGTGCATCATAATCAGACGGTTGCCAAGGCGGATAGCATCCTTCATGTTATGAGTGACCATCATAGCCGTCAGACAGTTTTCTGTTACAATCTTCTCGGTCAGCTCCAGTACGGTTTTGGCAGTTTTAGGATCCAGTGCAGCGGTATGCTCATCCAGCAAAAGCAGCTTCGGCTTTTCCAGAGTCGCCATCAGCAGGGTAAGCGCCTGTCGCTGCCCACCGGACAAAAGCCCGACCTTTGAGGTCATGCGATCCTCCAGTCCCAGTCCAAGCGTCTTTAATTTTTCGTGATAGAGTTCCTTTTCCTTTTTGGTAATGCCCCAGCGATAAGAACGGGTCAGCGCCCATTTCAAGCCCCTGCTGTTGCTGCGTCTGTAAGCCAGCGCCAGATTTTCCTGAATTTCCATACCGGCAGCCGTTCCCTTCATCGGGTCCTGAAAGACTCTTCCGATGTAAGCAGCCCTTTTATACTCCGGCATACGGGAAAGATTAATGATATTGATTTCTCCACTTTCCTCATCCTTATCCTCAATGGTAATCTTTCCGCAGTCAATCGGATACACTCCGGCAATCATATTGAGCATAGTGGATTTACCTGCACCGTTTCCGCCAATGATCGTGACAAAATCCCCATCCTCCAGATGCAGATTCAGTCCGTTCAATGCCTTCTTTTCATTGATCGTACCCTTATTAAAGGTCTTATGTACATTGGTTAATGTCAGCATTTCGGTCCCTCCTCTGAATATGCGCGATTATTCTTCCACTTGTTGATAAATACAGGAACGCAAAGCGCCAGTGCAACAATCACCGCCGAAATCAGCTTCATATCGTTAGCATCCATACCAAGCCATAATACGAATGCCCGGATGACAAAATAAACGACCGAACCAACTACGGCAGCCATCAGCTTGCTTCCAAAGCTTCTGACCCATCCGAACAGGACATCACCTATGACGATGGCTGCAAGACCGATGACAATGGCTCCGGTTCCCATGCCGATATCCGCATATTTCTGGCTCTGACAAACCAATGCTCCGGAAAGTCCTACCAGCGCATTGCTGATAGCCAGTGCAATCAGCTTAGCCGTTTTGGTATTCCGACCGAGAGCACGAATCATATCCTCGTTGTTACCGGTAGCACGCAGGGTACAGCCAAGTTCTGTTCCAAACAACCAGTACAGGAACGCAATCAGAAGAACTGCAATCAGAATACCTGTGATCATCGCTATCGTAGACTGCGGCATTCCCAGAGCCTCCACCAGCTTGGAGAAAATGGTATCCACCTTTAAGAGGGGAGTGTTGCTCTTTCCCATGACACGCAGATTGACAGACCAGAGGGCAATCTGCGTCAAAATACCTGCTAAAATCGCCGGTATATCACAAAGTGTATGAAGTATACCGGTAACTGCTCCTGCCACGAAGCCTGCAAGCGTTGCTGCAAGCAGCGCTTCAATCGGCCCCCAGCCCTTTTCTACCACCAATAACGCACAGACACATCCACCGAGTGCAAAGCTGCCATCTACAGTAAGATCCGCGATATCCAGTATTTTAAAAGTGATGTATACCCCCAATACCATAATTCCCCAGAGCACACCCTGGGAAACTGCTCCGGGAAGCGCCTGAAACAGTCCTCCTATGTTTTCCATAAATCCTATACCTTTCTCAAACCATATTTTTGTAGTTTTGTAACGTCCGAAAACAGGATGAAATGTGCATTTCGCCCTTTGAAAATTACATTTCACCCTGTCTCTTATTTCGTCTTGTTCAAATGTGATTTCTTTTTATTCTGCGTCCAGAACAGACAGATCCACGCCCAGCGTTTCTGCTGTCTCTTCATTGGTTGCCAGAGTACATTCTTCTGCAGACAAGTATCCGATCGGCATCTTGGAAATATCAGCACCATTTACCAGAATATCTACTGCCTGTTTGCCGGCCATATAACCTAACTGATAATAGTCAATTCCGTAGGTTGCCATTCCGCCTGCCTCTACCATTCCTTCTTCACCGCAGATGGTCGGGATGCCGTTTTCATTTGCTACCATGGCAACCGTTGCCATTCCTGCTGCAATCGTGTTATCGGTCGGTGCATAAATAACATCTACCTTAGAGGTCATGGACTCTACTACAGACTGAATCTCGTTGGAGCTGGAAACTGTGAAGATTTCATGCTCAAGACCTGCTGCATCGCATGCCTCTACTGCCATATTAGCCTGGAACTCAGAGTTAGACTCTGCAGAGCAATAAAGGATACCTACCTTTTTTGCATCCGGCAGAAGCTTCTGAAGCAGTTCGATCTGCTCTTTTACCGGTGTCAAATCGGAGGTACCGGATACATTGCCGCCCGGTACTTCATTGCTTTCTACCAGACCTGCATCAGCCGGATCTGTTACTGCGGTCACCAGAATCGGAATCTCTGTTGTAGCACCTGCAACAGCCTGTGCTGCCGGAGTTGCAATAGCAAGAATCAAATCATTCTGATCATTTACCAGTTTTTCAGCAATGGTCTGACATGCAGACTGATCACCCTGTGCATTCTGCTGATCCACCTCGTAGTTCAGTCCTGCTTCATTCAAAGCATCGATGAAGCCCTTATTGGACTGATCCAAAGCTGCATGCTCTACCAGCTGGATGACACCAATCTTATAAGTCTTCCCATCTGCTGCAGCCTGATCTTCCGCTGCACCTTCTGTTTCCACTGTCTCTGCAGCATTTTCTGTAGCTGCTTCTGCTGCTGTTGTCTCAGCCACTGCCTCATCTGCCGGTGCAGCGGAGGAACCACAGCCTGTAAGCATTCCCATCGTCATGGCTAAAACCATGGACATTGCCAATAACTTTTTCATGATAATCTCTCCTTATAGGTGTTTCGTTAGTACTTTAACGCATAAAAGCGCTAAACACAACTACAAATATACACCAAATATTTCTTTTCGTCAACCTATAAAATATTCCGAGATATCCACACAGTTCATCAGGCAGATTGGATGCTCGCTCCGGCATTCCAGCCAGGAAGCCATATTTCTGGTCCAGACACGCAGCGCATAATTGAAATATTCCTCTGAAATACTGTCATGCTGCTTTTTCCGGTCGAGCTTGTGCATAATGCAGTCTTCACACGGACTTTCCCTTCCCTGCAGTGCCTTATAGCACAGATCACCGATCTGCACATTCGGCATACTGAGCAGCGCCTTCTTATTCAGGAAATAGAAACGATAGGTATCCGCATCCACTGCATATGCGTAGCTGTCAAAATTATCCAGCATCTCAATACGTGCAATATTATTTCTGACACCCTCTTTTTCATTCGGCTCCAGTGCATACATATTCAAAATGCGGAAGATACATCTTAATTCATCCAGCTGCTCTTTGTCAGGTTCTGTTTCGCCGTTATGGCTCTCCAGCACAATCGAACCGATATAACCGCCTTCCAATGTAACAGCCTGGAGAATCATCATACGAATGCCTCTTTGCTGCATGAAAGCACGTACCTCATCCGAAATGTCGTCATAATTATGTATCACCGCAAAGGATCCATACTTTTCAAAGCATTCCTTCAGCACATTCCATTTATCCTGTCTGCTTTTTTCGGTTTCACGCCCGATTTCATAGCCCGAAACCGAAAACTGCAGATTCTCCTCGGGAAACTTCCGCTCCAGCTCCGCCGAGTCCATATATCCTCTCTGCATACCGTAATGCTCTGCAAGAAGCTCCAGCACGGAACGTATTGCACTGGATCTGTTTCTGTCCTCGAATAGAATCTGAAAGACCTTATCAATCAGATCTCTTCTGACATCACTTTGCTCATCCGGATGGTAAGACGCTTCTCTGCTGCTGTGATAGGTAATGGTAGCTACACCATCAAAAATACGATAGCCATTCTTGCCGTTTGCTTTGGCCGAATACAATGCCTTATCCGCCTTCTGAAACAGCTCATCATATGTTTTACCGTGATACGGAGCAACCGCTATACCGATGCTGCTGGTCACTCTTACACACTGTCCGTCACATTCCACCCTCTGATCCAACAGCTTGCACAAACGCATGGCAAGCAGATCCGCATTGGTAATCATGGATATATCCGTAATGAATACGACAAATTCATCGCCGCCGACACGGCCGATAATATCTCTCCGTTTAAAGGTATTGGTCATCTGTTCCGCAGCATACTGAATGACCTCGTCTCCTTTGGCATGACCGAACAGGTCATTGACCTGCTTGAAATTATCCAAATCTACAATCATCAGAGCGTGAATCTGATTTGCCGTTTCCTCTTCCGCCAACACCTGCTCGATCAGCTGTCTGGTTGCTCCCTTATTGTAGAGCTTGGTCATGGAATCCTTTTCCGCCCTGATCTCCAGCTCCAGTTCCTTCAGCTTTTTCTCATGAATGTCTGTCATACGGCCGATGATGCGGGTCACATAACCCTCTATTCCGGTCATGGAAGTCAAATCTACCCGATACCAGATAAAGCCGTCCTCCTGCATATAGTTGGCACGTACGTCCAGTGAATCCCTTTTTGCCGATTTCAGCGCTCCATGCATCACCTCATAATATCTTTCCAGATCCTCTTCATATATATTGCTGCATCGGAATTCGGCCATATATTTTTCAATAATGATATCCTGATAGAAGCCTCTCTTATGGTTCGCTTTGATGGTCATGACATCCGTTTTGGCATTATAGTCAAAAATCAATTCTCCACCGGATTGAGAAAGAATGTTCAACCGCTCTGCCTGCTCCTGCAGCTCGGCTTCGACGTTTTTTCGTTCTGTAGCATCAATGATGACTCCGACAAGAATGTATCGATCCCCTTCTCTGGAATACAGATTCCCCCTCACCTGCAGCCAGCGGAGCGCTCCCTGCGCCGTAACGGTTCTGAATTCAAATTCCACCACACCGTCATCCTTCAGAATATCGTGAATACCCTGCCAGAAGGTCTCCCTGTCCTCTACCAGAATCGTAGCCAGCATATTTTTTACATACTTCATACCCTCTGTTCTGGGATATCCCAGCATACGGAAGCATCCTTCATTCAAATAAATCGGTGTGAGCTTTTCATTTTCCAGTTCAAATACTCCCACTCCGGTAATGATATTTTCAACCATGGAAAACAAATTTTCAAAATCCAGTTCTCTTGCCATCTTTTCTCCCCACTATTTTCCAAGCTTATGATCTCTTTCTCTGTAATTCTTCTTCCTATTCCTGCTTGGGAACAATATGCTCCCCGTCCTTATAAATGGATTTTTCCGGAATACAGCCTCTAACACAGGAGGTCGGATATACATTCGTATACCTTCCAATCACAGTTCCCGGATTCAGTACGCTGTTACAGCCTACTTCTACACAATCGCCTAACATGGCACCGAATTTTTTTAATCCGGTTTCTATTTGTTCCCCGCCTGCTTCCTTTACTACCACAAGCGTTTTATCACTTTTCACATTCGATGTAATGGAACCTGCACCCATATGCGCTTTAAATCCCAAAATACTATCCCCAACATAATTGTAGTGTGGAACCTGCACCTTATTGAACAGAATCACATTTTTCAGTTCCGTGGAATTGCCTACTACAGCGCCTTTTCCGACAATAGCATTTCCCCGGATAAAGGCACAATGTCTGACCTCCGCATCCTCATCAATGATAGCAGGCCCGTTGATATAGGCACTTGCAAAAACCTTCGCGGATTTTGCAATCCAGACATTTTCCCCACGCTTTTCATAACGGTCAGCCGGGAGTGTTTCACCCAGACGACAGATAAACCCGCTTATCTTCGAGAGCACTTCCCACGGATAGATACAGCCTTCAAAAATCTCTGCTGCAATTGTCTCTTCCAACGTATAAAGCTGTTTAATTGTAAACTGTTCCATTTTCTGCCTCTTTTCTACCTTTTATAATTTTGAGCGGCTTCATCAAACTGACGATAAAGAGCAGTCTGATTGCCGAGCTGCTTTACGATATTGGTTCTTCTGGTCACAAAATCATCCAGCTTGATCATATATTCATCCGCCGTAATCTCGCCCTGTGCCACCATCGTAAGCCCCTTTTCCCAGCTTGCGGTAAGCGCCGGATCTAACAGCGGACGAATGGCATTCTTCACCACATCATATACAATTTCACCAAGCAGTGTAGGAGTGATAATCTGAGTCTTCTTATTGAGTGCCAGATACTTAATATTCACCAGCTTTTTTAAAATTTCCGCTCTGGTCGCACTCGTACCGATGCCGCTTCCTTTGATTTGGGCACGCAGCTCTTCATCCTCAATGAACTGCCCGGCATTTTCCATCGTTAAAATCATCGTACCGGAATTATATCGTTTCGGAGGTGATGTCTCTCCCTCCTTTACGGTAAGCTCTTTGCTTTCAACCGGCATCCCCTTTTTTAACCGGCTTAGTACCTCCATAAAAGAGGTGTCACAGCTTTCTTCCATTTCCTCCGTCTTATTGCTCTCCTCTTCCTTTTCTGCCTTTTTCCTGGAAAAGGAAAACTGCTGCAACACCAGATAACCATGTTCTGCCAGTACCTTGAAGCTGGAGAAAAATCTTTCTCCTTTCAAAGAGGTCTGCAGCGCTATTTTCTGATAAACCGCAGGGGGATAGAAAATACTCAAAAACCTTCTGGTAATAATCTCATATACCTTCGCCGCCGTAGGATGCAGGGTATTCAGATTCCCAAGCCCCTGGCCGGTCGGAATGATTGCATAATGATCTGTAATCTGTTTATCATTGACATACCGGGTCTTAGCAATATTTCTATAGCTTCCCTCCTGCAGAATGGTGCTGGCAAATTCCGCCACCGGAGCATATGTCTTCAGACCGCCGATATTCTTATGGATTTCCTTCGCCACCGCCGTGGAAAGCACACGTGCATCGGTACGGGGATAGGTCGTCATCTTCTTTTCATACAATTCCTGCACGATGCGAAGCGTTTCATCCGGACTGATCTTAAAAAATTTGGAGCAGTCATTCTGCAGCTCAGCCAGATTGTATAAAAGCGGTGGATTTTTGGTTTCCTTCTTTTTTTCCAGCTTTTCAATGACGGGTTGTTCTGCCGGTTCTGCCTGAAGCTCCCCGATGAAAGCCTGGGCATCCTCTTCCTTCAAAAACCCGTTCTCTTTATATAAAAGCGGTGATTCATAGTATCTGGATCCTTCCACCGCTCTCCACTCACCGTCAAAATCATGTCCTGAAACATGAAATTTTCCCATGACCCGATAAAAAGGTGTCTTGACAAAGTTTCGGATTTCCCTTTCTCTGTTCACAACCATACCAAGCACACAGGTCATGACACGGCCCACGGAAACAACCGCCCGGTCTGTCTTTAAATAATTCTTAATAGACTGGCTGTACTTTAAGGTAAGAGCCCTGGAGAAATTGATTCCCATCAGGTAATCTTCCTTTGCCCGAAGGTAGGCGGCATCAGCCAGATTGTCATAGGCAGAAAGATCCTTTGCTTCGCGAATACCACGAAGGATTTCCTCCTCTGTCTGGGAATCGATCCAAACCCTTCTTCTCTCTTTCCTGGTCACCCCGGCCTGCTGTTCTACCAGCCGGTATATATATTCTCCCTCACGTCCTGAGTCCGTGCAGACATAGATGGTTTTTACGTCTTCCCGGTTTAACAGTCCGTTGACTATCGTAAACTGCTTCTTTACGCTGTCTATCACCTCATACTTAAATTCCTTCGGAATAAAAGGGATCGTATTCAGAGACCAGCGTTTATACTTTTCATCATAAGCCTCCGGATAGCTCATCGTGACCAGATGTCCAACACACCACGTTACGATAGCCTCCTCGGACTCCAGATAACCGTCACGGCTCTTCATTTGGAATTTCAGTGCTTTGGCAAATTCCTTTGCGACGCTCGGCTTCTCTGCTATATATAAAGATTTTTCCATGCAACTAAATGTACCTTTTCATTTTCCTTTGCCAGCAATTGCAGACGTTCCTCAAATTTTTCTCTGGCAAACAGATATATTTCATCAGCGGACAATCTGGCAGCCCTGACACAATCCATCCATTCCTCGAATCTTTCATAAGTCATGGGAGCCATTCCATAATCACACCCACAGATCAGTGTCCGGCCTTCTTCATTCTGCGCCACCAGATCCAGACTTCCCTTTTTGCCGACCCACTCCCCGCTCCGCTCAAATCGGATTGGAAGGTTTCCCTTCTGGTTTTCCTGCTCGATATACTGGGTACAGACCTTTCCAAAAAAGCCTGCTGCATACTCTGCAATCTCTCCGGCAATATATCGATCATAATATACCTCCGGCTCCAGCATGGACAACGCGCTCAAATGCGGATATAAAAAGCGGAAATAAAAACGCACCAAATGATTGGAAATGCGGTAAATTCCCTTTTGGGTATTCTCCCTTCCTTCACTGTCAAAGGAAAAGACCTTTTCCACAATCTCAAGCTCCATCAGATTTTTCAGATAAACACTAATTTTGGCTCTGGAAAAGCCAGTATCATGATACAAATCGTTGAGCTTAATGCTGCCTGCTGCAATGGCTGCCAGAATCGCATGATACACGCTCGATTCTCTCAGCTGTCCGTCCACCATTTCCCTGGCTTCTCTTTGCAGAATACCTTCATCTTCCAAAAGCAGTCTGCATATATTGTCCCTGATGGACTGTTTCCGGTCCACATACTTCCACAAGCCCGGAATTCCACCTAATATACTGTAAAATCCAAGGCATTCCTCTGCCGTATAGCTTCCTTCAAAATAACGTAACAGCTCCGTAAAGCCCAAATCCCGTATTTTTAAAAACCCGGAAATTTCAAAAGCGGCTTCCCCCATTCTGGTCACCATGCTGTTTTCCACCCAGCCGATGCAGGAGCTACACAAAATAATCAGAACCTCCCTGGCATCCCAGGTATGATGCAAAAGCTTTACCATACTCTGAATAAAGCTTTTACCGCCTCTTACCATATGCTGAAACTCATCAATGACCACTACCAGCTTTTCTTTCGTATGTCCTGTCTGCAACAGACCTTCTGCCAGTTCATCATATTCCGGATACTCTGCCGGCTGCATTCCGTTTTCCCGACACTCCATGCTCCACAAATGAGCCTGCTCTCTGTCCGAACAGGGGCGTGCCTGATAGTAGCAATATGCCTTATTCTGTATAAATTCTTTTAAGAGTCTGGTCTTACCTGCCCCCCTCGCACCATACATCACAATCAGCTGACTGTCTGCTCTTTTGTAAAACTGTTCGAGATACTCTCTCTGTGCATTACGGCTTATCACATCATTGTCCTCTCAAAATCCTTTTGTACCATTTCTGCCTGTGCTTCAATCACTTGGATCAATTCTTTCTCCGGCATCGGTTTTCCCAGTAAAAATCCCTGAATATTATCACAATCTATTGACTTTAAATATGCTAACTGATCTGCCGTCTCAACACCTTCTGCTACTGTTTCAAGACCCAGCTTCTTCACCATGCCGATCATAGCCTCTGTAATCGTCTTGGTTGCTTCATCCGTCGTCAGCGTATCAATAAAGGACTTGTCAATTTTCAAAGTGTCAATCGGCAGACCCTTCAAATAGGACAGGGACGAAAAGCCTGTTCCAAAATCGTCCATCGATACCCGGATTCCGTATTCTCTGAGAGCATGCATCTTCTGCGTAATTTCTTCAAAATCATCTATCAGGATACTCTCTGTAATCTCCAATTCAATTTTGGAAGGCGGAACATTATACTCTCTCAGAAGTTCCATCAGTCTGCCTACAAAATCCTGCTTCTTATACTGGATTGCAGAAATATTGATTGACAGAATCATATCGTAATCATATTTTTCGCGCCAGAATGCAAAGCTGGATATGCTCTTTTTCAATACCCAGTTTCCAATCTGTACGATCAGACCGCTCTTCTCCGCAATCGGAATGAACTCCGCCGGACTGATCATATGTCCTTCTTCATCCTTCCAGCGAACAAGCGCCTCCACTCCACGCATCCTGCCGCTCTTGACATCGAACTGCGGCTGGTAAAAGAGCATAAAGCTGTCTCCGGCAACCGCATTTTTCAATTTGGTTTCCATTTCCACATTTTTTAAAAACTCATTCAAAATCGGCGCATCAAAATACTGTATTCTGGCTTTGCCCTTATTCTTTGCTTTGAACATGACAATTTCAGCACAATTGATCAATTCAATCGCACTGCTTCCTGCCTCCGGATACTCCGCTACACCAACGCTGATGGAAATATTCAATTCTCCGCCCTCAGCCAGTACAAACGGGGTTTTCATCCGTTCCTTTATCGTGTGGTAAATATGTTCTACACTCCTTGTTCCACATGGATTGTAGATGGCAATACAGTACAGATCACTGTTAAAATGCGACACGATGACCTTGTCCTCCCGCAGCTCGCCTAAAAACTGTCCAACCTGCTGAACCAGATCATCACCTATGATCATGCCCATACCGTCATTTATTTTCCGAAAATCATCAATATCCACAAACAGGACACTGATGATTGCATTTTCCTGTTTTGCCTTTCCTATCCAGTCACTCAGGATTCTTACAAAATAATTACGATTGTAGAGTCCCGTCAGAATATCATAATAAGCAAGATAGGAAAGCTCGTCGTTCTGTCTTTTAAACTTCGTAATATCGCAGAACCGGATAACCTTTTCAATAGGTTTTCGATCCTCATTGTAAGTGACAGTCACCTCGCAGTCCATCCAGATTCTTTGGTCTGCACTGCGACATTCCTGTACACGTCTTTCCTTTCCGGACTTTTCCAGAAAAATCGTATCTCTCAACGGAAATACATACTTTTCCTCTACTCTGTCATATATTTTGGCAACGTCCTTCCATTCTGAGATTTTCATATCAAAAAAATGTTCCCAGTTGCCTAATAGCTCCAGTCTGTCTTCCTCAAAATTATAATAGAGGAAGGCATTCATGGAGGTATCGCAGATTGCGCGATACATCTTCTCATTACTGCCAAGTTTCTCATTCATTGCCGACAATAAATCAATCTGGTAGTGCAGCTCATCCATGTTATACCTTCCTCCATAACCCTATCCCATACATTATTGAACTTTCCGCTTTCCCGTTTTGTCTCTCCGTCCGGTACTCCCCCATGATTCTCTGCTTATTTCTTCGTAATATATCCCTGTGCCTTTAACAGCTCCGCACAAAGCACGGCTCCTCCTGCAGCGCCTCTGACGGTATTGTGGGAAAGTCCTACGAATTTCCAGTCATATACCGTATCCTCTCTCAAACGGCCGACATTGATACCCATACCGTTTTCGTAGTTGACATCCAAAGTTACCTGCGGACGATTATCCTCTTCCAGATAACGGATAAACTGCTTCGGTGCACTCGGAAGCTCCAGCTCCTGCGGTACTCCCTTGAAGCTTACCAGCTTCTCAATCAGCTGCTCTTTGGTCGGTTTCTTTCTAAACTTAACGAATACAGCTGCCGTATGTCCGTTCAACACCGGAACACGAATGCACTGGCACGTAATAACCGGGCTCTCTGCCGGTACGATCACTCCATCCTTAATTTCACCCCAAATACGAAGCGGCTCCTTCTCGCTCTTTTCCTCTTCTCCACCAATATACGGAATGATATTTCCTTCCATCTCCGGCCAGTCCTTAAAGGTCTTTCCGGCTCCGGAAATCGCCTGATAAGTTGTAGCAACGACCTCATATGGCTCAAATTCCTTCCATGCAGTCAGTACCGGTGCATAGGACTGAATCGAACAGTTCGGCTTTACCGCTACAAATCCTCTCTTTGTGCCCAGACGCTTCTTCTGGAACTCGATGACTTTCATATGCTCCGGATTGATTTCCGGTACTACCATCGGCACATCCGGTGTCCATCTATGTGCGCTGTTATTGGATACGACAGGAGTTTCTGTCTTTGCATAGTCTTCTTCAATCTTCTTGATTTCTTCCTTGGTCATATCCACTGCACTGAATACAAAATCCACTTCAGAGGCAACCTTCTCTACCTCATTCACATTCATTACTACGATGTTCTTTACCGCCTCCGGCATCGGGGTATCCATTTTCCATCTGCCGCCTACGGCTTCCTCATAGGTCTTTCCGGCAGAACGCGGGCTTGCTGCAATCGTCGTCACCTCAAACCACGGATGATTCTCTAACAGAGAAATGAATCTCTGTCCTACCATACCTGTACCGCCTAAAATACCAACTTTCAGTTTCTCACTCATTTTTCACCTTTCTCCTCATATCTTTTTTCTTTCTGCATTTATATGCTCCAGGAAGTCTTTTCCCTCCCGTATAGCCCTTTTCATCATTTCCTGCCCCGGCGCTCCAATGGTCAGACGCTTTTCCACACAGGTTTTTAGACTGATGGCATCATACAGATCCTCTTCAAACATCGGACAGATACTTTTCAGTTCTTCCAGACTGAGTGAATCGATGCTTGTATTCTTATCAATACAGTATAACACAAGTCTGCCGATAATGCTATGTGCATCCCGAAATGGAACACCCTTCCCGACCAGATAATCTGCTGCATCCGTTGCATTGGTAAATCCGTTCATCGCACTCCTTGCCATAACGTCACTGCGGAATTTCATCGTACGGAGCATACCGGTAAACAATGCAAGACACCCTTTCACGGTATCCATGGCATCAAAGGAAAGCTCCTTGTCCTCCTGCATGTCCTTATTGTAAGCAAGCGGAATCCCCTTCATCGTAGTAAGGATGGACATCAACGCCCCATATACCCTTCCGGTCTTACCGCGAACCAGCTCTGCAATATCCGGGTTTTTCTTCTGAGGCATGATACTGCTTCCGGTCGAATAGGCATCATCAATTTCCACAAACCGATATTCATTGGAATTCCAGATAATAATTTCCTCACAAAAGCGGCTCAGATGCATCATAATGGTGGAAAGCGCAGCCAAAAATTCTATAAGATAATCTCTGTCTGATACGGAATCCATGCTGTTCAAGGTCGGCCCTGCAAAGCCTAACAGCTCTGCAGTATACTCTCTGTCTAACGGATAGGTCGTCCCGGCCAGTGCCCCCGCTCCCAACGGACAGTAATTCATCCTCTCATAGATATCCTCCAGACGAAGCACATCCCGCTTGAACATCTCAAAATAGGCTCCCAGATGGTGTGCCAGCGTAATCGGCTGTGCCTTCTGCAAATGGGTGAAGCCCGGCATGTAGGTATCCAGATGCTCCTCCATCATGGAAATCAGAACCTCTAAAAGCTCCTCCAGCAGTTTCTCTGTCTCCTGTACTTCCTCTCTTGTATAAAGCTTCATATCCAAAGCGACCTGATCGTTTCTGCTTCTGCCGGTATGCAGCTTCTTACCCGCATCTCCGATGCGTTCAATCAGATTGGCCTCCACAAAGCTGTGAATATCCTCATATTCCTCCGTAATCTCCAGTCTTCCGCTCTCTACGTCAGCCAGAATACCTTTTAAGCCTGCAATAATGGAATCTCTCTCCTGCTCCGTCAGAATCCCCTGCTTTGCCAGCATAGTCACATGTGCAATACTTCCCTCTATATCCTGCCTGTAAAATTTTTGATCAAACGAAATAGACGCATTAAAATGATAGACCAGCTTGTCCGTTTCTTTTGTAAAGCGTCCTCCCCAAAGTTGTGCCATGAAGTTTTCCTCCAAATTTATTAAATCTGAACTTGATATTAACATATCTTACACTTCCATGCAATAAAGGAAATAAAAAATATGAAACTGCACACGAAAAAGCATAAAATGACATATTATAAGATATATTCATCCTAAGGGGGAAGCCATGAGCGAACCTATCCTGACCTTAAAAGGCATCCGCTATTCCTATCATAGCTTAACCGGTGAGATCCCCGCCCTGAAGGATATCTCCTTTCAGGTAAAAAACGGCGAATTTCTGGCACTGGTCGGCCCCAGCGGCTGCGGCAAATCCACTCTTTTAAATATTATCGCACAGCTCATGGAACCGGAAGGCGGTACCATTTCCTTTCAAAATCCTGACGGCTCCATCCACTATCCTCGCATCGGCTATATGCTGCAGCACGATCATCTTTTTGAATGGCGAAGCATCTATCAGAATGTCACTCTGGGACTGGAAATCCAAAAGAAGCTGACTCCCGAACAGAAAGAGCGGGTCAACAGGCTCCTACAGGATTACGGTCTTTATTCTTTTCGCCACAAAAGACCAAGTGAGCTTTCCGGAGGTATGCGGCAGCG
The DNA here is from genome assembly GCA_017624235.1 of Lachnospiraceae bacterium. Lineage (GTDB taxonomy): Bacteria > Bacillota > Clostridia > Lachnospirales > Lachnospiraceae > JAAYNV01. Next base: position 104,891 of record JAGANL010000002.1, on the reverse strand, counting down.
AGCCGCTTTGATCCGTACCCTTGCACTGGATCCGGAAATCCTGCTTCTGGACGAACCCTTCAGTGCATTGGACTATCAAACCCGCCTGACCGTTTCTGCCGACATCTGCCGTATTATACGCAAATCAGGAAAAACAGCTATTTTGATCACACATGATCTATCCGAAGCAGTCAGTATTGCCGACCGTATCCTGGTGCTTTCAGCCCGCCCCGCGACCATTAAAGCAGAGATTCCCATACACCTTACGCTTGCTGACGATTCCCTACTGGCTGCCAGAAAAGCGCCGGAATTCGGTTCCTATTTTAATCAGTTATGGGAGGAATTAGCCGATGAAAAAGCAGCACTCTGAATCTGACATACCCTCTGCTCCCTTTTTCCGGAAGGAGACACCATGCCTGACCGCGCAGGAGGCCTTCCTGCTCGCCCATAAAAAGCATCACACTTCCATCCGTCTGTCCCGTGCTTTGCTTCTGGCCGCCTTTCTTGCGCTCTGGGAAATCAGCGTTTCCTTTCATTGGATTGATGGCTTTTTCTTCAGCAGCCCCAGCCGCATTGCCTCCTGTTTTCTTTCCATGCTGCAGGACGGTTCTCTGGCTGCCAATCTCGGCATTACTCTATGCGAGACCGTATTCAGCTTCCTTCTGGTCATCCTGATCGGTATTTTTTGCGCTACCCTTTTATGGTATTCCCACAGTGCTTCCGAAATTCTGGAGCCTTATCTGGTCGTTTTGAACAGCCTGCCCAAATCCGCACTGGCTCCGCTCTTCATCGTCTGGCTCGGTACAGGTATGACCACCATCATTGTTGCCGGCATCTCTGTCGCACTATTCGGATGTATTATCAGCCTGTATACCGGCTTTAAACAAGTCGATGAAGAAAAGATCAAACTGATCTACACGCTGGGTGGAAACAAAATCGATGTCTACCGGAAGGTCATCCTTCCCGGCAGCATTCCCACCATCCTGAGTACCATGAAGGTGAATATCGGCCTTGCTTTAGTTGGCGTCATCATTGGTGAATTTCTGGCTGCCAGAAGAGGTCTTGGTTACCTGATCATCTATGGAAGCCAGGTATTCCAGTTAAATCTGGTCATCACTTCCATACTGATCCTCTGCATCATCGCCATGCTGCTCTACCAATGTATCCAATGGGCTGAGCACTGGTACCGCAAGCGGCTCTGACACACCTCCCTTTAGCAGCCTGCCTGCAAATACCAATGCCAGAATGCCGATTCCCGCCTCTGCCAAAGGAAACCATCGATAAGCCGGTATACCCGAAATCGCACTGGCAAGGTAAGTCCCCCAAAAATTAAAGAACATATGGAAGAGGATCGGAGCAGCCAGCGTCCGAAACCGTCTCAGAATACATCCGAGTATCATTCCCATGACAAAGGTATAGCTGCTCTGTATCCAATTCAAATGCGCTGCTCCGAACAAGGCCGCCTGCAGAATATTGGCAAACCAGAATCCTGCACCGGCCTTTCTCAGATACTGAAAGGTCAGTCCCCTGAAAATGATCTCCTCCCCTAACGGCGCCAAAAGCAGACTAGCCAGCGTAGACAGAATTGTCAGATCAGCTATTCCTCTTACATCGATGAGCTTCTCATATTGCGCGGTCAGCGTTGGTGCTGCCCACTGCATGATTACCATGTATACAGAGATCAGAAGGTACAATCCTAAACTGGCTGCCGGAATGGCTGCCGCCTTTCGAACTGTCATACACGTCCTGTTCTTCCCTCCTTCGCTCCCATGCACACAAGTCAAATAATACCAAAGTCCAAATACCAGCAAAGTGAGGATTTGAATCAAAATCATCAGTTCCATATAATGCTCCGTTAAAATGGCTGATGCTGCCATGGAAAACAGATTTCCTCCTTTGCCCTGCTGCAGCATAGATAACACCAATCCCGTGATACAGCCAAACATAATGCCGTTCTGGAGAAGAATCATCCCTACAAACGGCAAAAATGAAAGACAAACATATCCTATTCTTTTTCCTATACTCATTTTTCTTTGTCCATTTCTATTTTATGATACGAACCGCATAGAAAGGAATCCTACGTGATGCGTAGGATTCCTCATCGGTGATATTCCCGCTTGGCATATACAAATTCACATCTTCCGCCGTTCCTTGTATATCCCTGTGTCATACAATTCTCTATTTCCTTTCCTTTTTCCAATGTCTGATTCAGAATGCTCTGAAAAGACTTTTCCTTTTTCGTTTCCTCCTCTCTGCCCTGACTACTCCGGTTTTCATAACGAAGCCCCGGAATCATAAAAACAGATGCTACTCTTAAAATACTGTCTTCTCCGTAAGCCTTAGCAATCTCCCTCCTTGGATGCGTATTTTATCAGCACCGATATTTGTTCAGTCCATTCACAATTTCGTCTGCCCGTTCTCCCTCGGCATGAATATGAAGAGTAACGGGATGTTTCAAATCCAGACTGAAAATTCCCAACATGGACTTGGCATCGATAAAAGTTCTTCCTGCCTCCATGTCCATGTTTTCAGAGTATTTTGAGACATCCTTAATAAAAGTAATTGCTTTTTCAGTCGTATTCAGTAAAATAGATACCGATGTCATAAAATCCCCTGCCTTTCGATGTATGGACTATAAGTCTTTTTTACTATATTTATTATACTATAAGCTGTTATATTTTGCAACTTCTTTGTAAATATTTTTGTTTTTCCAGATTATTTGTTTTTCAAGTTTAAATTTGTTCGACTATTCTTCCTTTTCATCCACATAGACTTATTTTAGGAAAAACCCTTGCAAAAAATAGCAGAAATAGATATAATAGCATTTGTCACGAAACAAAAGGCTGTTTCGACAGGCTGAAATAGCTCAGTTGGTAGAGCACTTCACTCGTAATGAAGGGGTCGTGGGTTCGAGTCCCATTTTCAGCTTTTCAAACAGGCGCATGAGCAACAAAGTGCTCATGCGCCTGTTTTGTTCCGAATCAATATCCGCCCGCCTGCTCGTTCTTAGCCAGCTTCACAATGCGGCTTGTTCCCAACCGGTCTGCTCCGAGTTCTATAAAATGCTCCGCATCCGCAAAGGAAGAAATTCCTCCTGCCGCCTTAATCTTTACACCATTTCCTACATGCTCCGCAAACAATGCGACATCCGCAAACGTTGCTCCTCCCGTAGAAAAACCGGTGGATGTCTTAATATAATCTGCCCCTGCCCTGGTCACGATTTCACACAGCTTCACCTTTTCCTCTTCCGTCAACAGACAGGTCTCTACAATCACCTTCAGAATCAAATCCCCACACGCCTTTTTCAGTGTACGGATTTCTTCCTCCACCTGATCATATTTTCCATCCTTAACCCAGCCAATGTTAATGACCATATCGATTTCCGAAGCTCCGTTTGCAATGGCATCCTTCGTCTCAAATTCCTTTACGGCCGTTGTATGATACCCATTCGGGAATCCAATCACGGTACATACCGCCATTTTGTCTCCGACATATTCCCTGGCCTGTTTTACATAGGACGGTGGAATACAGACAGATGCGGTCTGATATGCAACAGCATCATCACAGATTTGTCTGATTTCCTCCCATGTCGCATTCTGCAATAGCAGGGTGTGATCTACCTTTGCAAATATTTCTTTTCTGTCCATAGTCTGTTTCTCCATCTATCTCTCTATTTCCGTTTTACGGATATGCACATCCATCTGCGGATAAGGAATGGAAATTTGATTTGCATCCAGCGCCAGCTTTGCGTTTTCTGTAACACGCCATTTTCCTTCCCAATAGTCCTCATTTTTAAACCAGCAACGCAGCACCAGAACGACCGCGCTGTCTCCCAGCTCATCCACATAGACTACCCTTTCCTGATTCTTTAAGACCGACTCATCGGTTTGCAATACCGAAGAAAGCACCTGCTTAGCCTGCTTAATATCCGCATCGTAGGATATACCGACCTTCACTTCTGCTCTGCGCACTTCCGTAGCCGTAACATTGGTCAGACTGGTGTTGGCCAGTGTACCATTGGGCAGGATAATGACCTTGTCGTCCGGTGTTACCAGTTTTGTATAAAACAGTTGAATTTCCAGCACCGTTCCCTCATTGCCCTTCGAGTCCTCAATAATATAATCCCCGACCTTAAAAGGCTTCAGCAAAAGGATCAGTATTCCACCCGCAAAGTTGGACAGGCTTCCCTGAATCGCCAGACCGATTGCCACACCGGCAGAACCGAGCAGCGCCACAATACTTGTGGCATCCACTCCAAAGCTCTCTGCTATCATAAAAATCAGTACAATATACAGGGATGCCTTGATAAAGGAATCCATAAACTGTACAAGACCGGTATCCGCATTGGTTCTCTGCAATGACTTTTTCACAATTTTCCGAATGGCCTTAATCAGCTGCACACCGATTGCAAAAAATACAACGGCAAGCAGAACACGGATTCCCAGACGCAGTGCCTTATCCGGCAATTCACGCAAAAACTGTTCAATCACCCCCGGATTGATATCCTCTAACCCGGTCGAGCCGATTATTTGGTTTTGCATTCCTTAGCTTCCTTTCTTCTTCCTCTTCCGGCAGCTTTGGCTTTTCTGACCTTTTCCAACTCCTCTTCTGCCTTTTTAGCCCTCTCCTCTGCCAGTCTGGCAATCCTCAGAGCTTCTTCCTTTTCCTTTACGGCGGCCTTCCATATCATTTCTTTTAGTTCTTCCTCAGTATATGGCGTACAGGTAAAGACTGTAACACTCAGCGGCCCTATATTGATCTCTACCGAATTTTCGCGGCCGTCCCACTCCTTCTCGTCTGAGCAGCATTGTCTCTTATTGACGACTCCGGTTCCACCGTAGCATTCTGCATCCGTATTCAGCACCTCTTTATATTTTCCTGCAAACGGTACGCCGATTCGATAGCCCTTCCTCTCCACATTCGCAAAATTGACTACCACTAACAGCATATCCTTTGTCTGCTTTGTCTTTCTCAGGAAGGTCAGAACACAATCCTGTGCATTCATGCCGTTGATCCATTCAAAGCCCTCTGCCTGATCATCCATCGCATACAATGCCGGCTGTTCTCTGTAAAAATGGTTGAGTGTCTTAACCAGATCATTAATCTGCCTATGCTCTTCCACCTCAAGCAGATTCCACTCCAGCTCCCGTTCCTCATTCCATTCATCATATTCCGCCAGATCCTGTCCCATGAACAACAGCTTTTTGCCCGGATGCATCATCATATAAGCATAGGTTGCGCGAAGATTTGCAAACTGATCCTTTCTCCTGCCCGGCATTTTGCCAATCATGGTAGCCTTTCCATGTACCACCTCATCATGCGAAAATACAAGCATGAACTTCTCACTGTAAGCATAAATCATGCTGAAGGTCAGTTCTCCATGATGATGTGCCCTGAAATACGGGTCATACTTAATATACTGCAAATAGTCATTCATCCACCCCATATTCCACTTATAATCAAAGCCCAGTCCATTCTCCTTCAGCTCGCCGGTCACCCTCGGCCATGCCGTCGATTCTTCTGCAATCGTAATGGCTCCCTTATCCCTCTTGTGCAGAACAGAATTCAAATGCTTCAAAAATTCAATTGCTTCCAGATTCTCGTTACCGCCGTATATATTGGCAACCCATTCTCCATCATTTTTACCATAGTCCAGATACAGCATGCTGGCTACCGCATCCATACGAATGCCGTCTGCATGGAACTGTTCCACCCAGTAAAGCGCATTGGCAATCAGATAATTGGATACCTCCGGTCTGCCATAATTATAAATCAGTGTTCCCCAATGCGGATGGCTTCCTTTTCTTGGGTCCTGGTGCTCGTATAAACAGGTTCCGTCAAAATTGGAAAGACCATACGTATCTCTTGGGAAATGAGCCGGTACCCAGTCTAAAATGACACCGATTCCTGCCTTGTGCATTTCATTGACAAAATACATAAAATCCTCCGGCGTGCCGTATCTTGCAGTCGGCGCATAATAGCCGATGACCTGATACCCCCAGGAGGCATCAAAAGGATGTTCCATAACCGGCATCAATTCAATATGGGTATATCCCATTTCCTTGACATACGAAATAATCTTAGGAGCAAGCTCTCTGTAATTGCAGAAGCCCTCCTTTTTCCCATCCTCCGTCTGCGGTTTGGCAAAGGAAGCCAGATGCATCTCGTAGACGCTGAGCGGCTGTCTGACACCCTGATACTGCTCTCTTGTTCTGATCCACTCCTGATCCTCCCAGGCAAAGCTGTCAATATCACGTACCACAGAAGCCGTATCCGGCCTAAGCTGCTGACCGAAAGCGTATGGATCTGCTTTCAGATAGGTCAAGCCGCCTTTTACTTTAATTTCAAATTTGTAAATACTTCCTTCCGTTATCCCCGGAATGAATAATTCAAAAATACCGGAATCCCATAATCTGCGCATCTGATGTGCACGTCCATCCCAATCATTGAAATCGCCTACCACACTGACACGCTGCGCATTCGGAGCCCATACAGCAAAATGAACTCCTGCCACCCCATCCACTGTCATGAGGTGTGCTCCCAGCATACGATAAGCCTCATAATGTGTTCCGGCATTAAACTTTTGGGTATCCTTTTTGCTTATGATCGGAGCAAAACGATACGGATCTTCTATCTCTCTCTCGCTTCCGCCCTTTTCTCCTACCAGAAATGTATATTCCGGTATTTTCTTTCCGGGAAGCAGGCAGGCAAAATACCCTGCTTCATCCGCCAGCTCCATCTTATAGCTCTTGCCGCCCTTCACCTGCAGCCGGATGCTTTCTGCTCCCGGCACAAATGCCTGTACCAGTACACCGCTTCCGACTACGTGAGGTCCCAGAATATGATGTGGGTCATCCTCCTCCGAATAAACTACTGCCTCAATCTCCGGCCAATCCATCAGTTTATATAATTTATCATTCATGCTGTCGTCCCCCTGTGAGATTCTATACCTTATGATGGTATCTGTTATCTTTTATCATAACAAAAACACCACTCTTATACAAGCACTTGCAGGAAATGTTCCCCGGTGTTAAAATAAAATTTAAGAAAATTTTTGAATGGAAGGGATCATACTATGACAGATAAAAATCGAAAAATTCTGACCAGAATCAATGAGTATGCCGATCAGGTACTGGAAGGGATCGATCCCCAGAAGGTACAGATCTCCTATCAGCTGGAGAAGCTAAAACCTGTTATGGAAGAAATTGCCAAAGAGGAGGGCTGTCCTGTAGAGGATATTTTTATGCTTTATATGGATCTGGCAAGTGAAGCTTCTGTAGAGCGTGAGAAAAAATTTCAATCTACGATGGGCAATATGAATACATACGGTGATGTGATGCCGTAATGTCCTAAAACTGAATACTAAAAAAAGCAGCCTGCGGTCCATATCCTTTCCCGCAGGCTGTACATTATTTTACGACTCTGACACGGTAAACCCCTTCAATACCACTCAATTTCTCAATGATTTCCGGAGTTGCCGGTGCTTCAATATCAATCATCGTGTAAGCGACCTCACCTCTGGACTTGTTCATCATATCGGAAATATTGATGTTATTGTCACCAAAGCAGGCTGTGAACTTCGTAATCATATTGGCTGTGTTTGCATGGAAGATAGCCACGCGGCCGGCCTGATTGCAGATGCCCATATCACAGTTCGGATAATTCACACTGTTTACGATATTACCATTCTCCAGATAATTCATCAGTTCCTTCACTGCCATCTTCGCACAGTTATCCTCGGACTCTTCTGTGGAAGCTCCCAGATGCGGAATCACGATGCAGCCATCCTGTCCTGCTGTAGTAGGATTCGGGAAATCCGAAACATATTTGCGAACCTTGCCCGCCTTGATTCCCTCCAGTACATCCGCCTCATTTACAAGCAAATCTCTCGCAAAGTTTAACAGAATGACACCGTCCTTCATCTTTGCAACCGCTTCTTTATCAATCATACCTTTTGTAGAATCCAGAAGCGGCACATGAATCGTAATGATATCACAGTTCTCATAAATTTCATCTACATTCAGAACATGCTTTACATCCCGGCTCAGATTCCATGCTGCATCCACCGATACGTATGGGTCATATCCATATACCTCCATTCCGAGATGTCTGGCTACGTTCGCCACCTTGACGCCAATGGCTCCCAGACCGATAATACCAAGCTTCTTACCCGAAATTTCCGTACCGGCAAATTTTTTCTTTTCCTTTTCTGCTGCCTTGGCAATATTCTCATCTGCACTGTCACTCTTCACCCAGCTGATACCGCCTACGATATCACGGGATGCAAGCAGCATACCTGCAATCACAAGCTCCTTAACACCATTTGCATTTGCTCCCGGTGTATTAAACACTACAATACCCTTCTGTGCACACTTGTCAAGTGGAATATTATTGACTCCGGCACCGGCTCTGGCAATGGCAAGCAGCCCATCCGGCAGCTCCATATCGTGCATTGCCGCACTGCGGACTAAAATCCCCTCTGCCTCTGCCACATCCTCTGTCATGACATACTGATCTGTAAAACCTTCCAATCCAACTCTGGAAATTGGATTCAGGCAATGATATTTAAACATGTTTCTATCCCTCTTTCTAAATTATTAAACATTCTATATCCGCACGATCCGCTTAAGCGTTCTCTGCTTCAAATTTTCTCATAAATTCTACTAACTTCTCAACACCCTCGATCGGCATTGCATTGTAAATGCTGGCTCTCATGCCGCCTACCGTTCTATGTCCCTTCAAATTCTCAAATCCGGCTTCCTTTGCCTCTTTTACAAACTTGGCATCCAGCTCCTCGTTTCCTGTTACGAACGGTACATTCATCAGAGAACGGTCCTCTTTTCTGACTGTCCCCTTGAAAAGCCTGCTTTCATCCAGGAAATCATAAAGAATCTTCGCCTTTTTCTCATTGCGCTCCTTCATCACCTCAAGGCCGCCCATCTTCTTCAGCCACTTGAATACCTTGCCGCAGATATAAATGCCATATGCAGGCGGTGTATTGTATAAGGACTGTGCATCTGCATGTATCTTATACTGCATCATGGTCGGTGTGCCCGGAAGGACATCCTCGCTAATCAGATCCTCACGGATGATAACAATGACCACTCCAGCCGGTCCGATATTTTTCTGTACGCCGCCATAGATGACGCCATATTTGGTTACATCCACCGGTTCTGATAAAAAGCAGGAGGATACATCTGCTACCAGCGTCTTTCCTTTCGTATTCGGCAGGGTTTTAAACTTCGTACCGTAAATGGTATTATTCTCACAAATATAGACATAGTCAGCATCCTCGGAAATCGGAAGATCTGAACAATCCGGTATGTAAGAGAAGGTCTGATCCTCACTGGATGCAATCTTATTTGCCTTTCCGTATTTGGATGCCTCCTGATATGCTTTCTTGGCCCACTGTCCGGTTACAATGTAATCAGCCACCTTATTTTTCATCAGATTCATCGGAATCATGGCAAACTGCAGGCTTGCTCCACCCTGCAAAAATAATACCTTATAATTATCCGGAATATTCATCAGTTCCCGTAAATCCGCTTCTGCTTCCTTAATAATCTGATCATAAGCCTTAGAACGGTGACTCATTTCCATAACGGACATTCCGGTTCCCTTATAATCTAACATCTCTTCTGCAGCTTCTTTTAATACTTCTTCAGGTAAAACTGCCGGACCTGCTGAAAAATTGTATACTCTGGACACTTTGATTCCCTCCTGTTTTGGAAGCAGCCTGTTTTTCTACTGCTTTACCACTTTACTGTAATAACACATTTGACAAGGATTGTCAATTTTTTTCGTATTTCTGTCAGAAATTTCTGTCAGAAATCAGTTTCAATAAAACATCACAACCGGAGTCCCAATCTCTACTCTATCATACAGCTTCTCCATCGCCTCATACGGTGTATTGATACAGCCATGAGAGCCATCCGTCTTATAGATCTCACCGCCAAATTCCTTTCGCCAGGACGCATCATGGATTCCGATACCGCCTTTAACCGGCATCCAGAATTTGACTCTGGCCGCATATCCCGGCCCCTTCAGCACGCGGTTTTTCTGCTTGCCATAGACAAAACAGACTGCCGCGGGAGTGTCTCTCCTGCGCATCATATTACCGGTTACGATTGGCGTCTTTATAAGACAGGTTCCCTTTTCGTAATAGTACAGGAGCTGTTCCCCCATATCGACCTCAATGTAGGTATCTCCGATATCGTCTTTGCCCTGTGCCCACGCCTTTCGCTCATAGGCAGGTTCATGCTCCTCTCTGACATTGTTCAAGAAGCTCTCCGTCAGATATTTTACTTCTGCCCGCTGATCCAGCTTGTTCCCATAGGTACCGCCCTCAATCGTAACGACATCCCCTCTGGTCGTCTGAAATTCACGGACTGCTCCATAGGTATCATATTTCTCTGCCAGAAAAGCTATGTATTCTTTGACTTTCTCTGCATCCAGAATCAGATTGTCCTCCTGATCCAGCACAAACTGCCTGTTTTCATCCACCGTAATCCAGTCACACACCACGGAAGCATCCACCGTTTCCCTGTCTTTTCCGAACAGATACACGATCCCGCAATCCTGAAAAGCCTCGATCTTCTTCCAGAGAGCCATGGTATCCCGATCCTCCTGATCATAAGGCTCCGAGCGATAACAACCGGCTGCCTCCAAATCCAGACACTGCTCCTGACTGCAAAAGGCATCATAAACGGCAGCCTTTGTTTTCTCCACATCCAGAATAAAAGCCTTTTCATCCTCCAGTACATACCCATTTCCGGTTTTCTGGATGGAGACCTCAGGATGCTTCAGCTGTCTGGCCTGCATGACACACTTTAAGCCGTCCACAGCCTGGTCCGAAGCGACTCTTGATACGCTAATCTTTGGCTTCACCTCATAATGAACGCTGTGAAAGGTATCTGCAATCCAATTTCCTGCAGACTGTCCGGCACTAATATTCTCAAGCTGTGACCGATAATGACAGACCAATGCTTCCGAACCGTATTCACTCAGATCAAGTACCTGCTCCCTGCCGTTTCTATCCAGTACAGCCAGTGTTCTTTCCATTTCCTGTGACAAAAGCTCTGCTTCCACTTCCTCGACTGTCTTTCCGGCACAATAGCTTCCATTGATCCAGGTTCCGCAGATAAAATCTGCCTGTTCATAATAATGACACATAGCAAAATAGCCGCCTGTCAGAAGACAGGCAACCATTAAGACTATCAAACTGTATATCAGAACCGGATGCTTTTTCTTTGGCAAATTATCTTTCATATTGACCTTTGCTTATCTCTCACGCAGATCCTGTTCGTCAAACGCCTCACTGATCGGGCCTCCCGGAGAAACCATTGGGAATACCTTATCATCCTCCGGTATGATACAATCAATCAATACCGGACGTTTCATGGCAATTGCCTTTTCCAATGCAGGACCTACCTCTTCCTTTGTTGTTACCCGGATTGCTTCACAGCCAAGAGCCTCCGCTACCTTGCAGAAGTCTACCCCGTCATTTAACACGGTCTGTGAATAGCGTTGTCCGTAAAACAGTGTCTGCCACTGTCTGACCATGCCGAGTACATGGTTATTGATTACAATTTCAATAATCGGAATATTATAGCGTGATGCAGTCGCCAGTTCGTTCATATTCATGCGGAAACAGCCGTCACCTGCCACATTGACACATATTTTATCCGGTCTGCTCATTTTGGCTCCGATACATGCCCCCAGACCGTAACCCATTGTTCCAAGTCCTCCGGAGGATAGGAAGGTTCTCGGCTCTGAATATTTATAATACTGTGCCGTCCACATCTGGTGCTGTCCGACATCCGTACTGATCACCGCTTTTCCTTCGGTCACGCGGTCCAGCTCTTCAATAATATATGGGCAGGAAAGCTTACTGTCATCATAGCGCAGCGGATACTTTTCCTTCAGCTCCTTAATATGCGCAATCCACTCAGGATGGCTCTGCTCCTTTACTTTACCGTTCAGCTCCGACAGTACCGTTTTCAAATCACCTACAACGGATGCCGTGGTACGGATGTTTTTATTGATTTCAGCGGCATCAATATCGATATGTAATACCCTGGCGCCTGATGCAAATTTTGCTGCATTGCTGACCACACGATCTGAAAAGCGCGCACCCAGTGCAATCAACAGATCGCATTCATTGACTCCGAGATTGGAGGTCTTGGTGCCGTGCATACCGATCATTCCGGTATACAGCTCATCATGCCCGTCAAAAGCGCCTTTACCCATCAGGGTGTCACATACCGGCGCATCGATTCGCTTTGCAAATTTCTTGACCTCCTCTGAAGCTCCCGATAGAATGGCTCCGCCGCCCAGATAGATAAACGGTTTCTTTGCCTGTTCAATCAGCTCCACTGCCGTATCAATATCCTCCGGTGTATAACGGTTCACACGTTCTAACGGCAGCGGCTCCTTTCTTTCATATTCACACGTATTGGCTGTGACATCCTTGGTAATGTCCACCAGAACCGGTCCCGGACGTCCGCTGCGTGCAATATGAAATGCCTTTCGGATGGTATCTGCCAGAATATTGACATCCTTTACAATATAACCGTGCTTCGTAATCGGCATCGTTACACCCGCAATGTCCACCTCCTGAAAGGTATCCTTGCCAAGAAGCGGCAGGTTTACATTTGCCGTGATGGCTACCATCGGTACGGAATCCATATAGGCTGTCGCAATACCGGTTACGAGGTTGGTCGCACCCGGTCCACTAGTAGCCAGACAAACGCCGACCTTACCCGTTGCTCTGGCATAACCGTCTGCCGCATGAGCCGCTCCCTGCTCATGAGAAGTCAGGATATGGTTAATCTCTCCCTGATGCTTATACAGTGCATCATATACATTCAGAATCGTACCTCCCGGATAACCGAATACGGTATCAACTCCCTGTTCCTTTAAACATTCTATAACAATTTCTGCCCCTGTCAGCTGCATTGCTTTTCCCTCCGTATATTATGCTTTCGGTACTTCCAGAATAGCTCCTCTGTTGCCGCTTGTTACCAGTTCACGATATCTGCTCAGATATCCCGTCGTAACCTTCGGCTCTCTTGGCTGCCATTTTGCCCGTCTCGCTTCCATTTCTTCTTCTGAAATTTTTACATTCAATGTATTTTCCGGGATGTTGATGCTGATGATATCACCTTCCTCAACAAGAGCAATCGGGCCTCCCACTGCCGCTTCCGGTGACACATGGCCAATGGATGCGCCTCTGGATGCACCGGAAAAACGTCCGTCTGTAATCAGCGCCACGCTGGAGCCAAGTCCCATGCCCGCGATTGCAGAGGTCGGATTCAGCATCTCCCTCATGCCAGGGCCACCCTTAGGTCCTTCATATCGGATGACTACAACGTCCCCTGCCACAATCTTACCACCCTTGATAGCGGCAATCGCATCTTCTTCACAATCAAATACTCTGGCAGGACCTTCATGTACCATCATTTCCGGTACGACAGCAGAACGTTTTACCACACCGGAATCCGGAGCCAGATTGCCCTTTAAGACAGCGATTCCTCCGGTCTCGGAATACGGATTTTCCACCGGACGGATCACCTCCGGATTTTTATTGACACAGCCTGCAATATTTTCTCCTACCGTCTTTCCGGTTACCGTAATCAGATCGGTATATAACAGGTTTTTCTTCGTCAGTTCATTCATGACCGCATAAACACCGCCCGCTTCGTTCAAGTCCTCCATATAGGTCGGGCCTGCCGGTGCCAGATGGCACAGGTTCGGAGTCTTTGTAGACAGTTCATTTGCGATATCCAGATTCAGCTCCACTCCCGCCTCATGCGCGATTGCAGGAAGATGCAGCATGGAATTGGTAGAACAGCCAAGTGCCATATCCACGGTCAGTGCATTTAAAAATGCCTTTTCACTCATGATATCTCTCGGCTTGATATCCTTTTCCACCAGCTCCATGATTTTCATGCCGGCATGCTTTGCCAGACGGATTCTTTCGGAATAAACTGCCGGAATCGTTCCGTTGCCTTTCAATCCCATACCCAGTGCTTCCGTCAGACAGTTCATGGAGTTAGCAGTATACATACCGGAACAGGAACCGCAGGTCGGGCAGACCTTTTCTTCAAACTCTGACAGTTCTTCCATCGTCATCGTACCGGCTGCTACGCTTCCAACTGCCTCGAACATAGAAGAAAGGCTTCTTTTCTGTCCATGTACATGTCCTGCTAACATCGGGCCACCGGATACAAAGATGGTCGGTATATTCAGTCTTGCCGCCGCCATCAAAAGGCCTGGTACATTCTTATCACAGTTCGGCACACATACCAGTCCGTCAAATCCGTGTGCCATTGCCATACATTCTGTAGAATCTGCAATCAGGTCACGGGTTACCAGAGAATATTTCATTCCCACATGTCCCATGGCAATACCGTCACAAACTGCAATTGCCGGAAAAACAATCGGTGTACCACCTGCCATGGCTACTCCCATCTTGACTGCTTCCACAATTTTATCCAGATTCATATGCCCCGGTACAATTTCATTATAGGAGCTTACAATACCGATTAACGGTCTGTTACGCTCCTCCTCGGTAAATCCGAGTGCATTAAATAAGCTTCTGTGCGGCGCCTGTCCGGTGCCCTTCGTTACGGAATCACTTCTCATTTCTTTTTCTCCTTACCCTTTCTCCTAGATTCTTTCTGCTAACAGATCTCCCATCCGGCTGCATCCTACCTGTGTACATCCCTCTGACATAATATCTCCGGTACGATAGCCGTCCTGCAATACCTTCCTGACCGCCTGATCGATGGCATCCGCTTCTTTATCCAGATCAAAGCTGTAACGCAGCATCATGGATGCGGACAGAACCGTGGCAATCGGATTGGCAATATCCTTGCCTGCAATATCCGGTGCCGAACCATGGCTCGGCTCATAGAGTCCGAATTTGGTATCATTTAAAGAAGCGCTGGCAAGCATTCCAATCGATCCGGTCACCATGCTGGCTTCATCGGAAAGAATATCTCCGAACATGTTCTCTGTCAGGATGACATCAAACTGTGCCGGATCCTTGACTAACTGCATTGCACAGTTATCTACCAGCATATGCTCCAATGTGACCTCCGGGTAATCCTTTGCGACCTCGTTTACCACAGCTCGCCAGAGTCTGGAGGAATCCAGTACATTGGCTTTATCCACACTGGTCACCTTCTTTTTACGTTTCATGGCAATGTCAAAGCCCTTAATGGCAATACGGCGGATCTCATTCTCATCATAGGTAAGGGTATCAATAGCTTTCCTGACACCATTCTCCTCCACGGTCTTACGCTCTCCGAAATAAAGTCCTCCGGTCAGCTCACGCATAATCATCATATCAAATCCGGCACTGCTGATCTCTTCCTTTAACGGACAGGCACCTGCCAGCTCATCATATAACACTGCAGGTCTCAGATTGGCAAACAGGTTCAGCGCCTTTCTCAATGCAAGAAGGCCAGCCTCCGGCCTTAAATTCGGAGCCAGCTTATACCATGGAGAGGTACTGGTATCTCCACCGATGGATCCCATCAGCACCGCATCTGCCGCCTTCGCTGTCGCAACCGCTTTCTCGGTAAGCGGTACACCATGCACATCAATGGATGCTCCTCCCATCAAAATATCTGTATATGTAATGGTATGACCAAATTTCACTGCAACCTTATCCAGTACTTTTTTTGCTTCTCTTACGATTTCCGGTCCGATTCCATCCCCCGGAATACAGGTAATATTCAAATTCATAGTTTCCCTCCGACTGTTTCTTTTTCTATACGTCAGAATCTCGATACTGCCTTTATCCTGCGCTTGGGTATAATTATAACAGGGAATAGCTGGTAATATCAAGTATGAATATAGGTTATGGCATCACCCCATATAAAAAATCCGATCAGACTCCTCTGACCGGATTTTCCTTCTGTTTTATGATGCTTTCTGGCAATACCGCCTTCAGAACTTTATCCTTTTTATTCTCCCGCCTTCTCAACCTGCGCAATGGCTGTCTTCTGCATCGGGATACGACAATTTTTGTTATTGCCAAACTCTACAATGACCGTGTCATCTGTAATATCAATGACAATACCGTAAAATCCACTGTTCGTCAGAATGCTGTCACCAATTTCCAAAGCTGAAAGCATAGCTCCCATTCTCTTCTGTTCCTTCTTCTGCGGACGAATCATTAAAAAGTAAATAAATGCTACGATTACCACAATGTAAATCAGCATGAAAGCTCCTGTTCCTGTTGCCGCTGCTGCATCTGCACTCATCAAGATACCCATTTTTCTCATTTCCTCCTAGAGTCTAATTGTATTCAACAAAAAGTATCATACACAAATTTTGCCATTCCCGCAAGGACTTTTGAAAGATTTTATATTTGAATGTTCCAATCATAAGGGAAACGCTCAATCCGCTTCCATACCGGCCAGCTTCTGTTTCTTATACTCTGCAAATCTTCCTTCATCCAATGCGTCACGGATTTCTTCCATCATTTTATTGTAAAAATACAGATTATGAAGTACGCACAACCGCATTCCAAGCATTTCTTTTGCTTTTAACAGATGCCGGATATAGGCTCTGGAGTAGCGTCTGCAGGTCGGACACTGACATCCCTCTTCAATAGGCCTCTCATCCAGCTCATATCTGGCATTCAGCAGATTGATTTTACCCTGATTGGTATACAAATGCGCATGCCTGCCGTTTCTGGTCGGATAAACGCAATCAAAGAAATCCACCCCCCGTTCTACTGCCTCGAGAATATTAGCCGGAGTTCCCACTCCCATCAGATAGGTCGGCTTTTCCTTCGGAAGATAAGGTACTGTCTCTTCAATAATATGATACATCTCCTCATGCGATTCCCCTACCGCAAGACCGCCGATGGCATAACCATCCAGCTCCATCTCCGCAATACGCTTCGCATGTTCTATTCGGATATCTGCAAACACGGCTCCCTGATTGATTCCAAACAGAAGCTGATTTGGATTGATCGTATCTTCCAATCCGTTCAGACGCTGCATCTCCTTTTTGCAGCGTTCCAGCCACCGGGTCGTCCTCTCTACCGAATTTTGCACGTATGTCCGATCCGCCCGGCTGGACGGACACTCATCAAACGCCATGGCGATTGTCGATGCCAGATTGGACTGAATCCGCATACTCTCCTCCGGTCCCATAAAAATTTTACGCCCGTCTATATGGGAATTGAAATAAACTCCCTCTTCCCTGATTTTACGGAGTCCTGCCAGAGAAAACACCTGAAATCCACCCGAATCTGTCAAAATCGGCTTATCCCATACCATAAACCTGTGCAGACCGCCCAGCTTTTTTATGACCTCATCGCCCGGTCTTACATGCAGATGATACGTATTGGACAGTTCTACCTGCGTACCGATTCGCTCTAAATCTTCGGTAGAAACCGCTCCTTTAATGGCCGCTGCTGTTCCTACATTCATAAATACCGGTGTCTGAATCACCCCGTGTACCGTATGAAATTCCCCGCGTTTTGCAAGGCCTTCTCTTTTTAACAATTTATAGGTTCCGCTTTTTTCCATTCTATCCGATAACCATGCCTTTCTGTCTGCTACATTTTTTGATCTCACGTTCCCGAAGGCAGTTCCTTAAAGATTTTCCACAAACTCCTCCAGCGTAATGCCCTTCTGTGTAATGACCATTGCCGCATCCTTTCCCACATAACGGAAATGCCACGGCTCATACTCGATACTTGTAATATATTCCTTTCCCTGCGGATATCGCAGGATAAAGCCATATTCACAGCTATGCTCCGCAAGCCATTTACCGGCCTCTGTCTCTCCGAAGCCTTCATCCAGCGTCGAATAACCGTTCGTAATAATATCCAGTGCCAGCCCAATCTGGTGTTCACTGGCTCCCGGAACCGTTACAGCCTGAGAAGCCGTTTTATAGGCATCCATATAGCTCATGCCTCTGCCCATATAAGCCTTGATCTTACGGTTAAAAAGAACCTCCTGACGATTCAAATCACGATAGGGCGAACAGATTACCAGACTGACTCCATCCTCCTTGGCACCCTGTAGCATGGAAAGCAGATCCTCCAGAATCCGCTTATCACATTTCATGGCACCCTTGATGGTTCCCAGCTCAAAGGTATAGTCCTCCGGTATCGGATGCTGCTTATTGATCAACAGAAGCCTCCAGTCATTCTTATCAAATACCACCTCACCCAAAGCACCCTCCTCCGTCAGATTCCTGCTGTCCTCCCGTGGTACCGACGGCGAAATGCCGAGTTCTTTATTTTCAGCCAGAATTTCATCCACCGTATATTTATCCACATCCTCCAGTTTATCCAGTTCTGCATCCTCATAACCGTCCAGCACATCGCTGTCATCCAGAAGCTCCACCTGCTCTTCCCTTTCCACATTCCATGCAGCATACGCTTCTGGAACCGGCACCGTTTCAGTAAGAGACAGCCCGGCATGATTTTCTCCCGCAAGAGCCGGGAACGAAAAGCTGCTGCTCATTGCATAAAACAACAGCACCACTGCAACCGACGCATATTTTTTTCCGTTGGACGCAAAATATGCCCCTGCTTTTGCCGTACATAATACAATCAAAATTGCCAGAATGACCGGCAGCTTCATATATTTATGCTTTTTTCCAAATTGAAGAAGTCTTGAAACACTTCTTTCAGACCACGTTTTCTGCAGCATGTATGGAAATTCCTTTTGTCTAAATTTTCTGATTTTTGTGTCAGGCATGTTTCTCGTACTTTCTGCCCATATATATGACTTTATGTTAACACATTTTTTTCAAATGTACACCTTTTTTTACGAATATTCCAACACTTTTTACAAATACTGACATTTTGGGTGGCAAACCCGACTTTCCGCTTGAACCCACATTCTCTTTTCGCTATAATAAAGAGCACCAGTGTACACATCATACACGACACATTTATCAGGAAAAGGAGATGTACTTGCATGGCCGGTTCATCATTTGGAACAATATTTAAGCTTACCACCTGGGGAGAATCCCATGGGAAGGCTCTTGGCGTAGTCGTCGACGGCTGCCCCGCCGGACTTCCTCTTACCGAGGAAGATATCCAGCTCTATTTAAACAGACGCAAACCCGGACAGTCGCGTTTTGCCACTCCCCGTAAAGAGGATGACTGCGTGGAAATCCTCTCCGGTGTATTTGAAGGACATACCACCGGAACCCCCATTTCCATGATGGTTCCCAATACCTCACAGAAATCGCATGACTACAGTGAAATTGCATCCTATTATCGCCCCGGTCATGCGGATTATACCTTTGATGCCAAATACGGTTTTCGGGATTACAGAGGCGGCGGACGTTCCTCCGGCCGGGAGACCATTGGCCGTGTGGCTGCCGGTGCCATTGCCGCAAAGCTGTTGAAAACCATGGGAATCGAAGTGCAGGCCTATACCCGTTCGATTGGCCCTGTCTCTATAGATCCCGCGCATTTTGATGCCTCCGCTATTCTGGATACACCGACCGCAATGCCGGACCGTGAGGCCTCCTTACAAGCCGAAAAATATCTGGAGCAGTGTATGAAAAATCTCGATTCTGCCGGAGGTGTGATCGAGTGCCGGATGCTTCACGTACCTGCCGGTCTTGGCGAACCTGTCTTTGAAAAGCTGGATGCTTCTCTTGCCAAGGCCATTATGTCCATCGGTGCCGTAAAAGCAGTAGAAATCGGTGACGGAACGCTTTGTTCCCAGACTACCGGTTCCGCCAACAATGACGCTTTCTGTATCAGGGACGGTCAGATTGCCAAACAGACCAATCATGCCGGTGGCATCCTGGGCGGTATCAGTGACGGTTCTCCTATCCTGCTGCGTGCTCATATCAAACCGACACCCTCTATTTTCAGCAGTCAAAATACCGTAAATAAAAACGGCGAGGAAATTCAGGTACAAATCAAAGGCAGACATGATCCGGTCATCGTTCCCCGTGCAGTCGTTGTCGTAGAATCCATGGCCGCCATTACGCTGGCAGATGCTCTTCTGGTAAACATGAGCTCCCGGCTGGACAGGATCATGGAATTATATCAGTAAAAAAATCTGCTGATATAACATACAAAAGGAGTGCTGTAAAATAACCATATTTCCGTTATTTTACGGCACTCCTTTTCGATTTACTTCTTTTCCATCGCTCCGATTCTATGACCGCTTATCCCTCTTCCGACATAAGCTTATGGAAAATAATACAGTTCGGACGGTCTACCGACATTTCTTTTCCATTCATAACGATCAGCCCTTTTTTCAGATCCACATTAAAGAAGGTCATCGTATTGGATTCATGATTTAAAGACACCAGATGCTTGTTATCCGGGAACAGCGTCGCATCCTTCGGATAATCACCGCTGATTGGCAGACAGAACAGCTTGGTCAGCATGCCATCCCGGCGATCCATCTTATAAACAATCACACTGTTATCACCTGCATTGGAACTGATTACATATTCATCATCATCCGAAAAGTTCAGCGCACTTGCTGCCGAGCCGCCTGCATGATAATTATTCAATGTGGAAATCGTCTGTATCTTGTCAAAAAACGGATTATCATTCACTTCTTTATAAGTATAGACATCAATATAATTTTTCAGTTCATGAACAATATACACAAACCGACCATCCTTGGAAATCTTCACATGTCTCGGCGCCGATTCCTGTTCACTCCGAATGACATCGGCCTGCTTGATCTTTCCCGTTTCGTGATTCAGGCGATAGACATTCACGTGATCCATCCCCAGATCCGCTGCCAGCAGATATTTATTATCTCTGATCATTTTCACACAGCTTACATGCGGCCGGAAATTCCGTTCTGCAATGCTTCCAAGCCCCTTGTGAAACACCTCATCCGTAATCTCACCAATCTCACCGTTTTCCTTCACTCTAAGAACCGTAATCTTGCCATCATGATATCCGGCAACGAACAAATATCTGTCCTCATAATCCGTGGACAGATAGCATCCCCTCATACCATTAATGGATGCGTGATTGATTACATTCAAGGAGCCATCTGCCTGAATTTCATAAGCCTCCACACCAAAATCAGTAATGGAATAGAGATATTTCCGATTATGGGAAATCGTAACATACGAAGAATTGGTAATCTCCACCTGATCCTTTTCTGTCAGCCTTCCGTGCTTTAAGTCTACATCATAGATTTTAATTCCATGCTTGTCTCCCTTTGTCGTATAAGTGGAAACATAAGCTACATACTTATCATTCTTCATTTGGATTCCTCCGTTTCGCGTACTTTTATTATTTTACCATACCCTCACCATTTTGTTAATATATTTTACAATTTTTACATTGACTTTCCCACACTTCCCTGTATAATAAATTCTAGTGTTTGTTTAGCAAAAGTAAACTTTTTGTTTACATATTGGAAGAAGGACTGCAAATGAAAATCGGAATGAAGTTAAAGGAGCTGCGTGTCCAGAAGGGACTGACCCAGGAGGAGCTGGCAGATCGTGCCGAGCTGTCCAAAGGGTTTATCTCACAGGTGGAACGGGATCTGACATCACCTTCCATTGCCACCCTCGTAGATATCCTGCAATGTCTTGGCTCTGACCTGAAGGAATTTTTCAGTGAAGACTCGGAGGAACAGATTGTGTTCCGCGATACAGACTACTTTGAAAAGGTGGATGAAGACCTGCACAACAAAATCGAATGGATCATCCCCAATGCACAGAAAAATATGATGGAGCCCATTCGGCTGACCCTTGCTCCCGGCGGCTCCACCTACCCGGACAATCCCCATGAAGGGGAGGAATTTGGCTATGTCCTGTCCGGAAGCATTACCATTCATCTGGGCAAGAACCGTTATCGGGCAAAGAAGGGAGAATCCTTCTATTTTACGTCATCCACCACTCACTATATTGAAGCACACGCAAAGACTGGTGCAACCCTGCTCTGGATCAGCAGTCCACCAAGCTTCTGAAACTAATATCCTTATATTATTTTACATATGAAAGGCACGACCATGAAAGAAAAACTGATTGACTTAGTCGGTATTACCAAATCCTATGGAGATAACATCGTACTGGATGACCTGAACCTCTATATTCGGGAAAATGAATTTCTGACCTTGCTTGGGCCAAGCGGCTGCGGAAAGACGACTACCCTGCGTATCATCGGCGGTTTTGAAACACCGGATAAGGGGCAGGTTCTTTCCGGTGGCAAAGACATCACCAAACTGCCGCCTAACAAAAGGCAGTTAAATACGGTCTTCCAAAAA
Source organism: Lachnospiraceae bacterium (assembly GCA_017624235.1). Classification (GTDB taxonomy): domain Bacteria; phylum Bacillota; class Clostridia; order Lachnospirales; family Lachnospiraceae; genus JAAYNV01. The sequence goes on along the minus strand of JAGANL010000002.1, from coordinate 82,668 downwards.
TACGCCCTCTTTCCGCATATGAATATTGCAGAAAATATTGCTTTTGGTTTAAAGATCAAAAATAAGAGCAAAGCCTATATCGATGACAAAATCAAATATGCTCTGAAGCTTGTCAATCTGGACGGCTATGAAAAACGTATGCCGGATTCCTTAAGCGGCGGCCAGCAGCAGCGTATCGCTATTGCCCGCGCCATTGTCAATGAACCCAAGGTACTTTTACTGGATGAGCCGCTCGGTGCACTGGATCTGAAGCTGCGTCAGGATATGCAGTATGAACTGATTCGTTTAAAAAACGAGCTTGGCATTACCTTCATCTATGTCACGCATGATCAGGAGGAAGCCCTCACCATGTCCGACACCATTGTCGTTATGAACCAGGGTTATATCCAGCAGATCGGTACACCGGAAAGCATCTACAACGAACCGGAAAATGCTTTTGTGGCCGATTTTATCGGTGACAGCAACATCATCCCCTCCATTATGGTGCATGATGAGCTTGTCAATATTCTGGGCGCCCGATTTGCCTGCGTAGACAAGGGCTTTGGCGACAATCAACCGGTGGATGTGGTCATCCGTCCGGAGGATGTGGAGCTGACCGCCCCCTCTGCCGGAACGATCGAAGGAACCGTTTCCCATCTGATCTTCAAAGGTGTACATTACGAAATGGAGGTCATGGCAAACGGCTTTGAATGGCTTGTTCATTCCACAGTCATGCACCCGGTCGGAGAAAAAGTCGGCATACGTGTAGATCCCTTTAACATTCAGATTATGAATAAACCTGCTTCAGAGGATGAGGAGGCAATCGGAATCGATGAACAGTAAAAGCAAATATCTGTCAACTCCATATATATTCTGGGCAGTGTCCTTTATCCTGATTCCGCTGTGTATGATTTTTTACTACGGCCTGACGGATAAGACCGGTGCCTTTACCCTGGAAAACATCAGTGCCATGCTCACGGCAGAACACAGCAAAGCGCTGCTTCTGTCTCTTGGGCTTTCTCTGCTCAGCACCATGATCTGTCTGCTGCTTGCCTATCCGCTTGCCATGATTTTAAATGGTATGCAGGTCAGCCAGCACAGCTTTATCGTGTTTATCTTCATTCTTCCCATGTGGATGAACTTTCTGCTGCGTACCCTCGCCTGGCAGACTCTTCTGGAAAAAACAGGTGTCATTAACAGCGTGCTGAGCTTTTTACATCTGCCCGCCTTAAATATTATCAATACACCGTCTGCCATCGTGCTCGGTATGGTATACAACTTTCTGCCCTTCATGGTACTTCCCATCTACAATGTATTGGGCAAAATTGATACCAATGTGGTAAATGCCGCCAGAGATCTGGGAGCAAACGGTGTACAGACCTTTTGGAAGGTCATCCTTCCCTTAAGCCTGCCGGGAGTCATCAGCGGCATCACCATGGTATTCGTACCGGCTCTGACTACCTTTGTCATCAGCAATCTGTTGGGCGGAAGCAAGATTCTGTTGATCGGCAATGTCATCGAACAGGAATTTACGCAGGCTTCCAACTGGCATCTGGGCAGCGGACTCTCCATTGTGCTGATGCTGTTTATTATCGTCAACATGGCATTATCCGCTATTTTTGATAAGGACGGGGAGGGAAGCATGCTATGAAGCTCCTGAAAAGAATATATATCATTCTGATTTTTATTTTCCTCTATGCTCCCATTGTTACCCTGATGGTGCTTTCCTTCAATGCGAGCAAGACACGTGCCAAATGGGGCGGCTTTACCGGAAAGTGGTATTTCTCTCTGCTTGATGATTCCATTATCTTACAGGCCTTGCAGAATACCCTGCTTTTGGCTCTGCTGTCCGCGCTGATTGCTACCATCATCGGCACGGTAGCCGCCATCTCTCTGACCGGTATGAAAAAGCGCGGACGTACTCTGCTTTTAGGCATCACCAATATTCCGATGCTGAATGCCGAAATCGTGACCGGTATCTCCCTGATGCTGCTCTTTATCACCTTAAAAATGCGGCTCGGATTTACCACCGTACTGCTCTCTCACATAACCTTTAACATTCCTTATGTGATTTTAAGCATCATGCCTCGCTTAAAGCAGTTAAATCCCAATACCTATGAAGCCGCACTGGATCTCGGGGCGTCCCCGCTCTATGCGTTTTTTAAGGTCATTTTTCCGGATATCCTGCCCGGTGTATGCTCCGGTTTCCTGATGGCATTTACCATGTCCCTGGATGATTTCATAATAACACATTTTACAAAGGGGCCTGGGTTTGATACTCTTTCGACCAAAATCTATACAGAAGTGCGCAAGGGCATCAAGCCTGAAATGTATGCACTTTCTACACTGATCTTTATTACGGTACTCATTCTTCTGATACTTGTCAATTTCCTGCCGAACAGCAAAAATCAGGCAGGAGAAAAGAAGTCCCGGAAGAATCAGGCATAAAAGGAGGAGAACTATTATGAAAAAACGTACACTGCTTCTGACACTGATCCTTGGTGTCTCTACACTCTTTACCGGCTGCGGAGCATCCTCGGACAGCGCCAAAAACGGTGAAGTCATCGTCTACAACTGGGGAGAATATATTGATCCCGACACCATTACCCAGTTTGAAGAGGAAACAGGAATCAAGGTCGTATACGATGAATTTGAAACCAATGAGATCATGTATCCTAAAATTGAGGCCGGTGCTTCTGCCTATGATGTCGTATGCCCGTCCGATTATATGATCCAGAAGATGATTGAAAACGATCTGTTAGCTGAAATCGATTTTGATCAGGTACCCAATGCAAAGGCCAACATCGGAGCACAGTATTATGAACAGGCTAAGGAATTTGACCCGGAAAACAAATATTCCGTCCCTTACTGCTGGGGTACGGTCGGCATTCTTTACAATAAGACCATGGTTGATGAACCGATTGACAGCTGGTCTGTGCTGTGGAATGAAAAATATGCCGACAATATTCTGATGCAGGATTCCGTCAGAGATGCCTTTATGGTAGCCTTGAAGCTGAAAGGCTATTCCATGAACTCTACCGATCCGGCCGAGCTGGAAGAAGCCAAAAATGCTCTGGTTGAACAGAAACCTCTTGTACAGGCATACGTCATCGATCAGGTGCGGGATAAGATGATTGGAAACGAAGCTGCCATCGGTGTAATCTATTCCGGCGAAGCTATTTATACACAGCGTGAAAACCCGGATTTGGAATACGTGATTCCGAAGGAAGGAACCAACGTATGGCTGGACTGCTGGGTCATCCCCAAAAATGCACCCCATATGGAAAATGCACAGAAATTCATTGATTTCATGTGCCGCGAGGATATCGCATTGAAGAACTTTGAGTACATTACCTACTCCACGCCGAACGATGCGGCAAGAGCGCTGATTGAGGATGAGGATATCCGTAATTCCGAAATCGCTTTCCCGACCCTCTCCGATTACAAAGGACTGGAAACCTTCCACTATCTCGGTGATGAGGGAGATGCTCTTTATAACGAACTTTGGAAAGAAGTGAAATCCAATTAATCAGCAAGCGGCAGAACGATTTTGTCCTGCCGCTTTTCTTTTTCATCCAGATTTGATTTTCATCCAGAAAGGAAGCCTCTGACATGAAACGGGATTTTACCTATACCCTCTCACAAGCTGACGAAGGGCTAAGCATCGAGCAATTTTTAAAAACAAAGGGCTTCTCCCATCAGAATATTGTTGCCCTGAAAAAGCTGCCGGAGAGTATCCTTGTAAACGGTCGGTGGGAATATGTGACCTGCAGGCTCTCAGGAGGTGACCTGTTGGAAATCCATCTGACCGAATCAGAAAGCTCCGCTAACATCCTTCCGGTCTATGCACCGCTTGACATTCTCTATGAAGATGAAGACCTGCTGGTAATCAATAAGCCAGCGGACATGCCTGTCCATCCTTCCATGAATCATTACGAACATACGCTTGCCAATGCAGCTGCATACTATTTTTCCTCACGTGGAATCCCCTATGTTTTCCGCTGTATCAACCGGCTCGACCGGGATACTACAGGCCTTACCATTTTGGCAAAGCATATGGTCAGCGGCAGCATTCTCTCCCGTATGACAGCCGAAAGAAAAATCCATCGCGAATATCTGGCGATTGCCTCCGGTTACTTTACAGAGCCATGCGGCAGGATAGACGCTCCCATCGGTCGTGTCTCCGGTTCCTGTATTGAACGCACTGTTGACTTTGAGCACGGAGAGCATGCCGTCACCCATTATACTGTCCTTTGCCAGAAAAAGGAATATGCACTGCTGTCTATCAAATTGGAGACCGGACGAACCCATCAGATTCGGGTTCATATGAAATATATCGGTCATCCTCTTTTGGGAGACTTTCTCTATTATCCTGATTTTTCCAGAATACAAAGACAGGCCCTGCATTCCTTCCGGCTTTCATTCCATCATCCGATTACCGGTGTACCCATGGAATTTCTTGCACCTTTGCCAAAGGATATGCAGGACCTTTTATCTGTCCTCTAAAGATTATTCTTCACAGCCGCATGTATTTCCACTTCCCGGGAAACCGGAGAAAGGTCTTGGCATTGGCGGCGGAGGCATAATTCTGTCCGTTCTGCAGCCGCAGTCATTGTCCCGGTCATTTCTTCCTTCCTCACGTCCACAGCCGCAGTCTTTGTCCCTATCGTTTCTTCTCTCATCTCGTCTGCAGTCGCAGTCCTTATCCCGGTCATCTCTGCCGTCACAGCATCTACAGCTTCCGTTTCCTCCGCAGCATAAAAGAATCAATAACCACCATAAACAATTCATCATCTTTTTCACTCCTTCTTTTATACTCTAATATATGTTAGAAGGAATGATATGGTGTATGCCTCTTACTTCTTCAATATATGATTTCGGATATAACGAAAGGTTTCCCTCTCTCCACGTTCTGCCAGCATATGAAGCAGCTGCTCCAGTTCCTTTCTGGTATCCTCATGTAAAAATTCCGGCGCCCTTTCCAGACTACCCTGATAGTAGGTTAACGGATCCGCATCCGTATACTTGCCCCTATTGTAAACCTTCGAAGCGGCAATCCGGTCCATAAACATCTCAATCACATACTTTTCAGGCATACGCACCGGCGCCATTGCCCTGTCCGGATCAGAGATGCAATAGTCAATCCAATACTCATAATGATGCTTGTTACGTCCTTTATGATGCAGCCAGGAGCTGGAATATCCTATATCCTCTCTCTCTGCATTATTCGGACTCCTGTTTCCCTGAAAGTATCTGGCTCCTACCAGAAATTCGCTGGGTGAATATTTGGACAAATCATGACACAATCCCTGCCTGTACAATCCGACTGCAAAACACCCTTTCATAACCAGATATTTATGATATGTGATGGTCTTAAAATGCTTCCACCATTTCATGCTTCTGCCTTCCTCTCCGATGCTTCCTTCTCTCTTCGCTTTCTCTGGTTCTTCTTTCCTCCCCCGCCAGCCTTTTCATCCGGCTTTTTGACGCTCTGAAACAGGCAGATGGTACGTGGCTCCATCCATACGCAGCATCCTGCTCCGCCTTCCGGTACTTCTCCGTTCAGAACAGGCAGACTCTCTCCTGTCCCGAAAACGACCTCCCAGTTTTTCCCATCCGGCAGCGTCGGAAGCGCAAATCTGTGCCTTTGCCAGTGCATATTATAGGCCACATAAAGCCATGGCTCATCTTTCTCCGATGAAGCGTACTTTCCACAGTACATCATTCCGACGTGATGCTCATAGCCAAGCATTTGGGCCTTCCATGCTTCTTCCCCATGCAGAGACAGATCCGGACAGCCGACCGAACGATAATCCGCCATCTGAAGCGCTGTTTCCTGATGAAACACTGCATGTTCCTTTCGGAAATGGATCAATGCCTTTACAAAGCTGAAAAAATCCTTTTCCTTCTCCATCCGTTCCCAATGCAGCCAGGAAATATCATTGTCCTGACAGTAGGGATTATTGTTTCCCTTCTGGGAATGTCCAAACTCATCTCCTGCACGCAGCAGTGGTGTACCCTGCGCCAGAAGCAGAAAAACCATGGCATTCCTTTTCTGTCTGAAACGAAGCTCCAATACCTGTTTTTTTCTGGTCTTTCCTTCCGCTCCACAATTCCAGCTAAAATTAAACTCCGTACCGTCCCGATTCTCCTCTCCATTTGCCTCATTGTGCTTTCTGTCATAGGATACCAGATCCTCCAGCGTAAAGCCGTAATAATTCGTCATATAATTGATGACACCGGCCTTCTGCGGATTCCGTTTCATGTATTCCACAAATGCCGGCAGCATATTATCATCCCCTTTTAGGAATTTACGCATGTCATACATAAAATCATCCCGATAAAATGCCAGATTCCGATAAGCCGGCTGTTCCCCGAACTCATAAATTTCCTGCAGGGGTATGTCATGGTATAAAATCTTCCGGTTGACCATCAGGGGATCCGTGGCAAGCAGAGTAATCGGAATTCTCTCCCCCTTCACATGAACACCGTCAATATGATATTGTAAAATCCAGTATTTTAAGACCTCAACAATATGTCCCTGTTTGATTTCCCTGGGAAAATAAAACTGAAGAATGATCTCCATTCCGTTTTTATGCAGTTCTCTGATCAGATCCTTTAGCTCTGTATCCGGCCGTTCTCCTGCTGCATAGGAACGTTTGGGAGCAAAATAATATCCGCTCTTATATCCCCAGTAATTGATCCGTACAGCTTCCTTTCTGCCACTCTCCTCCGGTGCCTGAACTGCGGCCTTCATGACCTCTCTGGCATTTTTATAACGCTCCATCATATAATCCGGAACTGACGTTTCCTCCCGTTCATCCATCCGTTCCTTTTCCTCAAACTCATATGCCGGCATCAGTTCTATCGTTGTAATTCCAAGTTCCTTCATATAGGGAATTTTCTCCTGAATGCCGCGGAAAGTCCCTCTATGCTCCACCCCGGAAGACCGGTGCATTGTAAAGCCCTTGACATGCAGCAAATAAAAAATGCTGTCTTCATAAGGAAGCTTTGGCAGTACATCATTCTGCCAGTCATAATCATCCTGCAGCCGAAACTCTCCATAGGTTTTCCTGTTACCGCACACCGCCCTTGCATAAGGATCTGTATACTCTCTGTTTCCGCTGTAAAAATTATACAGATACTTCTCTGGTTGAAAATCTTCCAGGACGCCACAGCAGATATTTCCCGTGCTATCCTCTGGCCGAAACGGGATTTTGGCTGCCAGCCGCTTTGTACTGCGCTCATACAGCAAGATTCCGTTCTGCTCCTTTGTATTCATGACCGCCGCAAAATTGACCTTCGATCCAAGCGCAATAACACCAAGTGGATATGGCGTACCTTTCTTCAAGCTGAATGTTTTTTGCATTTTGTTCCGCCTTTCCTCATTTTATCCTAGCCCATATAGGGTTATTTTAACACACAAACAGTCCCAAAGGGAATGCCTTTCCCAAGAATAGTTTACATATTATATTGCACTCTTTTCCAATATCCGATACAATAAAAGCATCACTGGATAATACAGCAGCCTGTGGCAGGGACAAACAGGTTACGGAAAGGTATGGTTTGATATGGAGAACAAGAATAACGACATTGAGTTTACGGATGAAGAAATGACAGTCTCTCTGGAGCTCGAGGACGGCACCAATGTAACTTGCGGTATCATCACAATTCTGACCGTACAGGATCAGGATTATATCGTACTTCTTCCATTGAACGAGGATGGAAAGAATGAAGACGGTGAAGTATGGTTTTACCGCTACTACGAGGATGAGAAGGATGTCAACGCAGAACCGGTTCTGGAATATATCGAAGACGACGATGAGTACGAAATGGTTTCCGACGCCTTCGATGAATATCTGGACAATGCAGAATTTGACGAACTGGTTGAGTAAGAAGAATAATGCTATTGCAAAAGCGGCGCCAGAAATCTGGAGGCTGCTTTTTGTTTGTCCTTCACATACGTCATGCAAAGCTCATCCTTTGCCCGTGTCATGCTTACATAGAGCATTCTGCGCTCTTCCTCAAGCTCTGCTCCTTCCACGGAACGTTTATGCGGAATACATCCCTCATTTAAGTGCGGCAGATAAACCTTTTCATATTCCAGACCCTTCGAAGCATGCATCGTCATAAGCTGCAAGCCTTCTTTTTGTCTCTGTAAATCATCAGCCGCGTGGTTGTCCCTGGATGCCGCTGCCAGTTCTGCCGCATACTGTCCGATATACTGCTCCCACTCTGCCAGAGTCACATATCCCCGTGCACTTTCCTGTATCTGGTCAGCCAGCTCCAGCTTATCTCCTGCGTCCGGCAGAGAACGGATATAATCATCATACCCCACCCCTCTGCGCAAATACACAATGGCTGCATAAGGCTGCATGGTACTTATCCGTTCCATGTCCTCATTCAGCTTCTCCACCTCTTCCACCAATCCCGGATAGTACCGTTCACAATCATGCAGAAGCCTGCCCAGATGTACGATATGCTCTTTGACAACGTCCCTCGGTATATAACGAAGCGGCCGGTTCATGATTTGATAAAAATCATTCCGGTAACGCTCACCCTGTGCAAATCTGAGGTAGGTACGGATGTCTCTGGCAATCGCCGAATCAAACATATTATGTCCGGTTTCCCTCATGGAAAAGGGCAGATGATGCTTGACCAGACAGCCTGCAAAATCTGCCATTTCCCGGTTTGTCCGAAAAATGACCGCTGTCTCGGAAAGCCTCTGTCTGTCTGCCTCAAATTCCTGCAGTAAAAAGGCCGTTTCCTCCTGCCTGCTTGCAAATTCCCGTATTCTGACCGCCGTCCCGGCCGGACGTACCGCATGTACCTCCTTAGTCAGGCGGTTCTTGTTTTCCCGGATGACGCAGTCTGCTGCCCGTAAAATATTTCCGCTGCTTCGGTAATTACGATCCAATACCAGCTTCCGACAGCCGCTAAAATCCTTCAGCATTCTCTGCATCATTTCCGGCTTTGCACCCCGGAAGCCATAAATCGACTGGTCATCATCTCCGACAACAAACAGATTCTTCCTCTCTCCTGCAAGCTGCTTCATCACCCGGTACTGCAATTCATTGATATCCTGAAACTCATCCACCAGAATATACTGAAATTTATCCTGCCACCTTCTTAAAAGTTCAGGTTGATTCTGAAAAAGCATATAACACTGGAGCGCCATATCATCAAAATCAATCTTATGCACCTTCTGTTTGTACTGCTCCAGAGTCTGCCAGACATACGCAAGCATCCCCTTATCGGCATGAAGCGGCTCATATTTGGACATCTTCTGCCCGCTGTTTTTATAGCGGGAAAGATCCTGCAAAATATTCTCTTCCAGCTCCGGTGACAGTTCTGTCTGAAACTGCCTTTTCCCGTTTCCGGTATCCTGATTCCATTCCTGCTTTTCTCTTTCGTAGCGGCGAACTGCTTCTCTGACCTGTATGCGTTTTTCCTGCTCATCCAAAAGCTTTAGCTGTGTCGGATAACAGGCTCTTCGCAAAATGGAATAAAAGCAGGCATGAAAGGTTCCGAAACTCACCGCACCACATGCTTCTCCCATCATCGAAAAAGCACGCTCCTGCATTTCCGCCGCAGCAGCACGTGTAAAGGTCACCACCAGAATATGTCCCGGCTCCACACTGCATTGTTCAATTAAAAACTGGATTCTTTTGGTAATCGTGAAGGTCTTTCCGCTTCCGGGGCCTGCCAGTATAAGCGCAGGTCCCCGAAAATGACGGATTGCCATAGACTGAGATTTGTTTTCAGATGTTTCAGGCATTTTCTAACAGTTCAATTCCTTTTTGAATTCGTTTGACGGACTCTTCTTTTCCGAGCACTTCCATGATTTCCGTCGCACCGGCAGGTGTCATCTGCTTACCGGATACCGCTGTTCTGACCGGCCACATCACATAACCGTTCTTGCAGCCCTTTTCTGCCACATAATCGGTCAACAGTTTGTACAGCGCATCATTGCTGTAATCCTCCTGAGCCTCCAGACGAGGCAGAAGCTCCTTTAATACCTCCAGAGAAGACTCCGCTGTTGTTTTCATCTTTTTATGTGTATACATTGCAGTATCATACTCCGGCAGTGCTTCAAAAAAGTCGATATGCTCCTTAATATCCGGGAATACTTCAATACGTGTCTTTACCATCCCGGCAATTTTTCTAAAATCCAGATCCTTATGGATGACTTCCTGCATCACCGGAAGCGCCATCTCATAGAATCGTTCAAAATCCATGCGTTTGATATATTCTCCATTCATCCAGCGCAGCTTTGTATAATCAAATACTGCCGGGGACTTATTGATATGATGATAATCAAACTGTTCAATCAGTTCCTCCAGAGAAAATATCTCCTCTGTGCCTGCCGGACTCCATCCAAGCAGCGCCACAAAGTTTACGATTGCTTCCGTCAAAAATCCCTGTTCAATCAGGTCTTCATAGGAGGAATGTCCGCAGCGCTTGGAAAGCTTATGATGCTCTTCATCCGTAATGAGCGGACAGTGCACATAGGTCGGTACTTCCCATCCAAATGCCTCATACAGACGATTGTAACGTGGGGAAGAAGAAAGATACTCATTTCCTCTTACCACATGGGTAATTCCCATCAGATGATCATCCACAACGTTTGCAAAATTATAAGTCGGATATCCGTCGGACTTGATCAAAATCATATCGTCCAGTTCTGCATTTTCCACCGTAATATCACCATAAATATCATCGTGGAAGGTCGTCGTTCCTTCCTTCGGATTGTTCTGACGAATCACATACGGCACTCCGGCTTTTAATTTTGCCTCAATCTCCTCTTTCGGCAGATGCAGGCAGTGCTTGTCATATACTGTAATCTCTTTTCCTGCCACTTCCTGCGTCAGACTGGCCAGACGCTCCTTATCACAAAAGCAGTAATAAGCCTCTCCCTTTTCGATCAGCTTTTTGGCATATTCCAGATAAATGCCCTGAGCCTGTCTCTCACTCTGTACATAGGGGCCGACTCCGCCGTCCTTGTCCGGTCCTTCGTCATGAAGCAGTCCTGTTTTCTGCAGGGTACGATAAATAATATCTACGGCTCCCTCCACATAACGCTCCTGATCGGTATCCTCTATACGCAGAATGAAATCTCCACCCTCATGTTTGGTAATCAAATAAGCATATAACGCTGTTCTTAAATTTCCTACATGCATGCGTCCTGTCGGACTCGGTGCAAAACGTGTTCTAATCTTTGTCATCGTTCTATCCTGCTCTTTCCTGTCTTTCCTTCTGTTATTTTTCTTCCTGCTGCATATGGGGCAGCTTTTCCTCTGCGGCATTCATAAAGCCCTTGACTTCCTTCTGAGCCTGCATAATCGGAATATTCGTGCCGGCCCCGGCAATACAGCCGCCAGGACATGCCATACCTTCAATCAGACAGCCGTTCTTTTTTCCCGCCTTGGCAAGCATCAGCATCTTCTTACATTCTGCAAGGCTCTCTGCATGCTCGATATTGACCTCTACATCCGGGTAATATTCCCGGATACAGTTCTCAATGGCACTTGCCACACCTCCGGCCACACCATAGCCACGTCCTGCCGCAGTAGCCCCACGCAGCTCATCCATGGCCTGAATCTCTTCCAGTAAAATATTCTTTGCCTCAAACATTCCGACCAGTTCCTCAAAGGTAATGACAAAATCCACATCCGAACGGACGGTTCTTCTGGAGGCTTCCAGCTTCTTGGATGCGCACGGCCCGATAAATACCACCGCTGCATCCGGATGCTCCTTCTTGATAATCCTGGCCGTTGCAACCATCGGTGTCAGGGCATTGGAAATATTATCAATCGTTTCCGGGAAAAACTTCTTTGCCAGCACAGACCATGACGGACAACAGGAGGTCAGAAGAAACGGCAGCTTACCAGTCGCTACCTCATGTACATAGTGCTCCGCTTCTGCCATTGCTCCCAAATCGGCTCCGATTGCCGTCTCATAAACATCTGCAAAGCCTAACTCCTTTAGTGCCGTCTTTAACATATCCGGTGTCACCTTCGGTCCAAACTGTCCCGCAAAGGCCGGTGCCACCTGCGCAATGATCTCTCGCCCGGACTGCATCGCACGAATGAGCTGGAAAATCTGTGACTTATCCGCAATGGCTCCAAACGGACAGTTCACCATACACTGGCCACAAGATACACATTTCTCATTATCTATATAGGCTCTGCCCTTTTCATCTGTTTTGATGGCTCCCACACCACAGGCAGCCGCACAGGGCCTTACCTGATGGGAAATGGCATCGTAAGGACAGATGGCCTTACACTTACCGCATTTGATACATTTTTCCTGATCAATATAGGATTTGCCGTTTACCATACTGATTGCGCCGCGCGGACACACCTCTCTGCACGGATGCGCCACACAGCCCATACATTTGTTGGTCACTTCATATTTATTTTCCGGACAGGAATTACATGCCGACGGAATAACCTGCATCAGCGGCGGCTCATAATATTTTTCGGAAATATTACTCTCCTCCAGCCCCTGCGTTACATGCACCGGCTGATTTTCCGGTCTAAGGCTCATTCCCATTGCCAGACGCAGCCTTTCACGCACAATCGCACGTTCCCTGTAAATACTCTCACGATAGACGGACTCATCATAATCCACAATTTTATATGGAAGCGCTTCCATGTCATCAATCAGATTCTTTGATTCATAGGCCAGCTTCGCCACTTCCTTAAAGACTCTGCGGCGCATTTTCCGAACCTGTGTTTCAATTCCTCTCATATATTCCTCCCTAACCTTTCCTCACTGCAGCATCCAAATCCACTGTTTATCCTTTCCTATTTTCACACAAACAGACAGGGAAATCAAGGACTTTTCCACGAAATTGTTATTTTTTTATCAAGCAGGCTGCCGGATAAACAGAAACAGCTTCCTTACAGGAAAAGATGTCCGACCTGATAGACCAAAACCGACATCAGCCATGCAAAAATGATCTGAAAGACTGCCATTCCTCCGGTGAATTTCCAGGAACCGCTTTCCTTCCTGATGGTTGCAATGGTTGCCGCACACGGTACATACAGCAGGCAGAATACCATCAGTGCATAGGCATTTAACGGCCCGAAATCCGGATTGATTGCATGAATATTCTCCACGATGGTGTGCATTCCTGCTGCCGAATTTGCATTGGATACTCCAAACAGTACCGCAAAGCTGGATACCACCACCTCTTTTGCCGAAATACCGGAAATCAGGGCAACGACAATCTGCCACATGCCAAGTCCCGCCGGTACTAAAAGAGGCGCCAGTACATGCCCTATCATGGCACCGAAGCTGTCCGCCGGACTCACTACCCTGCCGTTCCAGCCAAAGTTTAATACAAACCAGATGATGATGGAAGCGATGAAAATCGTCGTTCCAGCCTTCGTCAGATAATCCTTCAGCTTATTCCACACATAGATACGGATGGTTCTGCCATTCGGCCTCTTATACTCGGGCAGTTCAATCAGAAGAGAATCATTGACCTTCCCCTTTTCCATACGATTGATCACGAGAGCTACCAAAATTGCCATGACCATGCCGATGACATACATGGAAAATGCCACAAGTCCGGCACAATCCGGGAAAAACATTTCCGAAAAGAGTACATAGATCGGCAGTCTGGCCGAACAGGACATAAAGGGTGTCACCAGCATGGTCTTTCTCCTGTCATGCTCCGTTTCCAAAGCTCTGGTTGCCATAATAGCCGGCACGGTACAGCCAAAGCCCAGAATCATCGGTAAAAATGCTTTTCCCGATAATCCTACCCTGCCCATCAGTGAATCCATCACATAGGCTACTCGGGACATGTAGCCGGAATCCTCTAAAACAGCCAACGCCAGAAACAGGATAAAAATATTCGGAATAAAGGTCAATATCCCGCCTACTCCGGCGATGATTCCGTCTACAATAAGAGACTTTAACCACTCTGCCACCCCAATTGCCGTAAGTCCTGTCTGGACGGCATCGGAAAAAACGGACAGGGCTGCTTCAAATATGCCCTTTAAGGCATCCCCTACTGTAAAGGTCAGGAAAAAGACCAGTCCCATAATCAGCAGAAACATCGGCATACCCAGTACCGGATGCGTTAAGAGCCTGTCGACACGGTCTGTAGAGGCTGCTTTTTTCTCCTTATGGAACAGTACCTCTCCTACTATCTGCTCTATGTATTCATACTTACGTTTAATAATTTCCTTTTCATAGCTTCGCTCTGCTACATTGATAATCTCGATGGGATGCTCCTTGCGCACCTCTTCATCATTCTCCAAAAGCTTTATCGCATGCCAGCGCACCGAGGAGTGCTTCGGATAGTGGGCCTGCATCATAACCTCCAGCTTGGCAATCTTATTTTCGATTTCTTCGCTGTAATGCAGGATGTCTCCCTTAGGCCCTTCCTTGTAATGATGCACCACAGCATGCAAAAGCGTCGTAATACCGCTTCGCTTTGCTGCCGACACCGGAATGACCGCAATATCTCCCAGCATTTCCGGCAGTCTGTGCTGGTCGATCTCCATGCCTCTCTCCTGCACAATATCCATCATATTCAAGGCCAATACCATAGGCTTCCCCAGCTCTAAAAGCTGCAGCGTCAGATAGAGGTTCCTCTCCATACTGGACGCATCCACCACATTGACAATGACATCAATCTCATCGTCCATGACACACTGCCTGGTCACCTTTTCCTCAATCGTATAACAGGTCAGGGAATAGATTCCGGGAGTATCGATACAGATTAGCTGTTCACCCTCGTATTCTGCATGTCCTTCCTTTTTTTCCACGGTAACGCCCGGCCAGTTGGCCACCTTTAATTTGGAGCCGGTCACTGCATTAAATAACGTTGTTTTCCCACAGTTCGGATTCCCGACAAATGCCACATGAATCGGCCCTTTTCCATTAATTTGCGTCATAGCTTCTGCCTTCTTTCCCTGCCTCCTCTTTCGAACCGCTTACAACTTCAATACCGGCAGCAATATGCTTTCCAAGTGCCAGTCTTGTGCCGCGCACCTGTATAATCATCGCACCCTTCTTCCTGCGGTTCAACACCTTCACTGTCGTTCCGTCATTTAAGCCAAGCGCCTGCAGACGTCTGGTAATTCCCTCTTCCAGATAAAGGCCGTTTACCGTATACTGTCCATCCTTTTGTCCATCATATAATGTCATCGATACCGCTTCCTTTTTTTCATATTTTTCAACTTTTTCATTTGAATTATAGTACCAGATGGATTATGCTGTCAATTTTCCGGGCAAAGATTTCCTGTGTTTTCTATTTCCCGAAAAAAACGGAGGCATACTCTGCCCCCGTTTCCGCTTTTCCGGCTTTAACAGCCAGTGCTATACCTTTATATCGATGTGCGCATCCATCTGTTTCTTCCACTGCTCTTTCGATGCTTCAGCCGCTTCTGCCATTTTGTCGGCTTCCTCTAACGCTGCTTCAGTTACATCTTCTGTCGTCTCCTCCAGATTTTCAGCCGCTTTTTCGATGATCTCTTCGGTCTCTTCCAGAACCTCCTCCAAAATGCCTTCGTTTTCTTCGGTTCCAAGTGCTTCTTCTACAAGCTCTTCCTTTCTTTCCTCTGCTGTCTTTGGATCCAGCTCCTCAGCCTTCTCTGCAATCTTCTCGCCCTTTTCTCTTGCTTCATCCAAAGTGTGCATCATCTGCTCCTGATTATAGGCTGCTTTTACTGCAGTGATCTGATCCTCATAAGCGTGAAACATATCCAGCTTTCTTGCAATCTCCTCCAAGCTGTCGCATTCCATATTTTTCAGATTATCAATCTGATTTTCATAGAAGGCTATCTGACTCTCGCACTTTTCCTGCCGTTTTTTCCTCTCTTTCACACTTTTTAATCCCAAACCTTCGCTTCCCTGAAGCAGGCTCCCTGTACCCTGAAATTTGATATTCATCGTATATCACCCTTTCCTTCTACTACAGCATAACCGTAATCCGCACTTTCTGTTTACTTATGTTATCGGCAGATTTGCCCAGAAAAGTTTGGGAATGTTGCGAATAAACATCTGAATGTTGTAACTGGACACTGGCCATCAAAAAGCATTAGAGGGGAGCATCACACATCCATCCGGACAAATGATATCCTTTACATATTTTCCGCTGCCGCCAATGTTTTCCAGATCACCGTTGCTCCGTCATTCCTACAATTCTTCCGATGTGCTTTGATCTTCTTGATTGCCCAATCATAATGACTGGAAGTACTGCTCACAAAATAAGAACCCAACGTCGAACCTCCCACAGCCGGAAATGCCTTCGTTAAAAACAACTCTTCGTTTGAAAAGTGACGGATCCTTTTCAAAACCTCTGCATGAGAGCCTGCAAGCAGTTCTCTGGCTTCCTCAAAGCCTGTCTCCTGATGCTTTTTCCAAAACATCTGATTCATAGGTGCAATTGTTCGCCAGGTATAGATTTTCGGCAAAAACTGTACCTGATTTCCATTGGTGTTCTCGTCTACAAAATGAATCATCAGCTGATGCCATTCATACAGATGTACAAGCACATCCCGTACATTTTTATCCCTTTTCCAATGAGCTTCCGTTTTTTTCTCATCTGCACTGAAATCAAATAGTATATTCATCTCAGTCTCGCTGAGTGAATCAATCAACTGATTCAGTTTTTCATAATTTTCTTCTGCCGCTTTCAGCAGATCTTCTTTGTTTCGCGGTCTTGGCATAATATGCTCTCCTTCCATTACCTTACATGATACAGATGCCCCTCCGGTTTCCGCAGAACTGACGTCCACCGGATGTTGTGCACCCTTACTTCTTGTATCATAGCAAATCAAACACGACACCTGTATGTCGTGTTCCCTCTATTTTCCTGTTTGTTACTTTGAAAACGGGACAAATTCCGAAGCTACTACCTATGCCATTCCTTTTTTTAATAGCATACTGCACAGTATTCTCATAACGGGGTGTGCCATCAGGATTATTAACAAAAGATACAAACTCTTTAAAGATACCTTCTCGCCGCATCCCAAGTTTTCCCTGTCCTCATTATCTTTTTTAAGCAAAACGTTGATAGCCTTAACTTCATCCCTATAATCACTTACGTTTCACTTCCTCCACAATATCTTTGATGCTCTCTGCCATATCCGCATTGATACCTACTGCTCTCTTCCCAAAACTTTCCGGTACGATTGCCTGTTCAAGATTCAATCTTATCAAACTTATATTATCATGCTCTCTTACAAGTTTTTCAAATGGAAACCGGATAATTGTCGGTGTATTAAATCCTACCCCCAGTTCCAGAAGAACCAGCTTTTTATCTATCGCTTCAGACAGATAATCAGAGAACCTTTCTTCTGACTCATACCAACCAGCATTCTGGACAAAGTAATTATCCTTACGAAGATTCATGTCCATTGTTCCACCGCAGACTGGACATCTTGGCACCATAAATGATGGAATCCTGCAGTCAATTCTAGCCTGATCCATCTGATAAAACAAGTCAACTGCATCATATATTTTATCATGGCAGCCTCTGCCACATTGAATATGAAAATAATCTCCCTGCGTACAGAAAATCTTTTCACCCGGCAGCCCTGCTTTTACAAACTGGGCATCTGCATTGGTGCTTAATACAAATATCTTCTTATCTGATAATGCATTAAGAAGCAATCTATGCAATGGAGTTACATCAAGATTTATTCCGCCAAGCAAAGCCTGTTTCGACCAGTATCCCCAATAGCTTTCTTCATCAGGAAAGGGATAAAAGCCCGCATAATACATATCCTGCATATACGGCCCCTTGCCATATTTCTTCTGAAACTCTCCAAAGTTTTCTTCAAAGAATTTCCCACCATACTGTGCTCCGGCAGCCGTACTCATTCCGGCACCCGCGCCAATCAGCACATAATCTGCATTGTGTATCATTTTGGCAGCATTTCCTATCTGCTTATCATAATCGGTGTCCTGATAAATATAATCTCTTGCAGGTGTCCCGCAAAGAAAAGATTCCAATGTTATTTTCTGATTTGGAAACTTTCTCAATTTCACACTCATCACCTTCTATCTTAACATTTCCCTATAGATTTCTTCATCCAAATCCTTAAACACATTAAAAATCACCTTGATAGAACTGCCTGTTTTCTCTTTATAATCTTTCATTGTCTTCACAGCAATCTCTGCTGCTCTTTCATTTGGGAACCTGAATATCCCTGTTGAAATACAGCAAAATGCAATGGTCTCCACTCCATTTTCATTCGCAATTTCAAGGCATGAACGATAGCAGGATGCCAGCAACTCCTCATGCTCCTTAGTCAGTTTTCCCTGCACAATCGGTCCTACCGTATGAATCACATAATCACAGGGAAGATTATATGCCGGAGTAATCTTTGCCTGACCGGTTGGTTCTTCATCCCCCTGTTCTTCCATGATTCTGGCACATGTAAGCCTTAACTGGATTCCGGCATATGTATGAATACAATTATCAATACAATTGTGACACGGCTGATAGCATCCTGTCATACCGCTATTCGCAGCATTTACAATTGCTCCAACCTTAAGCCTTGTAATATCCCCCTTCCAGATGTATACATCTGGTTGTATCTCTTCCATATCCGAAAGTGTAACAACACCTTTTTCTGAATTAACCTGAATTAAATATTCATCCTGAACATTTAAAAATTCATCATCAACTGTGTCAGGCATTCTAATATTCATAAGAGAACGGAGCATAGTTTTCTGTTCTTCAATATCAACAGGAATCTGTATCTTGTTGTATCTTGGCTGTTCTTTTAATAATCTTTTAATCAGAAACAATCGTTTTTCATTCTGGTTCATTTCTTCATCTTCTTTCAATGGCTTTTACCGGACAGTTTTCATAACAGTTTCCACAATGAAGACAAGATTTCTGTCTGATTGTGAAAGGCGAGCCTTCCTCTATACACCTCTGTGGACACTTTTTCCTGCAGGTACCACAGGAGATGCACCTTTCTGTTATAAAATACCCTTTCTCTTTAATCTTAACATCTCCTATGATAAAAATTTTTGTGGGCTTATGCCCTGTTGCATCTTTAGAATAGCAAAACCAACCTTAAAAAAAAAGTACGCACTTTTTTATTACTTAGGCACAAAAAAGTAACCCAGGTTACTTTTTTGTAACTAATTGACGACTCCATGAATGTTACATTATAATTTGATGCAACAACAGATTTTAATCTAATAAAAGGAGATGATACTAATGTTAACCAGGGAAAAATTACCAGAATGCCCTGTAGCTACAACAGTTGCTCTTATAGGTAGTAAATGGAAATTACTCATTATCAGAAATCTTTTACAGCGGCCTTGGCGTTTTAATGAGCTCAAGAAAGATTTAGAAGGCATCAGCCAAAAGGTACTTACAGACAGTCTCAGATCAATGGAAGAAGATGGTATCATTACACGAACTGTATATCCTGAAGTTCCTCCCCGCGTAGAATATGCATTAAGTGATTTAGGTAAAACCCTTAAGCCGATCCTTGATTCCATGGTTGAATGGAGAAATGCTTACAAAAAAATGTAGGAACAAAAAGGACGAAGCCAAAAAGGATAAGAGAAATACATCCAGCTGTAACCAGCATAAATGATATTTCTCCTATCCTTTTTACCTCAACCTTGCATGTTCAAATATAAAACAGCTATTTCTGACCGTCTACAGGAGGTTTGATAAACTGATTTCCTTATACCCTTTTCCTGGCTACAAGCTCTCCGTCTGCCACATCAATCAGAATCACATCCTTTGGGCCGACTGCATCTGCCAGAATCAGTTTTGCCGAAAGTGTCTCGACATATTTCTGTATATACCTCTTTAACGGCCTTGCACCATAAACCGGATCATAAGCATGTTCTACAATAAAATCCTCCGCTGTCTGCGTCAACTCAATGGCAATTTCACGGTCTTCCAGACGTCTGTTCAAATCTGCAATAATCAAATGAATGATACCGCCGATGTTGGATTTTGTTAACGGCTTGAACAAAATAGTCTCATCCAGCCGATTCAAAAATTCCGGTCTGAAATGCGCCCTCAATTCCTCCATAACATTCTTTTCCGCATCCGCATTGATATGGCCTGATTCATCAATACCCTCCAGCAGATAGCCTGCGCCGATATTGGAGGTCATGATCAGAATGGTATTTTTAAAGTCTACCGTACGGCCCTGAGAATCGGTAATCCGCCCGTCATCCAATACCTGCAAAAGTACATTGAATACATCCGGATGGGCCTTCTCAATTTCATCAAACAGAACAACCGAATAGGGTTTTCTGCGGACAGCTTCTGTCAGCTGGCCTCCCTCTTCATAGCCTACATATCCAGGAGGCGCTCCGATTAAGCGGGACACGGAATACTTCTCCATGTACTCACTCATATCGATACGCACCATATTGTTTTCATCATCGAACAGTGCTGCGGCCAGTGCTTTTGCAAGCTCTGTTTTGCCGACACCGGTAGGTCCGAGGAACAGGAAGGAACCGATTGGCTTGGTCGGGTCTTTGATGCCTGCCTTGGAGCGAATGATTGCCTCCGTCACCTTTGTTACACCTTCATCCTGTCCGATGACTCTCTTATGAAGCTCTTCATCCAGATGCAGAGTCTTATTGCGTTCACTCTCTGTCAGCTTGGATACCGGAATTCCTGTCCATCTGGAAATAATCCGGGCAATTTCTTCCTCCGATACGCTCTCATGTACCAGAGACAGATCCGATGCCTTGACCTTTTCCTCTTCGATTTCCAACTGCTGCTTTAAAGCAGGCAGCTTGCCGTAGGACAGCTCTGCTGCCTTTTCCAGATCTCCTTCCCGCTGGGCAATCTGAATCTGGCTGTTCATCGTCTCGATTTCCTCACGCAGTCTGGACAGCTTTTCTACGGAAGCCTTTTCATTATCCCACTGTGCCTTACGGTTGTTAAATTCTGCCTTTAACTCTGCCAGCTCCTTCTGCAGATTTTCCAGACGTTCCCTACTTAAACGGTCATCCTCTTTCTTTAATGCTGCTTCTTCAATTTCCATCTGCATCACCTTACGCTGCAGTTCATCCAGTTCTGTCGGCATGGAGTCCAACTCTGTCTTAATCAGTGCACAGGCCTCATCCACCAGATCAATGGCCTTATCCGGCAGGAAACGGTCTGATATATAGCGGTGTGACAAGGTTGCAGCGCTTACCAGAGCATTATCCATGATCTTGACTCCATGATAAACCTCATAACGCTCCTTCAAACCACGCAGAATCGAAATGGTATCCTCCACTGTAGGTTCATCCACCATAACCGGCTGGAAACGACGTTCCAGTGCCGCATCCTTTTCAATATACTGCCGGTATTCATTCAATGTCGTCGCGCCGATACAGTGCAGCTCGCCTCGTGCAAGCATGGGCTTTAACATATTTCCGGCATCCATGGCACCGTCCGTCTTACCTGCACCGACAATCGTATGCAGTTCATCAATAAACAGGATAATCTGTCCATTGCTGTTTTTCACATCCTCCAGAACCGCCTTTAACCGTTCCTCAAATTCACCCCGGTATTTTGCTCCGGCTACCAGAGCACCCATATCCAGCGAAAAAATCTTTTTATCCTTCAGCCCCTGTGGTACATCTCCCCGCACGATACGCTGTGCCAGCCCTTCTACAACGGCGGTTTTGCCAACGCCCGGCTCTCCGATAAGCACCGGATTGTTCTTCGTCTTACGGGACAGAATACGTATTACATTCCGAATTTCCGTATCTCTGCCGATGACCGGATCAAGCTTCTGCGCCCTGGCCTTTTCCACCAGATCCTGCCCGTATTTTTCCAAAGTATCATAAGTAGCTTCCGGGTTATCACTGGTCACCTTCTGATTGCCCCGCACTGTTGCAAGCGCCTGTAAAAAGCGTTCCCTCGTAATACCGTATTCCTGGAAAATGGACTTGATTTCCTTATTGGGATTTTTCAACATGGAAAGGAACAGATGCTCTACAGAAACATATTCATCCCCCATGGATTTAGCCTCATCCTCAGCGGAAATCAGCACCTTATTCAGATACTGTCCCACATAGACCTGCCCGCCCTGTACCTTGACACGTTTTTCCAAAGCACTCTTTACACGGTTGACAAAATGTTCCTTCTGAATCTCCATCTTTTCGACCAGCTTCAAAATCAAACTATCATCAATGGTGAGCAAACTGTACAACAGATGTTCCTGTTCAATTTCCTGATTTCCATATTCATAAGCCAGTTTTTCGCAGCGTTCCACTGCTTCCACAGACTTCTGTGTAAATTTCGATATATTCATCAACATTCCCTCCATTCCTCTTATATGTAAACAGATAAAGCAGGACTGTTTTATCTGTTCTATCTTTTATATAACAATATAACATGTCAGAGAAGAATGTCAATATACTTCTTTCTTAAAAAAATATAAACTCCCTCATGTCAAATCAACTGCTTTCTGCTCCTGATTCCTTTCTACGCTGTCGGCTCCGACAGAAAAGGTTACTGCATTCCGCACAAATATTCTGTACCCTGCATGCCTTATCCGCTGTCAGCCTTGCAACAAAGACCACACTTTTTTTTGGCTGAAGCATCCCTGCCCGATTACACCTTACCGTCTGCTGCCCGGAAACACGCAGTACCTCAGCCATCTCCTCAAAGGATCTCTTTTCACCAAAAAATTCATACCCGGCAATCCCCTTGCCGTATTCCTTCCTGATTGCATCCGAAAGGGCTTCGTAAGACCTTTGAAGAAGCTCCATGGCAATACATTCCAGACTGTATGCCTCAGACATGGCTCCCGCACGTTCATAAAGCTCCTCCAGTTCATCCACATAGGGCCCCAGAGTCACAATACAATTACAAGCTTCCCCGTCCGGCCCTGCCCCATACCAGCCTTCTGTATGTAAAAGCGGGCACAGTGTTTCATAAACTCTATGCAGCATTTGAACATCAGCATCCTGAAAATGATATCGTTCCTGTACTCTCTTTATATCCTTCCCGTTTATCACCGGTTCTAATCTGATATGCTTCATATGATCCGTTCTCTTTCCTGCCTAAGCCGCCCCATTTTACAGTCCTGTCCGCTGTTTTCCTTCCGTAAGCTATGCCTTCAGGGCACGCATGGCATTCAGGATAGCAATGACAGCCACTCCCACATCGGCAAATACGGCCGCCCACATGGAAGCAATACCGGCTGCCGCCAGCAGAAGCACCAGAATCTTCACTCCCAGAGCAAAAACAATGTTCTGTTTCACAATCCGAAGTGTCTTATGTGAAATCTGCATGGCCCGCGCAAGCTTGGACGGTTCATCCGTCATAATAACCACATCTGCCGCCTCGATTGCCGCATCTGAACCAAGTCCTCCCATCGCAATCCCGATATCCGCCCGGGCAAGCACGGGAGCATCATTGATGCCGTCCCCGACAAACAATAGCTTCCCTTTAGCCGATTTCTTCTGCATCAGCTCTTCCATCCGGTCTACCTTATCTCCCGGAAGAAGCTCCGCATACACCTCTGTAATTCCCAGTCTGCCTGCCACATCCTCCGCCGTTTCCTTTCGGTCTCCGGTCAGCATGACGATCTGTCTGATTCCGGCTGCCTTCAAAGCCTGAACCGCCTCTGCGGCATCTTCCTTAATCTCATCTGCAATCAGAATATATCCCAGATAACATCCAGCACATGCCACATGCACTACCGTTCCCGTCTCTCTGGCAGGAAGCGGCTGTATCTGCTGTTCTTCCATCAGCCTGGTATTTCCTGCATAAACCTCTTTTCCATCCACGCAGACATGGACGCCGTTCCCCGCAATCTCCTCTGCACGCTCAATCCTGCTGCTGTCAATCTCCTTCCCATAAGCTGCAAGCAGGGATTTGGAAATCGGATGATTGGAATAGCTCTCTGCATAAGCTGCAAGCTCTAACAGCTTTTCCTTCGTACAGTCTGCATCCGGTGCCGTCACAATCTGGCTGACCGCAAAGGTTCCTCTGGTCAGTGTGCCGGTCTTATCCATTACGACACTCTCTGCCTCTGCCAGGGCTTCCAGATAGTTGCTTCCCTTGATCAGAATTCCTTCCCTGCTGGCACCGCCCAAGCCGCCGAAGAAGCTAAGCGGAATACTGATGACAAGAGCACACGGGCAGGAAATGACCAAGAAAGTCAACGCCCGGTAGATCCAATCTGCCCAGACAGCTCCCGTAACAGGCACCGCCTGCGCATTCTGTCCTACCAGAACACTCAATACCAGTGGAGGCAGAACCGCTAACAATGCCGCACAGACCACGACAATCGGCGTATAATATCTGGCAAACTTCGTGATAAAATTCTCCGCCTCCGCCTTTCTGCTGCTGGCGCTCTCCACCAGATTCAGAATCTTGGACACTGTAGAATCACCAAATTCCTTCGTTACTTCTATTTCCAGAACACCCTGTAGATTGACGCAGCCGCTGATGACCTCATCACCACATAAAACCTCTCTCGGCATACTCTCTCCGGTCAGCGCCATCGTATCCAGAGAAGAATTGCCCCTTCGGATGATACCATCCAGCGGAATCCTTTCTCCCGGCTTTACGACAATATGCTCTCCCATGGCAACCTCATCCGGTTCCACCGTTTCTTCACTGCCATCCCGAAGCACATTCGCATAATCAGGCCGGATATCCATCAGCTCGGTAATGGATTTACGTGATTTATTGACCGCATAGGACTGAAACCATTCTCCCACCTGATAAAACAGCATAACCGCTACCGCTTCCGGGTAATCTCCCACAAAAAAGGCCCCCACCGTCGCCAGCGTCATCAGAAAGTTCTCATCAAACACCTGCCCATGTCCGATATTTACAATAGCATTCTTGACCACATCACCGCCCACAATCACATAGGCTGCCAGAAACAGGACAAAGGAGGCATACCTGTATAATTCACCCGGCAATCCGGCTGCAAGAACCGCACAAACCAGTACCGCAGCGCCTGCCAGAATTTTTTTCAATCTCTTTTTCAATTTCTTTGTCATAATCTCTCCTCCTGTGAAGCAGGGAAGCGGAATGCCGCAGCATATATTCCGCCTCCCTGTGCACATCATTTTTCGATTACGGTTACATCCGGCTCCGTTTTCTTTACAATACTCTTGATTTCTTTGGTAATCTGAGGAATCTTCTCTTCCTCTGCTTCAATCACCAGCTTCTGGGTCAGAAAAGTAACGGTACACTTTTCCACTCCATCCAGCCTGCTGACTGCCGTCTCAATTTTAGCTGCACAATGTGCACAATCCAAATCCTCCAGAATATACGTTTTTTTCATGCTACATCCTCCTTTCTTTTATCCGCTATTCCTCTTCTTCAATATGATCTAGGCCCTGACTTAAAATCGTCTTGATATGTCCATCAGAAAGGGAGTAAAAGACCGTCTTGCCCTCCCGTCTGTTCCGTACCAGATCCATCTGCTTTAAAGTCCTCAGTTGGTGAGAAATTGCAGATTGGGACATATTCAAAATCTGTGCCAGATCACAAACGCACATTTCCGAACAAAGCAGCACATACAAGATTTTAATACGGGTGGAATCCGCAAATACCTTAAAAAAATCAGCCAGATCATACAGCTGTTCTTCATCGGGCATTTTGGCATTGACCTTTTCCACCGTCTCCTCATGCACATGTATAAATTCACACTGCTCTATTGGTTCCTTCTCAATCTTCATGCTCCCTCTCCTTCCTGCTTTTTTGTATGAACGATTGTTCATATGTTCATTATATACTTTTTTGGGCTTCTGTCAATCACTATGGTGCAATTATTATTGAAAATTTATTTTTCTTCCCATAACAGCCTTTCTATGCTAGAATAAAATTTCCAACATCAAACAATAAACTTATAAGGGGTATTACAATGAAAGAAAAGAAAAACAATTTTTCAAGCCGCATCGGCTTTGTTCTGGCTGCAGCCGGTTCTGCAGTCGGTCTGGGTAACATCTGGCGTTTTCCATATCTGGCTGCTAAATACGGCGGAGGCACCTTCCTGTTCCTGTACCTGATTCTGGCGGTTACCTTTGGCTTCTCACTGATGCTGACCGAGATCTGTATCGGCCGAAAGACAAAGAAAAGCGCCCTGTATGCCTTTTCCTCCCTGCACAAAAAATTCTCATTTCTGGGAATTTTAGCATGTCTGGTTCCAATTATTATTTTCCCGTATTACTGTGTCATAGGCGGATGGGTAACCAAATATTTTACCGTCTATCTCACCGGTCAGGGACAGGCTGCTACCGATGCAGGCTTTTTTACGGATTTTATCAGCAAGCCGGCAGAACCGATCTTCTGGCTGGCTCTCTTTATTGCCGCTACTGCAGTCATCGTTATGATGGGAGTCCAGAAGGGCGTTGAAAAAGCGAGCAAGATTCTGATGCCTGTACTGGTCTTTCTCTCCATCGGAATTGCTGTCTATGTACTGACCCTGCCGGGAGCCCTGGACGGAATCATTTATTATGTAAGGCCGGATTTTTCCAGATTTTCCTTCAATGGTCTTCTGGCTGCCATGGGACAGCTCTTTTATTCCATGTCCCTGGCCATGGGCATTATGATTACCTACGGATCTTACGTACCGGATTCTGAAAATGTGGAATCCTCTGTCCGCAACATCGAACTGTTCGACACAGGAATTGCCTTTCTTGCGGGACTGATCATCATTCCTTCGGTATTTGCTTTTTCCGGTGGTGATGAAAGCGTGCTCTCCTCCGGCCCAAGCCTGATGTTCATCACGCTGCCGAACGTTTTTGCCAGCATGAAATTCGGGAATGTCATCGGACTGGTATTCTTTGTACTCGTTCTGTTTGCAGCACTGACTTCCTCCATTTCCCTGATGGAGACCATCGTTTCCATCATACAGGACAAGTTCCATTTAAAGAGAAGGACAACCTGCCTGATTGTACTGTTATTATCCGTTATCATTGCCTTACCGTCTTCTCTCGGGTTTGGAATCTGGTCCGGCATTACTCCGCTTGGCATGTCCTTCTTAGACTTCTTTGATTTTGTCAGCAACAGCGTTCTGATGCCTTTTGTGGCACTTTTTACCTGTATTTTTGTTGGCTTTATCGTAAAGCCGACTTCTATCATAGAGGAAGTGGAGAAGTCATCGCCCTTCAAGAGCCAGAAGCTATATACGATTCTAATCAAATATGTGGCACCTGTTCTAATCGTTCTGATTTTGTTGAGCTCCGTTGCCAATGCCTTTGGTATAATCACTTTATAAAAGGGAAAGAGGAGAAGGTTTTTTCGGAACCTTCTCCTCTTCCTTTTCATCCTTTTCCAATTCTGGTTTGCTTATTCAAAGCAAATCGTATAACCGGCTTCAAAAACCCCGCCTGCCTCCAGACGGTTGCCCCACTTACGTTCCTCCAGACTTCCCTGAAAATCTGAGTTATCACATCTTCCATACCATGGTTCAATACAGATAAAAGACGCATTATCATCCGGCATAGACCAGACTCCCACATAGTCCGCATCAAACTGCACTCTCACGTAAGGCTTGTTGTCCAAATCACAAAGAGCAATTTCATGTACCTGTCCCTGATCCATGATCAGTGCATCCCGATCAAACAAGCCCGTTGTCACAGGCAGAATGCCATCCCGAAGCTCGTACACCTTCTGTTCCCCTGATACCAGTCCGTCACTTCCGATCAGTTCACTGACCAGCTGCTTAGGCTGGTCAAACCAAATACTGCAGTCCGTTCTCTTTCCCTGCTGCCAGGACGGCGGACAGGCAAAAGCCGGGTGTCCTCCCAATGCAAAGTACATGGTCCTGTCATTCCGATTCTCCACGCACCACTTTACCTCCAACTGCGTTCCATGCAGTATATATCCGGCCAAAAGCCGGAAGGAAAACGGATAAGACTTTCTGGTTTCCTCCGTATCCTCCAGAGAAAACCAAATGCTTTCTGCTTCCTGCTTTTCCAATTGGAAATCCATATCCCGGGCAAAGCCATGCTTGCCGATGTGATACTCCGTTCCTGCATAAGAGAATCCACCATTTTTCAGACCCCCGACAAACGGGAACAAAATCGGAGAAGTCCGTCCCCAATAAACAGGATCGGCATTCCACATATATTCTCGTCCGGTTTTCTTCTCTACGACAGAGCATACCTCCGCACCACGCGCCTTAATCCGTACAGTCATGCTTTCATTTTCAATCGTATAAATCATTTTTCTCCTCCATTTTTGAAATCTGCTTCCACATCCTGAATCTTTCTTCAGTATAGCTCTTTCTGACGGGACGGACAATGCCCGATTGTGTTCTTTTTTTACACTTTCAGCCCACCTTATAGCCAGTTCCCCAAACAACCTTTAAATACCTGGGCTGCTTTGGATTGTGCTCAATTTTCTCCCGGATATGGCGAATATGTACCGCAATCGTATTGTCAGCTCCGATTGCTCTCATATTCCAGATGGTTTCATAAATCTGCTCGATGGAATAGACCTTTCCCTTTTCCCTCATCAGAAGCGCCAGTATCTTATACTCGATAGGGGTCAGCCTAACCTCCCTTCCATCCACTGTCACCTTTCTGCTGTCATCGTCCATACGCAATCCATCCACCTTATAAATGTGCGGTATTTCCTCACTTCGGTTTTGAAACTGTATATATCTGCGAAGCTGGGATCTGACCCTCGCTGCCAGCTCGGACATACTGCATGGCTTCGTGATATAATCATCGGCTCCGGCATTAAGTGCACTGATCTTATCTACCTCTCCTGCCTTTTCGGACAAAACGATAATCGGCAGGCTTTTTTTCTCCCGTATCCGCTGAATTACGCTGATCCCATCCAACTTCTCCAGCACAAGCTCCATCAGAACCAGATGAATATTGTTTTGCCAGGCAAGCTTCAACGCTTCCTCCCCATCGTATGCTTGATATATCTCATATCCTTCCCCGGAAAGATAATGACTGATTGTTTCCACCGTCTCATCATCCTTATCACAAATCAATATACTTCTCATACCCTCTCTCCTTTCCACTCTTCCTTTTTCATTTATTCTTCCCTGTCCGCAAACAGACACTGTGCTTTCCACGAATGCACACTTGTTTCGCCTGACGCAATATAACATCTTATGGTATGATACAAAAATATCCCACAGCTACGCCTGCTGTAAAATCATTTTCAAAAGGACCTTACAATATATTAGACGTATCTGTGGGATAAAAAGTTTCCAAAAAGCGGAAAAATTTTTACCAAATATTTTAGACGGTTACTTCCATATGCTTCATGACATATTTTTCCACATCTTCCCGCTCCATACCAAGCACCAAAGCCAGCTCCCCATACAGTTTATCTCCCGCCAGCTTATAATATTTGGAATCGGTTGCAGTAATTTTACTGCCCTTCGCATTTCTCTTTTTCTTACGGTAATGAATGGTCTTGAGCAGACGAACCCATTCCTGACAGTCATTCGTCTGTATCGTCGCACGATATTCCCGCTCGATTGCTTTCTCATCCTCTACCTCAATCATCTCCATCCTGTCCAGCGATTCCATCAGCCGATTCGCTTCTTCTCTGGACATCACTCTCCGTATCGAAATCTTATCCGAATCAACCGGTACATACACGGTGCTTCCCGCTCCATAAACCGGCTTTAAAATATAGTATTCTCTGTGTTTATCCACACCGGAAATATTCAGATTTCCCGTACCCTCCACACGACAGACACCGTTGTTTCCGCATACTACATATTCGCCTATCTCAAACATGGACAAACTACCTCCTTCTGAACACTATTTTATCAGAATAATATTCAAAATGTCAGTATTTTTTGTCCTCCTGCATCAAATTTGTGAAAACTGCGCAGACCGAGTCCCTCTGTCATTATGCACTTTTTCCGTTATATCACGATGCAAACATTTTTTTCAACCGCCTCATCACATGATAATAGGCCGGAATGAGAAAAAGATCCGCCAGAATCCATGCCAATGGACTGGCATAGCAGGCCGCAATAAACCCGAACTTCGGAACCAGCAAAAATCCTGCCATGGCTCTTGCCACCATCTCACAAACTCCTGCCAGAATGGCAAATTTGGAAAAGCCCAGTCCCTGAATCATAAAGCGTACAATATTGACCAGCGCAAGAGGAAAGTAGAATAAAACGTTGGCAAACAGAAATTGCCCCACCTGGTCTAACAGCTGTGTCTCTGCGGAATCCACAAACAGAAGCGCCAGATTCTTTCCAAACAGAGTCAGCACAGCAAACGCTATGACAGAATAGACCGCTCCTAACAGAATACATGCCTTTAATCCCTGATGCACACGATCCAGCTTCTTTGCTCCCACGTTCTGGCCTCCATACGTTGCCATGGTCGATCCCATGGCATCAAACGGACAACAGAAGAACATCCCGATTTTACTTCCTGCCGTAACACTGGCCACTGCCATAGAACCGAGTGTATTCACCGCTGACTGAAGAATCACACTGCCTATGGCGGTAATGGAATACTGCAATCCCATTGGCACACCCATATTACAGAGATTCTTCATCAGGTGCGCATCAGCTCTCCACTCTTCCTTCTGAATCCGAAGGATATCAAATTTCCGAATCATATAAAACAGACAGCAGATACCGGACACTCCCTGCGAAATGACCGTTGCCCATGCAGCGCCTGCCACTCCCATGGGAATCACCAGAATCAGAAACAGGTCCAAAAAAATATTCAGCATAGCCGACATGACTAAAAAGATGACCGGCGTTTTGGAATCTCCCAGGGAACGTATCATGCCGGACAGCATATTATAGAGATAGGTAACCGGAATTCCCAGAAAAATAATAAAAATATATTCATATGCCCTGTCAATAATATCCGAAGGAGTTTTCATCCATACCAAAATATTCCGACACAGGATGCAAACCAGAATGGTCATGACTGCTGCAAACAGGACAGACAGCCACACACTGTTTGCCACATACCTGCGCATTCCGGAATAATCCTTTGCTCCAAACATATGGGCAATCGGAATCGCAAATCCGCTACACACACCCATGCAGAATCCAATGATCATAAAATTGATCGAACCGGTCGAGCCGACTGCCGCCAGAGCATCCACTCCCAGAAACTGCCCTACAATGACGGTATCTACCAGACTGTAGAACTGCTGAAACAGAAATCCCATCAAAAGCGGTACGGAAAATCCCAGAATCAGCTTCATCGGTGACCCGACCGTCATATCTTTTGTCGCACTCCCTGCCATTTCTTCTCCATCCTTCCATCCAACGTGTTCTTGCTCATGCTTTCTTTCGCACCTTAGCTATTATATGCTTGACATCCTCCACACTCTTGTACTATTTTTATAACAAATAACACAATATTCAGATTGGAGAAATTATGAAATCAGCTCTGCGTGAAGACCTTCAAAGAGGAACCAAACTCTTTCCCTTTCAGCATTATCGCAATCAGAATATCACCGGAACCCTGTTCATTCCCTATCACTGGCATCCCGAAATTGAAATCATCTACTGCATCAACGGCACGTTAGAACTGCTTCTGGATGGCAAGGAATATCATATGGCTCAAGGAGATATCTGCTTTGCTAACTCAGGTCAGCTCCATCAGGTTACCAGCCATGAGAAAGGCACCGTCTATTACAGCTATGTGTTTCCGCTAAGCTCTCTGGATTTTCTGCTGCCCGATGACAGCCAGAATCTTTGTCTGACTCCGCTGAAGACCAATAGACGTTTCCCGGAACAGCTTTCTGCAGCCCTGCCCTGTTACGCGGAAATCGAAGCGCAGATACGTGAGATCATCTCCATCAACGAGTCAAAAACACCGGGCTTCCAGCTACAGACCAAGGCCGCATTATACAAGATCATTGCCCTTCTCTATCAGGAAGGACAGTTTCTTTCTGCAAATACAAAAGAGACCCCTCTCTCCTCCAAATCGGAGGATCTGCGAAGTCTCCTTCTGTATTTGCAAAATCATTGCCAGGAACGAATCTATCTGGAGGAGGCGGCAGGACTGCTCCATATGTCCCCCCAATACTTCTGTACCTACTTTAAAGCCACCTTTGGCACAGGCTTCATCGATTATGTGAACCGCCTTAGAATCGAACGAGCCTGCCATCTGTTGACCGCTTCCGCCCTGTCTGTGATGGAAATCGGCTTTGAATGCGGATTTGAAAATTTCAGCTATTTCATTAAGCTGTTCAAAAAGCACACCGGACAGACACCCCGCGGCTACCGTCAGTTAAACTCCTGACAGGTCAAGCTCCCGCACCTTCTTACGAACCTCCAGAACCATGCTTGGCGATACGCTCAGTTCGTCAATGCCCATACGTAAAAACTCTTCCGTCAGGGATGTATCTGCTCCCAGTTCTCCACAGATACCAATCCACTTTCCCTCTGCATGTGCATTGTCCGCTGCCAGCCGAATCAATTTTAAAATAGCTTTATGATGCGGGTTATAAAACTCATCCAGCTTCTGATTCTGCCTGTCGATTGCCAGCGTATACTGGGTCAAATCATTTGTTCCTACACTGAAGAAATCCACTTCCTTGGCCAGCTCATCACTGACCAGAGCAGCCGCAGGCGTCTCAATCATAATACCTGTCTCGATATCTGCTTTAAATGGAATTCCTTCTTTGGTCAGCTCTTCCTTGACCTCTTTTTCAATTGCCTTAATTTTCCTGACTTCCTCTACAGAAGTAATCATCGGATACATGATTGCAATATTTCCAAACATGGCCGCACGATACAGCGCCCGAAGCTGTGTCTTGAAAATTTCGGGCCTGGTCAGACAGATTCGGATTGCTCGGTAGCCCAGCGCCGGATTCTCTTCCTTATCCAAATGGAAATAGTCGGCCTGCTTGTCTGCTCCAATATCCAGCGTACGGATGACCACCGTTTTGCCCGCCATCGTTTCTGCTGCCTGCTTATACGCTGCAAACTGCTGCTCCTCCGTCGGATAATCCTCATTTTCCAGATATAAAAATTCACTGCGGAACAGACCGATGCCACCGGCATCATTCGCCATGACATTCGCCAGATCAGCCGTTTTGCCGATGTTGGCAAAAATTTTGACCTTTCTGCCATCCTTTGTTACATTTTCCTTGCCCTTTAACTCCTGAAGCATCTCCTTATGTGCTCTGGACTGCTCCATCTTTTTACTCATTTCCGCACTGGTCTTTTCATCCGGTTCAATGTATACCGTACCGTCAAATCCATCCACGATGGCCGTCTTACCGTTACATTCCTCTGTCAGATCCTCCCCCAGGCTGACAATAGCCGGAATACCCATGCTTCTGGCCAGAATCGCCGTATGAGAATTGGTCGAACCATGCTGCATGATAAATCCAAGCACCTTGCTCTTATCTAACTGTACCGTTTCACTCGGCACCAAATCATCCGCTGCAATAATGGACGGCTCCGTCAGCATATTCAGATTGGATTCTTCTCCTCCAAGCACGGATAAAAGCCGTTCGGAAACATCCTTGACATCCGCAGCCCTGCCCTGCATATAAGCATCATCCATCGCAGAAAACATAGCCGAGAAATTATCCGACGTTGCACCGACTGCATACTCCAGATTGACCTGCTGAGACGTAATGATATTTTCAATGGACTCTACATAATCCAGGTCCTCCAGCATCATCTGGTGAATTTCAAAGATCGCCGCATTCGCCTCGCCTACGTCAGCTACCGCCTTATCGTACAGCTCCTGAAGCTGCTTCAGCGCCGTTTCCTTTGCTTCTCTGAAACGCTTTAACTCACTCTCGGTATCCTCTACCTTATAGCGCTTGATCGTACGCTCTTTTCTTTTATAAAATACGATTTTTCCCATGCAAACATCATGGAATACACTTTTCCCTTTTAATACCACCATCAGCTTGCTCTACCTCTTTCGCATTTACAGATTTGCTTTACAAAATGCCTCCAGTGCTGCTGCAGCAGCTTCTTCATCCGATCCTTCTACAGTAACCGTGATTGCATCACCTTTTTTTACCCCAAGTCCCATGACAGCCAACAATCTTTTGGCATCTGCCGTTTTGCCCTTGCTTTCAATGGTAATGCTGGAAGCGGATTTTCCTGCCTCCTTTACCAATAATCCTGCCGGTCTTGCATGAAGACCTACCTCATCCTGTACTACATACTTAAAACTTTTCATTTCTCTTTTCTCCTTCTCTTCTTATTAGTCATCCGCCACAGGCGGCTGCTTTCCAGTTTATTTATCCAATTAATCCCAGCTTATAAAAGCCTTTGCTCAAGCCATCTGCATCCACATCCGCTGTCACATAATCAGCAATCTGCTTCAATTCCTCTACACCATTTCCCATAGCGACTCCGGCTCCGGCCAATGCAATCATCTCCATATCATTCAGCCCATCTCCAAAACAGATGATATCCTCCCGCCGTATCCCAAAATGCTTCTGCAGTACCTCAATTCCCTTTGCCTTGCTCATGCCCTTTTCAGAGATTTCACCATTATTCTCTCCACTATCTTCAATGCTACTCGGCAAAATTGTAAATTCCGGCAGTTTCTCCTGCATCCGGGCAAAAGAGTCCTGACATTCATGGTAGATACATTTATTAACACCCTCTACTTCCCGGACATTATCACATACCTGAAAACTCTCCAAAAATTCCTCTTTTATCTCATCCGTCCAGAAATCAGAGGATTGAAAACGGTGAAACATCTTTTTCATATTTTCTTCCGTTATAAAAGCCTTTCCATTGGTCTCCATGGCATAATAGGAACCCTGACTGTCCAGATAGTCTGCCAGTTTCTTCACCAGTTCCTGCTGCATCGGTTTGTGATACAGTATCTTTCCATCCGATTCCACATAGGCTCCGGCGCTCCCGACGATACCATCCATCCCCAGTTCCCAGATTACCCTCGGCACCTCTCCCTTCGAGCGCCCCGTGCACAAATATACTTTATGACCGGCCCTCTGTGCCTCCGCAATTGCAGAAGCTGCGGAAGGTGGCACCGCTCCGCCTTTTCCAAGTAAGGTTCCGTCTATGTCCAAAAAAATATATTTACGCATTACACTTATGTTCTCCCTATCTGCAAAGGTGTATTCCTCTTTTTCAATAGAATAAAAAAACCTAAGTCCAGATACAGAATATAAATATACTCTTATCCTTTACTTAGGTCTAGCCTGCTTTACCAGTAACAATCCAAAATAATATGGGCAATCTTTATATAAAATATACTAACATACTTTTATATATCTGTCAAAATTTATTTGTATTTCTTTGAATATCCCATGGAAAAACGATAAGGATTGATGTATAATAACGCAAGGAAGCAAATTTTACATATACTTCTATCAATGTACTTGCCATATTTCGGGCAGAATGGAGGAAAATCATGGAAAAGCAAAATATCGACTGGGCAAATCTTGGTTTCGGTTATGTACAGACCGACAAAAGATTTGTCTCCAACTATAAAGACGGCGCATGGGATGAAGGCACTCTCACTTCAGACGCAAACATCGTATTGAATGAATGTGCCGGCGTTCTGCAGTATGCACAGACTATTTTTGAAGGAATGAAAGCCTATACGACCGAAGACGGCCGCATTGTCGTTTTCCGTCCGGACTTAAATGCAAGCCGTATGGCTGACTCCGCAAGGAGACTGGAAATGCCGGTATTCCCGGAGGATCGCTTTGTAGAGGCTGTTGTAGAAACGGTTGCAGCAAATGAATCTTTTGTACCTCCCTATGGCAGCGGCGCTACTTTATATATCAGACCGTACATGTTCGGCAGCAATCCGGTCATCGGTGTAAAGCCGGCCTCTGAATATCAGTTCCGCATTTTTGCAACACCGGTTGGTCCTTACTTTAAAGGCGGTGTGAAGCCTCTGACCATCCGTGTCAGCGATTTTGACCGTGCCGCACCACATGGTACAGGCCATATCAAAGCAGGCCTCAACTATGCAATGAGCTTACATGCCATCGTATCCGCTCACGCAGAAGGCTACGATGAAAACATGTATCTGGATGCTGCTACCAGAACCAAGGTAGAGGAAACAGGCGGTGCAAACTTCTTATTTGTCACCAAAGACAACAAGGTCGTAACTCCGAAGTCAGACAGTATCCTTCCTTCCATCACACGCCGTTCCTTACTGCATGTTGCCAAAGAATATCTGGGACTTGAGGTAGAAGAACGCGAAGTATATCTGGATGAGGTAAAGGATTTTGCAGAATGCGGTCTTTGCGGTACTGCTGCCGTTATCTCTCCGGTTGGAAAGATCGTGGATCATGGCAAGGAAATCTGCCTGCCGAGCGGTATGGAAAAGATGGGTCCTATTACCCAGAAGTTATATGAAACATTGACAGGCATCCAGATGGGACGTATCGAGGCTCCTGAAGGATGGATCAAAGTCATTAAATAAAACACATCATAATATAGACAGGAAATTGAAGGCCGCCTGATTCCAGGCGGCCTCTTTTACTCCTCATTTTCTTCTATGTTGTATCGCAAAATCTGCCTTGAATGGACCCGTTTTCTCCCCTTCTGCATACCATACTAATAAAATAATATACCTTTCGGAGGAATTTTATGAACGATTATCCAAAGTCCGAAGATTGTCGTGACCGTTTTCCGATTGCAATGGCCTATGTCCCATGGCAGGAAAAGCCGATTCTGTACGAAAATCTGGAAGAAGGATTTTGTAACGGAACCCTCTTTCCTGAACTCAATATGCCTTTTACGGGAAGGAGATGTGTGAAATGATGAAATGTAAAAATGACAGAGAACGGATGCTCTGTGATATCAGCAAGGTCAGTTTTGCCGTAGTCGATCTGACACTGTATCTGGACACACATTCCTGCGACAGTCAGGCACAGGAATATTTTAATCATTATGTACGTCTTCTGCGCCAGATGGAACGGGAATATTCTATGAAATACGGACCATTGAATCTCGCTACCGCAGACAGCTACAGCAGTGAATGGAAATGGGCAAACATGCCGATGCCATGGGAAGGAGTGTGTTAGAGTATGTGGAGCTATGAAAAGAGACTGCAATACCCCATCAATATCAAGGAGCCGAATGCCAAGCTGGCGCAGTACATCATCAGCCAGTATGGCGGGCCTGACGGAGAATTGGGAGCTTCGATGCGCTATCTCTCCCAACGTTACACCATTCCCTACCGTGAAATTGCAAGCCTGCTGACCGATATCGGGACAGAGGAACTCGGTCATTTTGAGATGGTCGGTGCCATTGTCCACCAGTTGACCAGAGATCTCAGTATGGAGGAAATCGAAAATTCCGGCTTCGGTCCATATTATATTGACCATACTCTCGCTCTCTGGCCACAGGCAGCAGGCGGTGTTCCGTTCAATGCCTGCCAGTTCCAGTCCAAGGGGGATATTCTCACCGATCTTCACGAAGACATGGCTGCAGAACAAAAGGCGCGAAGCACCTATGACAACATCCTCCGTACTGCCTGGGATAACCCGGATGTCTATGATGCCATCAAATTCCTGCGTGCAAGAGAAATCACCCACTATCAGCGCTTTGGTGAGGCCCTTCGCCTGGCACAGGAGAAACTGGATTCCAAAAACTTTTATCAATTCAACCCGGAATTTGACAGATGTAAATCTTAAGCTACTTCCAATACCTCCGGTTCAAACCCGAAAAGGTGCAGAGCTCTTTTATACTCTGCACCTTTTCTGAATCTCTTTTCTACTGTCTCAATTCAATTCCAAGCCCTTCCAGACCATTCAAAATCTTCTTCATAGCTGCTGCCACATCATTCTCTTCCAGTGTCCTGTCCTTTGCACGGAAGGTAATGGAATATGCCACCGACTTGAAGCCTTCCTTAATCTGAGCACCCTCGTAAATGTCAAACAACTGATAGGATTCCAGTATCTTGCCGCCACGCTGCGCAATCATATTTTCAATCTGTCCTACCAGAATCTCTTTCGGTACGACCATACTGATGTCGCGGCTGACTGCCGGGTATTTTGCAATGCCTTCATATTTCCGGTTAAAGGTTGCGAACGGAAGAACCTCCGGCATATCCAGAACAGCCACATATGCCTTGGTACCGATATTGTAGTTATCCAGCACCTCCGGGTGTACTTCACCCAGATAGCCGACTACCTTACCATCATACAGGATGTTAGCCTGACGTCCCGGATGTAAGAACGGCTTTCCTGCCTTCGGGTCATACACCGGTTTCTTACGCATTCCGATGACATCAAAGAACTCTTCAATGACGCCCTTCATGGTAAAGAAATCGCCTTCTCCATACATTCCAAGCGTAAACTGCATTCTCTCGTCCGGCAGCTCTGTCAGAGGCAGGGCATGCGGCAGATAGATATTGCCGAGCTCATAAAGCCTTACATCTTTATTTCTTCTGTTATAGTTGGTTGCCAGAGAGGTCAACATTCCATTTAAGGATATGGTTCTCATAACGGAGAAATCCTCACCCAGCGGGTTAGAAATCGTAACAGTCTGACGCAGCGGACTGTCCTGTGGCAGCAGCAGCTTGTCAAATACCTTCGGACTCTCAAAGGAATAGCTCATGCCCTGTGAGAATCCACAGAACTCTGCAATATCCCTTGCCTTTGCTTCCACACGCATCTTAAAGGAAAGCTTTCCTGTCGTAGCCTCACCGCTTGGCAAAGTAGTCGGAATCTTATCATAGCCAAAGAATCTTGCCACCTCTTCCGCAATGTCTGCATCCCCTTCCAGATCCTGACGGAAAGAAGGAATACCCAGACATTCTTCGCCGCTGCTATTTACGATATGCTCAATTTCAAGACGCTTGAAAATCTCAAGCATATCCTCCCTGCTGACATCGGTTCCCAATAATTTGTTGTATTTCCCCGGTAAGAAAGAAAGATATTTCTTCTCCGGAAGCGGTTCACAGACATCTACCATGCCTCCGACCACCTCACCACAGCCCAGCTCTTCAATCAGCTGACATGCCCTGTCAATGGCTGCCTGAGCATTGTACGGATCCAGTCCCTTCTCAAAGATACCGGAAGCATCCGTTCTTAATCCGATTCTCTTGGCAGATTTACGGATATTGGCACCATTGAAGGTCGCTGCTTCAAATAAGACGGTCTTTACGTCATCCGTAATCTTGGAATTCTCTCCGCCCATGATTCCGGCAATGCCGATTTCCTTTTCTGCATCGCAGATCATCAGAACCTCCGAGTCTAACTTACGCATCTGCCCGTCGAGGGTCTGAAACTCATCGCCGTCCTTGGCACGGCGTACGATAATCTTGTGCCCTGCCACCTTATCCAGATCAAAGGCGTGCATCGGCTGTCCATATTCCTCCATCACATAATTGGTAATATCCACCAGATTATTGATCGGACGGATACCGCTGGCTGCCAGTCTTCTCTGCATCCATTCCGGTGACGGCCCAATCTTAATATTCTTACATACTCTTGCACAATATCTGGTGCAGAGATCGGTGTCCTTTACCTCTACCGATACATAATCATTGACATTCTCACCGTTTTCCTTTACCTCTACCACCGGCGGCACAAACGGCTTACGGAAGGTTGCTGCTGCCTCCCTTGCAATACCCAGAATACTGTAGCAGTCTACACGATTGGAAGTGATCTCATATTCAAATACGGTATCCCGCAGTCCAAGCACCTCTACAGCATCTGCTCCTACCGGAGTATCCTGCGGCAGAATATAGATTCCATTCTCCGGTGCATCCGGATACATCTCACGGGAAGAACCAAGCTCCTCAATCGAGCACATCATACCGTTGGAAGGAACACCTCTTAACTTACCGGCTTTGATCTTAATTCCCTCCTCCGGCAGCGGGCCTCCGTCATGTCCGCCTGCTACCTTTCCTCCGTCCAATACGACCGGAACCTTGTCACCTTCCTTTACATTCGGTGCTCCGGTAACAATCTGAATCGTCTCATTTCCCACATTGACCTGACAAACGATCAATTTATCGGCATCCGGATGCTTTTCAATCTTCTCAACCTGTCCTACTACGATTTTATCCAGATTCTTATCCAGTCTTTCATAGCCCTCTACCTTTGTGCCGCTTAAGGTCATTGCATCGCAATATTCCTGATCCGTGCATGCAAGCTCTGGCACATATGCTTTAATCCATGATAATGCTGTATTCATAATTTAACCATGCCTTTCTTTCTGTTTTCTTTTTCTATTAAAACTGTTTCAGGAAACGGATATCATTCTCGTAAAGCAGTCTCATGTCATCAATCTCGTATTTTAATAAGGCGATACGCTCCAGTCCCACACCAAACGCGAAGCCGGAATATTCTTCCGGATCAATACCGCTCATTTTCAGTACTCTCGGATGTACCATACCGCAGCCCAGGATTTCAATCCAGCCACTGCCCTTACAGAAACGGCAGCCCTTTCCGCCGCACTTAAAGCAGCTGACATCCACCTCTGCAGACGGCTCTGTAAACGGGAAATGATGCGGTCTGAATTTGACTTTCGTATCCTCGCCAAACAGTTCCCTGGCAAACTCTGCCAGCGTTCCCTTCAAATCTGCAAAGGTAATATTCTTATCGATGACCAGACCTTCAATCTGATGGAAGGACGGGGAATGGGTTGCATCCACTTCATCGGAACGGAATACCCTGCCCGGTGCAATCATACGGATTGGCAGCTTACCCTTTTCCATCTCACGTACCTGTACCGGAGAGGTCTGGGTTCTTAACAAAATATCTCCCGTAATATAAAAGGTGTCCTGTTCATCCTTTGCCGGATGATCCGCCGGAATA
This sequence comes from Lachnospiraceae bacterium, assembly GCA_017624235.1. GTDB lineage: Bacteria > Bacillota > Clostridia > Lachnospirales > Lachnospiraceae > JAAYNV01. The sequence continues at coordinate 42,020 of JAGANL010000002.1, read as the reverse complement.
TTGAGCGCTTCAAAGTTGTAATAATCCTTCTCCACCTCCGGTCCCTCTACGACCTCATAGCCCATGCCAACGAAGATTCTCTCTACTTCCTCCAGAGCAATCGTATTCGGATGACGGTGTCCTACATTATTCTTTTTTGCCGGAAGCGTTACATCAATGACCTCTGCCTTCATCTTTGCCTCGCGCACAGCACGCTCCATTTTTGTTTTGGCCTCATCCAATACTCTCTCGATTTCTTCCCTTGTCTCATTGACAAGCTGACCCACCTTCGGTCTGTCCTCCGGTGCCACATCCTTCATGCTCTTTAATACAGCAGTCAGTTCCCCCTTCTTTCCAAGGAAGTTTACTCTGACCTCATTGAGTTTTTCCAAGGCATCGCTGACTTCAATCTGCTTTAACGCTTCCTGTTTGATCTGCTCTAATTTTTCCTTCATACTCTTTTCCTTTCTGCTGATGAGAAGGCTGTACCTGCCGGCTTCAAAATTTCTTATGAAACAAAAAATCCCCTGTATATCTCTTTGATATACAAGGGACGAATCTCTCCGCGGTACCACCCACATTCCTGTAAACAGGCTCTCTTTGGCGTAACGTGCCAAACGTCCAGACCTACTGCACCATTTCAGCCTGAAAGCTCCGGTGGGAATTTCAGCCAGATATCTGAACTTAAAGGAGCTTTCAACCGATGACTCCTTCTCTCTGTAAGAAAATATCCGCCTACTGCTGCCAGTCACTGACAGGATTACCTGTGGTAATCAGCACCTTCTCTGCTTTTGCATATTGCATTACTGTGTATTATTTTAAACTTCTCTTTCCGCGCTGTCAAGCCATAATTCTCTGATACCCTAAAAGTGCTGATATCCTAAAAGCTTCTCAGCTTATCGCTTCCATCATCCTCCGTATTCTCAATCGACTGAATGACCAGATAATAGCTGTAATCGGGACTGACCTGTACCTCCACGCGCTCTCCAGCCTTATGCCCCAAAAGTGCCTTCCCAATCGGAGACTCCACGCTGACCAGACCCTCCAGGGAATTGCAGCGCATGGCTGTAACAATCTTATAGGTTTCCACGCTTCCGTCCTCTTCAAATAATACGGTAACCGTATTGTTCATGCCGACCTCATCCTCTTTGGATTCATCGGATACCACCTCTGCCGTCTTAATCATCCGTTCCAGAAACCGTATACGGCTCTCATTCCGGTTCTTTTCCCGTTTTGCCGCATAATACTCAAAATTCTCACTCAAGTCTCCCTGTGCCCTGGCTTCCTTCACAGCCTCCAGAAGCTTCGGCCGCTCCACTAATCTGCGATGTTCAATTTCCTCCTGCATCTTCTCAATATCCTTCTGTGTCAACTGATTGTGCATCTGATTCCCTGCTCCTTCCCTACTGTCTGCTATTCTATCTCTTACGCTCTGTCAGGCTTCATCCTTTTCCATAAATACTTTATAAGCCGGCTTAAAATATCGGTTCATATTCGCTCCAATCATCACGATATACATACAGCAGTACAGCCACAGCATAACAATGATAATCGTGGTCATGCTTCCGTACATGCTGAGCCCTTCATAATGATCTACATAAACCGAAAATCCATACGAAAAAATACTCCATGCCACTGCCACAAAAACGGCTCCCGGTATCTGCATTTTCAGGCGCATCTTCTTATTCGGAATCCACGTATAGAGCAAGGTAAATACCACCGTCAGCACTGCCCATGTCATCAGAAATCGAAACCTTGCCAATACCTTAAACACAATACCGATTGCAGGAAAATGCTGTAGCAGAAAGTCCCGTATGACATTTCCAAAAACCATAAAGCCAAGCGAAAGTACTACCGCTGCCAGCATAATGACCGTATATACACAGGCCTCCAGCCTTTGCCTGACATATCCCCGTTCCACTACTACACCGTTTACCGCATTCAATCCACGCATCAGAGCGAGCACCCCTTTGGCTGCCGACCACACGGTCACAATAGCAGAAATGGACAGTACACCCGGAGATTTGTCGTACACATAAGCAACCTGGTTGACGATAAAGCTATCCATGCTGGATGGAACAAATTCTACCAATGCCCTCATCAGGTCTGCTTCCGTCAGATTGGTATACGGCAGCACCGCGCAGAGCAGCATCAGCATAGGAATAATCGACAGAAAGATAAAAAAAGCGATGCTTGCAGCATATGAATTTACATTATCTCTTGCAAGCTGCCTGGCAAAATTCCTGCCGATACAAAATAATTTCCGGATCATGCTTCTCACCCTTCTTAGTAAACTGTTTTCACCTGGCTTCCCTGAAAAAAGAATGCCAGAATCTCCTCCGCCTTCCTTCCGCACTCTGCCATATTCGCGGCTCCGTTCTGGCTCATTCCGACACCGTGTCCATAGCCACCACCAATTAACCTATATCCTACCACACTTCCCTTCTCTTTTCCAGCTTCGATTATAAAGAAGGCACTGGGCAGCAAGTTTGACAGGAGCTGTCTGCTGCCATCCTGTCGTATGACTTCCGTCTTTCCATCACACAGCACGTAACGGATATTATATTCCGAAATCACCTTTACCGTCTGCTTTTCTCCCTCTATCACCAGCTCCTCTGCCACTCCCCCGGTGCCCCTTTTTTCAATACGGATATCCAAAAGCTTCCCCAGCTCCTGTATTTCTCCTATCTGATATGTTCCGTCCCGTAAGGTAAGAATCTGTCCGGGTGCCGCCTTCTGCCTCTCCTGTAAATGCGCAAACAGGAGCCTGCTATCCAGCTTCTCTACCTCATAGCTCCACCGATACCACGATTCCTCCCGTTCATAATCCATGGATCCCTTTCCCAGTATCCATGCTGAAAAATCGTTTGTCGACACAGCCTGCACCTCTTCCTCCTGTGGTGCAATATGCCTTGCCTTAAGTTTCACCTCTGTCCCGCTTTTGCCCCAGATTCCCTCATCCGTTCCATAGCCGCAGGATGTCGAATAATAGTAAGTCATTTGTGGACCTTCCCCATTCCACAAAATCTGTCCGCATGTTTCTTTGACCGCACGGGTCGACCGCTCCTGTTCCGAAATATTATTGTAGACCTGATAGGCCGTACTGTCATCCACATGAGCCCCATAGTCAGGCAGACCAGCATGCAGCAGATTTTGATACGCATATGTCCTGGCACAGATGCTCTGCGCCTTTAATGCCTCCATCGGATAACCGGACGGCATCTCACTGGGTACGACCGCACATAAGTACTCCTCCAACAGTACCTCGTTCACCACATAAAGCCCCTGCTCCTCCAAAACCACCTCCAGACTGCCATGATAGGATGGAATCCCCTGACTGCGTACAATACTCTCGGCCTTCAGGCGGTCTGTCCATGCCTCCGGAATCACCTTCACCCTGTCATCTTCCTGAAAATACGGGCTTTCTTTCCGAAGCTCCAAACGATCTCCCGCAGAAAAGCTCTGCTGATCCCGTCCATTGTTCCATTCTATCCGAAAGGCCCCTTCACAGCTGATAACGACCTGTTCATGATAAATCCCTGTATAATCATCTGTATGCAGCAGAACACGGATATTTTCCATGTTTTCCTTCTGCCTGAGTAAAGCCGCACAGACTTTTCCATCCTCTATCACATAATCCGCATATTCATATCCGATTGGAAGCTCTCTCATCTCATAACTGCATAGCACATCATACAAACGATAACCCTGAAAGCCTGTGGCAACCGGAAAACTGCCCTGTCCTTCAATCTCCAGCTCTCCTTCTCCTATTCGAAGCAGCTTTCCGGCTACTTTGTCCCTTTTCACCTTCACCTGACTGCACTGTCCGTCTGTAAACTGCAAATCCGCAATCTGTTCTCTTTCCGCTTCCTTCCAGTCTCCTTCCATCTGAAAAGCCAGATTGTTCCAAAAGCAGCCCAGCGTATGCTCCTTTACATCCGTAATCCATACATTTTCCAGTACCGTATCATTTTTCAAAATCTCCCATGCAATACATGCTTCCTCTTCCTGTTCTTCACTGCTTTCCGCCATCTGATTCGCTTCCGGCTGCTGATTCCAGATGATTGCTCTCACTTCACGATATCTTATTTTCTTCCATTGCTCTTCACCAAAGCCATCTTCTACTCCAGCGATTCGATAGCTTTCCTTGTTACATTGAATGCGGTCATTTTCAAAAGCAAGCGGTAATACTTCCTTTTCATATAGATATTCTCCCAATCCATACCGCTCTACAAGCTCCATATATGTATCCAGAAATATCGTCCTGTTCTGCGTCCTGTCGCTTGCAAGAAGCTCCGCCTGCTGCACGATTTCCTTTTCCTGCTCTTTTCCCACTGCCGTCTCTTTGAGAATACCGACCAGATATTCTGCCTCTTTCTCCGTCACTGCACATTTTCCTTCCTCCTGCAGTTTACTTTCTCCCGCTCCTGCGCATTCCCATAAAACTGCAAGAAGGAGGATTCCACCGACAATCCCTGCCATTTTCCATCGCATTCGACTTTCCCGGTTCATGTATTCTCCTCTCTGATTGAAACTGATGCAGAAAAGATAAAAAGCAGCCAAATTGGCTGCTTCTTATCTTTTGTATATCCCCAAAATGCCGCTTCCTGCACTTTGACTCCTAGCTAAGCTAGGTGGGCGACCGCAATCACACTTTTGCCTTCCCCTCCAATCCTTTTCTGTCTGCCTTACATAGCAGCACAGTAAAGTGGGGGCTTGACAGCCGTGCAATGATGTAGGAATCCCGTTTAAAGTAAATGTAGGTTCAAAATAGCAGGAGTTATCGTACATCTCAGGTTACTTTTATTATATCCGATTTTCTCCTATTTTACAACTGGAAAAAACGGAGAAACCTTGCGATTTCTCCGTCTTAACCTTTTCATCAGATTTGACTTCAAATTAGTTAAGTTCATCTACTAATTTCTGTAATGCTGCAAGTGCTTCATCTGGAAGCTTATCATAGCCTTCCTTCTTCTCAGCAAATCCCTTTACAGCATCTACACGAGTCTGCATAGCAGCCTTCAGTGCAGCTTTGTATTCAGCATCGTTTAAGTCAGGTGTGAAATCACCTGTCTTACCGGACCAGTCATTCATGATTTCGATATCTTCGAAAGGTCCCCACTGCTCAAATTTAGCTTTTCCTTCAACGATTGTCTCCAGAATGCCCAAGGTATCTTCCTTCTGGCACTTGTGTCCCATGAAGTCACCTGTATTAACGATGTAGCAGTCTACATTCTTCTCTTCAACGAGCTTTTTGAACTTCTCATAGTCGTTAACCAGCGGATAGGTTCTGAACGGGTTAGCGTAAGGCACGATACGGATTGCATTTAAGTCAGTACCTGCTGCAACACGCTCTGCTGTAGAAGTCTTAGTAGCCAGTGTAGCACCCATAACGGAAGCAAGTGCAGCACCTTTTAATTTTACTACCGGCGGGATGGTCGGGTCTTTCATAATCCAGAAGATTGCATTAACCGGTGCATCAATCTTATCTACACGGTTCGGAGACCATAATTTAGACTTGATTGCACGGCCGTTGCCGTTTCTGATATCCTCAGTTACTAACTGAAGCTTGCCCTCACTGTCCAGTGTACAGGAGCAGTTCTGAGCGGAAAGCAGATATTCATTATCCGGGCATCCTGTCGGATAATCTGCTGTCTTATCGAAGTATGTAGGCTCAAGTGCTACGGAAGCACAGGTATCTGTATTGATAATGAACGCATCATCATGAAGAACCTTGATACCGCCGAATGCGTCATATTTTCCGCCATGCTTAGCATGTGTCAGAGTAGACTTACCGGATCCGGACAGACCATATACGGAAGCAACGAACTTCTTGCCGCCTTCCAGAGAATACTCTTTCTGTCCACCGTGGCATGCTGCATAACCGTTTCTGTTAGCCAGTGCCCAAGCCATGGTCAGAGTACCTTTCTTGTGCTCACCGAAGTATCTCATACCAAGGATTGCTGCACAGTTCTGGTTTGTATCAAAGTAGCACAGTGTAAGCGGATCGCTTAAGCAGCTGTAATCTACATCCGGAGCATCATGAGGTGCCCACTGCGGATCAGAGAAGATGTAGATATCCGGCTCTTTGCCATCTCCAACCGGTTTGGAGTTCTTGTACATCTTAACATATTCATCAGACATATACTGGAAGTTGATCATCCAGTTGTAAAGGATGTTCTCTTCTCCTTCCGGAATTAAGAGGTGAGCCTTTACCATGAATTCCGGATCCAGACCTACGAAGCACTCTGCATGATACATGGTTTTCCAACGTGTCTCATAGATTGCATCCATAACTACTTTATCCAGCTTTGCTTCATCAACACCCGGCTCGCCTTTGATACGGCGTGCTGCTGCATAACGGCCTGTTACGGCACCATCATTGAATAAGAGCACCTTAGCGTCTTTCTCAAGACCGAACTCTTCTCCATGGTATACCGGCATGTCTGTTACAACAGTTCCCGGAGAATTCTTTGCTAATTCATAAGCTTCCTTTAATGTGTTTACTTTTACCACATTGTTTCCGTAGAAAGCTGCTTCAATGATAGAACGGGTCTTGGAAAAACCTGGTTTTCCGGCACCGATCTCATTTAACGGATAATACGCTTTTGTTGACATATTACGTCCTCCTTATAATAATGTGTATTTATACCATATCTCCGGTAAATCCGGTTCTATGGTAATTTACCGCCTGTATACCGGCCGCTGCCAGTACACCGTTAGTATTATCTCAAAACGGGGTCGAAAAGTCAATAATATCGGCTTCAAAATTTCACCCTTTTCGGAAATTTTATCCTTTTTTCATACAATCCTGACACTAAACTTTCCCGGTCAGCCAATGGGTTCCGTTACCTCGTAAAGCCATGCTGCCTCTTCTTCATTCAGATACGGCGTAATCTTCTCTCTCACCTGTCTGTGATAAGCATTCAGACGTTCCAGATTTTCCCTGCTCATGCAGGCAGGATCAATCGCCTCTCTGTCGATTGGTACAAAGGTCAGCGTCTCAAAGTGCATGAACTGTCCGTCCCCATTTTTTTCTCCGTTTACTGCCACCATGACATTTTCCGTCCGGATTCCATGGCTTCCTTCTATATAGACACCCGGCTCATTTGTCACATCCATACCCGGCTCAATGACTGCCTCCTCCATGCCGTCCGTAAAGCGCCAGCGGATATTCTGCGGTCCTTCGTGGACATTTAAAATGTAACCGACTCCATGCCCCGTACCACATTTATAATCGATGTTCAGATCCCAAAGCGGCTGTCTTGCCAGAATATCCAGATTCCGTCCGGTGCAGCCATAAAGGAAATGAGCGGCCGAAAGCTGCAGCATTCCGCTTGCAACTGCCGTGAAATGTCTCTTCATTTCATCCGTAATTTCACCCAGTACGATGGTTCTCGTCACATCGGTCGTACCTCCCAGATATTGTCCGCCGGAATCCACCAAAAGCATCCCCTTTGGCTCCAGCACCTTGTGGCATTCCTCTGTGGCCTCGTAATGCATCATGGCTGCATTCTCCGCATAGCCGCTGATGGTTGGGAATGACAGGTCCAAAAAGCCGTCTATTTCACTGCGCAGATGATCCAGATAAGCTGCTGCACTGACCTCCGTAATCTCCGTTTGACCGATATTTTTTTTCAGCCAGTATATGAATTTACAGACTGCAGCACTGTCCTTTTCATAAACCTCTCTCATATAGGACAGCTCCACCTCATTTTTCACTGCCTTAAGATGCTCTGTCGGATTCGGAGCATCCACAAGCTCCGTCCTCTCTGCCAATGTCTTATAAATAGCATAGCTGCAGTTTGCAAGCTCCAGAAGAATCTTGGTTTTCTCTGGTACGCATTGTAAAAATTCCATGACCTTTCCATATTCCTTGACCGCCACACCGTACTGTGCCAGATACTGTTCTGCCTCCGGTGTGACTGCCTCTGTCTGTAGAAACAGGGTTGCGTCTGTCTGTGTAATATAAGCATAGGACAATGCTACAGGATTGCACTCCACGTCACAGCCACGAATATTGAACAGCCACATAATGTCATCCAGCTTACTTAAGAAAAAGGCATCTGTCCCTCTTTCCTTCATGCTGCTTCGTACCATCTGAAGCTTCTCTCCGGCATTCTTTCCATTGATTTTCTCAGGAAGGACACGGATTGCACCACAGGGCAGCGGTGGCCTGTCCTCCCAAACGATATCCGCCACATCCCTTCCATAGGAAAATACTGTTTTCTTTCCTGCCAGCTTCTTTTCCAGACCAATCCCTCTTCTGGCATCCACCACGCGTCCGTCAAAGCCCAAGACTTCTCCTTCCTTCATATTCCGCTCCAGATACTCTTCTATCGTCGGCACCCCTTCGTCCAGCATCCGAAACAGCGTAACTCCGGTTCCCTGCAGCTCCTTCTCTGCCTGAATAAAATATCTTCCATCCGTCCAGAGCCCGGCTCTGTCCTGCTCTATGACAAGCGTACCATTAGAGCCGGTAAAACCGCACAAATACTCCCTTACCTTAAAATAAGCGTTGACATATTCCGAATTATGAAAATCCGCAGTCGGAACCATATAATAATCAATTCCAGCCAACCGCATCTGCTCCCTCATGCTTTTCAGTCTTGTTTGAATGATCTGATTTTCCATATCGTCTTTCTTGCCTTTCCTGTATTCATATTCTCCTTTTATTTTAATACATTTCGTGTTTTACGCAAATCTTTTTCTAAAAAAAATATAAAACGTAATTCTTTTACTTGTCACTCTGTCTTTTCGTATGCTATGATAAAACTACATTTCGCTTTAACGCATTACTTCTTTAATTCTTTATAAATTGGTAGAAAGGGGAGCATTCCATGGATCACAACATATATTCTGACATTACACCCGAAATTATCCATCTGGCCAAAATGAGTGAACAGGCCGGCATCATTGATACTGAACTTTTTACAAAATATGAGGTAAAGAGAGGTCTGCGTGACTTAAACGGCAAGGGCGTTCTGGCAGGTCTTACCCACATATCAGATGTACGTGCCAGTGAGGTCATCGACGGAAAAACCGTTCCTGCACATGGCAGGCTCTTTTACCGCGGCTATGACGTAAAGGATCTTGTCAACGGATTTACCCGAGAAAACCGGTTTGGTTTTGAAGAGGTTGCCTATCTCTTATTGTTTGACAAGCTTCCTGATGAAAAGGAACTGTCAAGCTTCTCCTCCATGCTTGCCGGCTACCGTACTCTGCCGACCAGCTTTGTGCGCGATATTATTATGAAGGCGCCAAGCAAGGATATGATGAATACCCTGGCAAGAAGCGTCCTGACACTTTATTCCTATGATGACAGGGCCGATGACACCTCTCTTCCGAACGTGCTCCGACAGTGTCTGCAGCTGATCAGCCTGTTTCCGTTGCTTTCCATATACGGCTATCAGGCATACAGCCACTATCATGACGGAAACAGCCTATTCATCCACTCACCGCAGCCGGAGCTTTCCACAGCGGAGAATATCCTCCATATCCTGCGGCCGGACAGTACATATACGCCTCTGGAAGCAAAACTTTTGGATATCGCCCTTGTACTGCATATGGAACACGGCGGAGGTAACAACTCTTCTTTTACCACGCATGTTGTCACTTCCACTCTGACTGATACCTATTCCGTCATGGCGGCTGCCATCGGATCTTTGAAGGGACCGCGCCACGGCGGTGCCAACATCAAGGTCGTTCAGATGTTTGAAACCATGAAAAAGGAAATTTCCGACTGGACGGATCGGGATGAGGTTGCCGAATATCTGAAAAAGCTACTGAACAAGGATGCTTTCGACCACGCAGGACTGATTTACGGCGTAGGCCACGCAGTCTATTCCAAATCAGATCCGAGAGCTGTGGTATTCAAAAGCTTTGTGGAAAAGCTTTCCGAAGAAAAGGGGCTTCAAAAGGAATTTGCCCTCTATTCTCTGGTGGAAGAGCTGGCTCCTGAAGTGATTCAAAAGGAAAGAAAGATGTATAAGGGCGTCAGTGTCAATGTCGATTTCTATTCCGGTTTTGTTTACAATATGCTGGGACTGCCGCAGGAGCTTTTCACTCCGATTTTTGCGATTGCCCGTATAGTCGGTTGGAGCGCGCACCGTATGGAGGAGCTTGCCAATAACGGAAAGATTATCCGTCCGGCCTACAAGCCGATTGGCGAGGACAGAACTTATCTTGATATGGATCAGCGTTAAACGTTACTCTTTGGATTCAGACACCGCAAAAAGCTTCGAATGGAATCTACTTCCATCCGAAGCTTTTTTATAGGCAATATTCTCTTCCGGCTTCTATACCTGTAAATATTTTTTCTGTGCCCGCACCGTCACATAGCCATACAGCATCAGACAAATGCCGTAAACCAAGATAACGGCAAGCTGTATCTTACCGATACCGCCATAATAATCATTGTAAAGCCCCACACATCCGGCTGCCGTTCCAAGTACACCCATGATAATCGTCTTTAAGAAGGTATTCTGGATAAATCCCGGTACATCCACAGCCTTTTTCAAATCCACATCCTTACTAACCAGTACATTTTTCACTTTGCCGGTCTTTTTCATGGCAGCGCCCGCATAAATCAGATAAATGCCGCTTCCTAAAATAAACACATCCAATAATATATCGATATTCATCCTTTTTCTCCATTCGTTTTGATTTCCCGTATATCATATCGAATTGCTACTTCCGGTGACTCCTTTATGTCCAAATAGCCCTGTATAATACGCTGCGCCACATTCCTTCCGTTCTCCGTAGAAGCATCCATCAAAATGACGACATACTGGGAACTGCTGAATCGGTTGGACACATCGCCTTTTCTGAGCCGTCCGGTTACCTGCTGTCCGAGAAGATACATCTCCCTCTCCATATGCATGGCATCCAGCCCCTCGCCGGACTCCTGATACAGCGTAAGAAGGACAAGCTGTACGTTCTGACTGGTCCGGTCAATATACCTGCTGATGAACTGATAAATACTTTTAAAGCCCTGCCTTTCCACAAGATACGCACCCTGCTTGTAAAATTTCTCCTCCACCATTTCTACAAGCTGCTGCAAATCCACAGCGACGCTTCTCTCTTCATGCTGATATTCTCCCTGAGGTGCCGGCCTGTAAAAATGATACCCTCGCTTTCCATTCTGTTTCACATAGTACAGAGCCTTATCTGCCTGATTATACAGCTTCTGAAATGCACGATTCTCCCTGGAAACCGCCGTAATACCGATAGAAACGGATACTTTATCCCTGCAGCATTCCTGCTCATAAATCCGCCTTTCCGTCTCCTCCAAAATACGGCTGGCAGCCTGTTCTGCCTTCTCTATCTCATAAATATCCGGCAGAAGCACTGCAAATTCATCTCCGCCAATACGGCTTACAATACCATTCTCGATACTTTCTTCAATTCCCTTGGCGAAATCAATGAGCAGCTGATCTCCGGCAATATGACCCATATGATCGTTTGCCCATTTAAAGTTATCCAAATCCAACAGCAGGAAGAACCCTCTTTTCTCTTCCCCCTTTGTCAGCCGGTTGATGGATTCCTCCATATACTTCCGGTTCCATAGTCCCGTCAGAATATCCTGATTCGCTGCCAGCTCCAGACTTCGTCTGGTTTCCTCGATTTGCAATACCCTGTGAATCCGACTTGCAAGTACCCCGGATGCCATGTCCTTTCTTAAGAAATCCATGGCACCCATGTTCAACCCTTTGATTTCGCTTTCCAATTCCGAATCCGCCGTATAAAATACTACGGGAATATTTGCTGTTTCTTCATTGCTCTGAATATTCCGAAGTGTTTGGTAGCCATCCATCCCCGGCATATGTATATCCAGTAAAATCAAATCGGGTTTCGTACTCTTTAAGAAAAACACTGCCTGCTCACCGGACTGAGACATAGATATCCGGTATTCTCCCTGCAGCATTTCCCCTATATGCTGCAAACTTTCCGGCCTGTCATCGACCATAAGAATATGTTTCATTTTGTTAACCGCCCCTTATCCTTTCCATACACCCCTGTCGGAAACTATATACCCAAAAAACCTTTCACAACTGTCTTCATTTCATCCTTTTCGCATACATGGTCATGTACCACCGGTGCTGTACGGATCTCTTCGATGGCCCTCGGCACCTCCGTATTGGAAATTTTGGAAAGCTCGTCTACCAGTTCAAAATCCGAACAGCTGTCATACTTGCTGTCAATGGCATCCATAACACTCCTTGTAAACTTATACGGACTTGCCGTAGATGCGATTACGGTTGTCTTTTCATCCCCTGTTTCTTTCTTATATTTATCATATACTACAGAAGCTACTGCCGTATGCGTATCAATGACATAACCCACCTTCTCGTACAGTTCTTTAATCCTTTCAGTAGTCTCAGCCTCTGTCGCATAATTCCCATAAAAATCTGCAAGCTGAACCTGCATGTCCTCCGTGATATGATATTTACCCTCGCCTGCCAGCTCTGCCATCAGTTGTGCATTCTTTCCCGCATCATTTCCTGCAATTCGATAGATCAGTCGCTCCAGGTTGCTGGAAATCAAAATATCCATGGATGGAGAGGTCGTTAATACAAACTCTCTGTTCCTGTCATATTCTCCAGTACGGAAGAAATCATACAGCACCTTGTTATCATTGGATGCACAAATCAGCTTGTCAATCGGCAGTCCCATATTTTTCGCATAGAAAGCAGCCAGAATATTACCGAAGTTTCCTGTCGGCACGACTACATTAATCCTCTCGTCCTTTGCAACCTTACCTTCCGCAAAAAGTCTTGCATAAGCATAGACATAATATACAATCTGCGGAACAAGACGTCCGATATTGATCGAGTTGGCTGACGAGAACTGGAAGCCCTTTTCTGCCATTTCCGCTGCCAGTTCCTTATCGGAAAACAGCTTCTTTACTCCGGTCTGCGCATCATCAAAGTTACCATGGATGCCTACGACATATGTATTGTCACCCTTCTGGGTTACCATCTGCTTCTCCTGAATCGGGCTGACACCGTTTTTCGGGTAAAAGACAATGATCCTTGTCCCTTTTACGTCCGCGAAGCCTGCCAAAGCTGCCTTGCCGGTATCACCGGAGGTGGCTGTCAGGATGACAATCTCATTTTCCACATGATTCTTTTTCGCCGATGTTGTCAGTAAATGCGGAAGTATGGATAAGGCCATATCCTTAAAGGCGATGGTCGCTCCATGGAACAATTCCAGGTAATAGGCTCCGTCTGCCTCCGCAAGCGGTGCTATGATTTCCGTATCGAATTTGGAGTCATATGCTTTCGCAATACAGCTCTTTAACTCTTCTTCCGTAAAATCTGTCAGAAAAAGCTTCATAACCTCATAAGCAGTCTCCTGATAGCTCATCTTTGCCAGTTCATCCAGACTCTTGTCCAAAACAGGAATCTGATCCGGTACAAATAAACCGCCGTCATCCGACAGTCCCTTTAAAATCGCCTGAGATGCTGTTACTGCCTCTCCACTGCCTCTGGTACTCTTATACAATAAATCCATCACTTACTCCTCCGCAAAATTCTCTTTTGACATTATTGCTTTATTGTATCACATCCCACTTTCCCCTTCAACTGAAAAATTCATGCCCTCCATAGGCAAACAGTCTGGTCAGATGCGTATCGAACCACTGCATCCTGAGCGGGTCTGCATGGCTTCTGGCTGCAAAATACAGCGCCCCTTCCGAATAATCCTCCCCTGCCAATGCGCGATTCACCGCTTCCGTAGTCTCTTCACTGACCTTGACCGTATAGTATCTCCCATCATGAATCGGAGAGAACTGACATCGTCCATTTTCTTTCTGGAATATGACATCATTGACCGTATCCGGAAACATCTCATTCTCCACACGGTTGAGCACCACATTGGCCACCAGAATCCGCCCCTTCAGATCCTCTCCTCCCGCTTCCGCTTCCACGATCCGAAGAAGTGCCTCGTAGTCCTCCTTAGACAGTACCTCCGACTGCTCCATAACCTGAAAGTCCACGACCCTCTGTCCCGAAGCCGCCTGTATAATCATTCCTCCGAGGCTCGTCTTCTCCACCGGCACAAAATCCTCTGCAAAACGAAGCTGAAAAGCCGGTGTGGCTGCAATCCGGTTGACTGTCACTCCTTTTACTGCAAACAAACACGCAAGCAATACCTGCATAATCAAAAGTCCGGTTCCAAATCTTTTATATTGATACATAGTCACTCCTTTTCTTTTCTGCCTGCCCCATTCATATTTTATTCCGCATGTCCATAAAATATGTTATACTTTTATTACAAGGTATTACAAAAGCATGAAATGAATGGAGAGCTTATGAGCAAGGAGCAGTTACCCGGCGTCTATCCGGCACAAAAAAAGAACGGTACCGTTTATTACCGTTCTTCCATCACCTATCGCGGCAGACACATCAGCCTTGGCAGCTATCCAACGGCCGACGATGCCCATCTTGCCTATCGGGACGCAGACCATTTACTGCACTGCGCTTCCCTGACGCTGGAGGACTATGCAGCCGCCCAACGGCTGACCTTTGAAAAATGGGTCATCCTGCATAATTTCCGTGATAACGGAATCTATCTGTCCACCCCCATATATATCAAAAAAGGATATCTGCTTTACTATCTTTCTTCTGAGCTGATTCTGAAATTTGATATGGACGACCTGTTTTATTATGCCAAACATAAAATCATGAAGCGCGGCGGTCATCTTTTTGTGGCAGATTATGGTATGCAGGTCAACATCCTGAACCGCTATGGCATCAAAAACTATGGGGTAGAAGGTCGTGATTACCGTTTTGTAAACGGAGATTCCACTGATTTCCGCTATGAAAACATTGAAATCTTCAATTCCTATCATGGCGTTCAGCCGGTTGATACCGGCACACAAACTCTCTACAAAGCCTTTATCCATCTAAAGGGCAATTATATGATCGGCACCTACGAAACCGCCGAAGAGGCCGCGATTGCTTATAACAAAGCCATTGATATCCTGAAAAAAAACGGGGTGTCTAAAAATTTCACCCCGAATTATCTGGAAAATGTTTCTGCTTCTGAGTATGCAGAAATTTATGTCCGGCTTTCCCTCTCCGAACGCATCCTGCGTTATACACCGGATTGAGGTCAGCCGGACACAATATGCCCCGGACAGACAGATGTCCGTTTCTTCTTTACTTTTCCGAATAATCGACAAAGCTGATATTCATATCCACATTGCCGTCTATGCCGTCTATCTTTCCACTCTTCGTATACTGCCACATCGTGAACTGATACGGATAATCCGGAATATCCTGCTCCTGAGACAGCCAGACATCATAACCCATCATCTTCGTCATATCCAGCTTCAGCAAAAACCATTCCTTCGTTCCATAAAGTATGGTCTTGTATCCTGCTGCCTGCAGGGTATCCAGAAAGGTCTTTGCAATATTCGTCCTGTCATCCCGGGTCAGATTCTCGATACGTGCCGTATCATTCTGTACCAGCTCCATATCATAGGCCACCGGATAAAGGATATCATAGGGCTCCAGAAGATTGATCACAAACTGTGCCTCTTCTTTGATCTCCGCATCCGAAATAGCCTGGGAAAAGAAATAGACTCCTATGTCCAGACCGGCCTCAGCGGCTCCCTGCATATATTCCTCAAATTTTTCATCCTGAATCAGCTGTCCGCTTCCATAGCCTCTTGCCCCGACGCGTATCATGACAAACTCCACACCGGTCTTTTTCAGCTTCTTAAAGTCCACCTCTCCATTGTATTTGGAAAGGTCTACTCCCAATCTGGATATCTGGACACTATCCTCAAAATATTTCATTACAGGATACTGATAAACCAGTCCTTCATAATCATATCGGTTCAGTTTCAGATAAGGATTGATGGATACCCATTCCTCTTCCCCGTTCTCATGGACAATGCGGGTATGTTTGCCGTCATGTTCCGGCCCGGTTTCCGTTTCTGTTTCCGTTTCGGACTCTTCCTCCGGCTCATCCTCGCCTTCGCTCTCTGTCTCTAGCGGATACATATCCCAGAAGTCCAGATCCTCGGCTCTTCGCTTATCCCCTGACAAACGAAGCGGAGTCTCAGCTGTAGTCTCCGTTTCCTCATCCGTCGCATCGGTTTCCACTGCTGCCGGTGTATTGTGTTCCTCACTGTTGCCGGAAGAGGAAGGCTTTCGATTCAACAAAACTACAACTCCAATCACCGTCAGCAGAAACAGGAATACAACGACTCCCATGTAAGCCACCGGCACACCGCTGTTCTTGTCTTCAAAATCATCGGAAAGTCTCATCACTTTCTCCTTTGTCTCTTTCTCCTGCCTACAAAATTGCCTTCTTCGGACATTTTTCCTTACAGATACCGCAACCCGTACACTTCTCCTGATCAATATGTGCATGCAGATTTTCCACGGTGACCGCACCCTGCGGACAGTTCTTCACACAGATACCACACCCGATGCAGGCCATATCACATGCCTTCATAGCTACAGGACCCTTATCTGCGGAGCTGCAGGCTACCATATGCTTTGCCGTATACGGAATCAGCTCAATCAGATGCTTCGGACATGCCGCAATACATTTTCCGCAGGCCTTGCAGTTTTCCTTATCTACGACTGCCACGCCATCTACAATATGAATCGCATCAAACGGACATGCTTTCACACAGCTTCCGTAACCCATACATCCATAATGACAGCTTTTCGGGCCGCCTCCCGGCACAAATGCCATAATCTGACAATCCTCTACACCCTGGTAGGCATAATCAGCTCTGGTACGGTCACAGGTACCCTGACATTTTACAAATGCCACCTGTTTTACACCGCTTTCCGCCTCCACGCCCATAATAGCTGCCACTTTTGCTCCGACGGCTTCACCACCTACCGGACAGGCATTCACCGGTGCCTCCCCTTTGGCAATGGCAGCAGCCAGACCGGAACAGCCGGCATAGCCGCAGCCGCCGCAGTTATTCCCCGGCAGCACGCCTAAAACAGCCTCTTCCTTTTCATCCACTTCTACTTTAAATTTAATGGCAGCAACACCTAAAAACAGACCGATCAAAAGACCAACGGCTCCTACGACCGCTGTTGCTGTCACAATTCCTGTCACACTCATTCCAAACCTCCATTCTGCTTAAACCGCCCTCGGGTCAAGCACGTTACAGCAACCCGGAAAATCCACAAAAAGCAATCGCCATCAGCCCAGCAGTCAGCAGTACGATAGGCATTCCCTGAAAGGATTCCGGCACATCATTATAAGCCATCTTTTCCCGCAGGCCTGCAAGAATTACAATGGAAATGGTAAAACCAAGCGCTGTTGCAAAACCGTTTACGATTCCGGTTACGATTCCGTATTCCTTCTGTACATTGGTCAATGCCACACCCAATACGGCACAGTTCGTCGTAATCAGAGGCAGATAGACTCCAAGCGCCTCATACAAAGCCTTCATATACTTCTTTAATACCATTTCCACGAACTGAACCAACGCTGCAATCACCAGAATAAATACAATCGTCTGCAGATATTCGATATGATTCGGAACCAGAATATATTGATAGATGACTCCGGCTACTGTGGAGGACAGGGTAATGACGAAGATCAGTGCAGTCCCCATACCGGCTGCCGTGTTCACCTTTTTAGACACTCCCAGAAACGGACACAGTCCCAAAAACTGGCTCAAAACCACATTGCTGACAATGGATGAGCTGACCAGAATAATCAGCAGTTCTCTTAACTCTGTCATGGCTTACTGCTCCTCCTTTTCTTTTGCTTCTGCATTTTTCTCTGCGGCTTTCTGTTCTTTTGCCGGTACTTTTCCGACCGGTGCGTCTGCTCCCTGCGTATCATAAAAACGGTGCTCGCATCCCGTCTCACCGCAGGAGAGACAATCGTGGCTACAGCCGGACTGAATCTTTGACATATCCCTGCCCTTCTTCTCGCCGTTTCTCTTCACACGGTTCTGCAGAGCGGTCAAAAATGCCAGTACAAAAAACGCTCCCGGCGCCAACACAAAAATACTGGCCGGTGTATAAAAGGAAATACTGCTTCCACCAATCATCCACGGATGATCGGCTGTCGGAAGTACATGAAATCCGAACAGATCCCCGGCTCCCAGAAGCTCTCTGACCGCACCGATGCAGGTCAGCGCCAGTGAGAATCCAAGTCCCATACCAATGCCATCAAACATGGACGGAATCACCGGATTCTTGGATGCGTAAGACTCTGCACGGCCCAGAATAATACAGTTTACGACAATGAGCGGAATATAAATGCCAAGCGCATCATACAAAAATGGCAGATATGCCTGCAGAAGCATCTGCATCATTGTTACGAAAGAAGCAATGATAACAATAAATGCCGGAATTCTGACCTTATCCGGAATGACATTCCGAAGCAGGGAAATGATCATGTTGCTGAGCGTCAGTACAACCGCTGTTGTAAGGCCCATACCCAGCCCATTGATGGCAGATGTGGTAACGGCCAGAGTCGGACACATACCCAGCATCAGCACGAAGGTTGGATTCTCCTTAATGATACCATTGTATAATCTTTCAGCTGCTTTATTCATCAGTCGTTACCCCCTTCCTGCAATGTACTGTGAAAATAGTAAAGTCCGGCATTGACACCATTGGTAACTGCATTCGTCGTAATGGTCGCTCCGCTGATTGCATCAATCTGGGTATCGTTCACTGCATCGGTCTTCGTATAAGTAAACTGCTCTGCATTTTTTCCGGCAAACTGTGGTTTTAAAACACTCTCTGCCTTCATTCCAAGTCCGGGTGTCTCAGAAATACTCAAAATGGAAATTCCATTCAAAGTTCCTTCCTGTGTAATTCCCATGGTAAAGACAATGTCTCCGCCGTACCCTTCATGAGTGGTCACAGTCAGGACATATCCCAGTACGCTGCCCTGTGCATCACAGGCTTTCTGAATCTGATCAGACAGCTCCTGTGCTGCAAATCCGGCCTCTGCCAGCATATCGTTCGCCTGTGTCAGCCCCAGATCTTCTACCGGCTCAAAAGCTGTGGCATCCGTGAAGACCTCTTTATAAGCCTCCTGCTTTGCCTTTAATTCCTGTGCTGCAATCGGTTCCTTCGTCAGCTGATATACAAAGCCTAAGACCAGACCTGCGGTCAGTGTAATCGCAAATAAGACTGCAGCATCCTTCAACATATTTCTCATGCTCTCTCCCCTCCTTTGCCAAATGCTTTGGGAAGTGTAATCTTCTCTATTAACGGCACCAGAAGGTTTCCTAAAATAATGGCATAGGAAACACCCTCTGCGGAAGGTCCGAACAGACGGAAAATGCCTGTCATAATTCCTAAGAAGATACCGAACAGATACTGCCCGTTTTTGGTAATTGGCCTGGTCACATAATCCGTTGCCATAAAGAAGGCTCCGAGCATCAGTCCGCCGCCTGCGAGCTGAGCAGAAATATAGGCGCTGTCAAAGCCTCTTCCGCCAAAAAGCACGATGAAAATCACAAAGCTTACAATATAGGCGCCCGGAATTTTCAGATCAATCACGCCGGTCAGAATCAGGATACATGCACCTGTGACAATCGCAATCATGGAAGTCTCGCCAATGGTTCCTGCTGTCCTTCCGATAATCATATCCATCACATTGACGCTCTCTCCGCTCTTTAAGGCTGCCAGAGGGGTCGCTCCCGAATAGGTATCGCAGTCAAAATTGGTCATAATCGACGTAAAGGATATTAACAGGAAGCATCTTGCTCCCAGTGCCGGATTCATGAAGTTCTGTCCCAGTCCTCCAAACAGCATCTTGACCACCAGAATGGCAAAAACACCGCCTACCACACCAATCCACCATGGTGCAGAGGATGGAAGGTTCAAGGCCAGCAAAAGTCCTGTTACAACCGCAGAAAAATCTCCGACGGTTATTTTCTTATGCATCAGTTTCTCATAAAGGTACTCTGTCAAAACAGTGGATGCCACCGTGACAAGCACCAGAATCAGCGCATCTATTCCGAAATTGTAGATGCCGAAGCACGTTGCCGGAAGCAGCGCTATCACAACCAACAGCATAATGTTACTCGTCGTCATTTTCGATCGGATATGCGGATTAGATGACACATTTCTCAAATCGCTCATTTTCTTCCTCCTACTTTTTCCGCTTAGAAAGCTGGATTTTCCGCATGGACTTGATCGACTGTGTCAATCTTCTCTTTGCCGGACAAATAAAGCTGCAGCAGCCGCATTCACAGCACTCCATGCCATTGTATTTCAAAAACTGCTCTTCATCATAATGCTCTGCAAAGTCTGCCAGCCTGCTGGGAAGTACACGTCCCGGACAGACCTCCGCACATTTACCGCAGTTGATGCACGCACCTGGTTCCCATTTCTGGACATCGTCCTCTGTCATACAGAGAATAGCCGAAGAGGTTTTGATAACAGGAACATTCAGATCAAACAGTGCAATACCCATCATCGGGCCACCGGAAATCAGCTTCGCCGGTTCTGCCCGAAAGCCTCCTGCAGCATCTACCAGTTCCTGATAATTCGTCCCGATTCTGACCAGAAAATTTTTGGGATCGCCAATGGCATCTCCCGTTACCGTCACGATCCTTTTCATCAACGGTCTGCCCTCTATGACAGCATTGTGAATTGCCACCAGTGTATCTACATTGTCTACTACACAGCCTGCGTCTGCCGGAAGCATGGCAGAATTGATGGCACGTCCTGTTACCGCATAGATCAGCTGCCGCTCAGACCCCTGCGGATACTTGGTCTTCAATGCCTTAACCGTAATTTTCGGCTCATCCCTGGTAAGCTTCTTTAACAGCTCCACACAATCCGGCTTGTTATCCTCCACTGCCAGAATGCCACGCGCATTCTCAAACAGGCTTAAGACCACCTTCATGCCGCTTATCACCTTTTCCGGTTCCTCCAACATCCTACGATAATCCGAAGTCAGATACGGCTCGCACTCCGCACAGTTCGCTATGACAAATTCTATCTTTGCAGGCTCCTTCGGAGAAAGCTTGACATGATTCGGAAAGCCTGCACCACCCATACCTACTATGCCGGCTTCCTGAATGAGCTTGATTTTCTCTTCTCTGTTAAGTTCTTCAAACGGCTTTACTGCCGCATATTTTGTTTCTTCGTACAGGCCATCATTCTCCACCACGATACTCATGACCTGATCTCCCGAAGGAACTCTCCTGGGTTCGATTGCCTTTACCGTTCCGGAAACAGAAGCATAAATATGTGCAGATACAAAGCCTCCTGCCTCCGCTATTTTCTGTCCCACCAGCACTCTGTCTCCCTTTGCCACAATCGCCTTTGCCGGTGCACCGATGTGCTGTGATAACGGATAAACCAGATCACCCTTCGGCTGTAATTCCACAATAGGCTTATCCTTGGACAAATCCTTGCCATCGTAAGGATGAACGCCGCCTATAAACGTTAATTTTGCCATTTGCTGCCCTTCTTTCTGACACATTTTTTTCAAAAACATCCTCTATAAATATACTATTTTTCTCGACAAAATACTACTGTTTCTTCAAAAAATATGCTAAAATAGTAACCGTTCTGTAGCTGTTCACATGTGATCGGTTACCGGAATTTTGTACAAAAGGAGAACCTTATGAGAACGTTAAAAACCCCCCTGACCGGATACAGACTCTCTTATCCGCTGGAAAAAACTGCTTCCCTGGAGGATATGCTTTTTCTGGATATCGAGACAACCGGCTTTTCTGCCGCTTCCTCCTCCCTTTATCTGATTGGCTGTATCTACTATGAGGCAGGAGAATTTCATCTGATTCAATGGTTTGCTGCTGACAGCAGGGATGAGCCGGAGCTTTTGCATGCCTTTTTTAAATTTGCAGCCGGCCATCATCTGCTCATCCATTTTAACGGCAATACCTTTGACCTTCCATATCTGGAAAAAAAATGCGGACAGTACGGTCTTGCGTATTCCTTTGATACTTTTGACGGTATCGATCTTTACAGACGGATTGCTCCCTTTCAGGACTTATTAAACCTGCCTGACTGTAAGCAGCGTTCGCTGGAGGAGGCTGTCGGCCTGCACCGTGACGATCCTTTTCAAGGCGGTGAGCTGATCAGGGTCTATCAAAATTATGTAAAAGAGCCCACCGACATTGCTTATCATGCACTGATGCAGCATAATGCGGACGATATGCGTGGCATGCTTGCCCTTCTCCCGTTCCTGGCCTACAGCGACCTGACAAGAGGAACCCTGAAAGTCAAAAAAGCACAGGCTAACTACTATAAGGCTGCAGACGGCAGGCTTCATCAGGAGCTGCTTTTAAAGTGCCGTCTCACGGCTCCGCTTCCGCTGCCAATCTCCTGCCATGCGCAGGGCTGCTATTTATCTGCGGAAGCCTCCGAGGCAAGCCTGCGGGTTCCGATTTATGAGGGGGAAATGAAATACTTTTATTCCAACTATCAGGATTACTATTACCTTCCCGCAGAGGATACCGCCCTTCACAAATCCGTAGCATCCTTTGTGGATAAGGCCCACCGCGAAAAGGCTCATGCCTACAACTGCTACACCCGCAAAACCTCTTCTTATCTTCCTCAGTGGGATATTCTCTTCAAACCATTCTTTAAACGAAATTATGAAGACAAAGAACTGTTTTTTGAATTGACCGAAGAGCTGAAGTCCGACCGGAACGCATTTAGCATCTACACTAATCATATTATGCAGATGCTCTTCCAAAATAGAAAATAAATATTTTTTTGTATTCCAAAAAGGCCATAAGGGTTTTTCCCTTATGGCCTTACTGCCGCATAATAACCATTTCTGGAATAATCATAAATAGAAATCAAAGTCTTCTTGACCATCTGACGCCTTCTGGCAGAATCATTTTTTACAAGCTCTTCCCATTCCGGTGTCGGAAGCACCTCCCACTCATTAATCCACTTCAAAAGCACTTCCAGTCTTTGATACATTTCCGTGGGCTCCTGAAACGATACCTTTTCCGTTTCTGTCCGCTCTACGATTGGAATCACCACACCTACCTTTTCCATCAGATCAGCCATCAGTCTATACTCTCCCTCATCCAGCTTCATCCTGCATTCTGGGAAACAGGAAAGAATATATTGCTCTTCTTCCTTCTTTCTCCAGACATACTTTGGAAAAAGGTCTACTACCATATACAACTTCCTCCATTCACAGGCATATGTCTATTGGGGCTTTTCATAATAAAATGAATTCTTTCTGGCGTATCCCATCTCACGATGGTTGATAATCTGCTCTGTACTTCCAATAAACAACACACCACCCGGAGCCAATGATTGATAAAATTTACGGAATACGGCATCCTTAGCCTCTTCTGTAAAATAAATCAATACATTTCTGCATACAATCATATTGTAATTTGTGGGGTAGGTATCCTTCAACAGATTGTGTTCCTTAAACTCCACCCTGGCCTTGATCTCATTGGAAATCTGGTAAGATGGCCCGACCTTGGTAAAATACTTCTGCTTCAAATCTGCCGGAACCGAGGCAACGCTCTTCTCCGCATACAGACCTACCTTGGCTTTGGCAATGACCTGTTTGTCGAGATCTGTCGCATATATTTTAATCTGGTTTAACGGAATATGTCTCGACAATGCCATAACCAGAGAATAAGGTTCATCCCCTGTGGAACATGCCGCGCTCCAAATCTTCAGATTTTTTCCGAATTTCTGAATCAGCTCCGGAATAATCTGTTTGTCCATAACCTCCCACTGATCCGGATTCCGATAGAATTCTGACACATTGATGGTCAGATAATTCACAAACTCCTCGAACCGTTCCTTATCATTCTTAATCAGCTCGATATATTTATCATAGCCAACAATACGATGCTTGGCTATTAAGGTGTCGATACGGCGCTTCATCTGCTTTTCTTTATAAGCATTCAAGTCAATTTTCGTCAGGTCAAAAACCGCCTTTTTAAAGTACTCATAATCATATGCCATAACGTATGCCTCTGTCAAAGGCAGGAAAATAAATTTTCCTGCCTTTCATTCCTTTACTTATTCTTCTTCATCCTTCTGATTTGCAATCACAGCATCAATATCTACGGAAACAACATCTGCATCGGACTCTTCCTCTTCAACCTCTTCCTTCGGTTCCGGAGCAAGCAGCGCCTTCATGCTCAGGCTGATTTTCTTATCCTCTTCATTGAAGTCAACAACCTTTGCAGTTACCTCTTCGCCAACCTTCAGTACATCGGAAGGCTTCTCGATATGCTCCTTGGAAATCTGAGAAACGTGCAGTAACGCATCCACACCCGGCTCCAGCTCTACAAATGCACCGAAGTCAGTCATTCTTGCTACCACACCGGTTACTACATTGCCTGCCGCATACTTGGAGGCTGCATCCTTCCATGGATTTGCATCATCAAATTTCAGGCTGAGAGCAATCTTGCTACCGGAAATTTCCTTGATGAGAACCTTCAGGGTTTCACCAACCTTAAATACCTTCTTCGGATTTTCCACTCTGCCCCAGGACATCTCAGAAATATGAAGCAGTCCGTCTGCACCGCCAAGATCGATAAATGCACCGAAATCCGTTACATTCTTAACAGTTCCTTCTACAATATCGCCTTCCTGGATTCTTTCAAACAGCTCTTTCTGCATCTCTGCCTTCTTAGCAACGATCAGCTGCTTGCGGTCACCGATATATCTTCTTCTCTTCGGATTGTATTCACTGATTACAAATTCGATTTCCTGACCTGCATATTTGTTTAAGTCCTTCTCATATACATCCGATACCAGACTTGCCGGAATGAAAATTCTTACCTCTTCCACTACAACACTTAATCCGCCATCCAGTACCTGTGCAACCTTTGCCGTTAAAACTTCATGATTGTTGAAAGCTTCTTCGATTCTCTTGTTGCCTCTGTCTGCTGCAAGTCTCTTATAGGTCAACAGAACCTGTCCTTCTCCATCATTTACCTTAAATACCTTGACTTCCATCTTGTCGCCCGGTTTTGCGACTGTGGTAAGATCTACATTCGGCTCATTGGTATATTCGTTTCTGGTCAGGATACCGTCTGATTTGTATCCGATGTTCAGGATGATCTCATCCGGCTTCACATCGATGACTGTACCTTCGACTACCTCTCCCGCATGTATTGTCTTAAATGATTCTTCTAACATTTGTTCAAAAGTTAATTCTGACATAATTTTGAACCTCCTCAATAATATTATTCGGGGTAGAAGCCCCTGCAGTAATACCCACCAGGCGGACAGAATTAGGTAAGTCTAATTGCAAGTCATCCAGTGTCTGTATAAAATAGGTACGCTCACACTCTTTGCAGCATATCTCGTAAAGTTTACGGGTGTTAGAACTGTGAGTCCCCCCTATTACTATCATAGCATCCACATCGCGCGCGATTTCCCTTGCTTCGGTCTGTCGCTCCTCTGTCGCGTTGCAAATAGTGTTCACAACACTCATATTGTAACCTTTTTTTTGAAATATTTCAACTAATTCTTGAAATTTATTGTAGTTAAATGTCGTCTGAGATACCAGACAGATTTTCCGGCCTTCCTTTTCTTCAAATTTCTCCGCTTCTTCTACTGACTCAATGACCATGGCCGGAGTCTCGGACCACCCCATGATGCCTTCCACCTCCGGGTGCCCTGCATTTCCAATGATAACAACTCTGGCTCCTGCATGACTTTCCTTTTCCACAATGTTGTGGATTCTCTTCACAAAAGGACAGGTCGCATCCACGCATTCAAGTCCGCGCTCTTCAATCAGCGTATAGATTCGTCTGGGCACTCCATGGGAGCGGATGACCACCGTACCCTCAGACAGTTCTTTTAACTCGTCCTCAGAGTTTAACACGGTAACTCCCTTTTTCTCCAGATCCTTTACTACCTCTTCATTATGAATAATCGGCCCATAGGTATAGATTTTCTTTCCGCTTCCGGTCTGCTCATAGACCTTTTCTACTGCCCGCTTCACACCAAAGCAGAAGCCGGCGCTTTTGGCAAGCCTTACTTCCATACTGTGTCCACCTTTTTATTTTAAGTATTCTATAGTTTCTGTATCCTTCATTTCCTGCACATCGAGACAATCGTATCTACAACCTCATCGATGGTCATATCCGAAGAATCCACTAACACTGCATCCTCTGCCTGACGAAGCGGCGAAAGTTCCCTTGTCATATCACGGTGATCTCTTTCCTGAATATCAGCCTCGATCTGTTTCAGATTACATTCCTCTCCTCTGGCGCAAAGCTCCTCATAACGCCTCCTTGCCCTGACGGCCGTACTGGCTGTCAGATAGACCTTCACATCTGCATCCGGAAGCACACAGGTTCCGATATCCCGGCCATCCATAACGACATCAGCAGTACATGCCAGCTTCTGCTGCAGCTCTACCAGCTTTTTCCGAACGTCTCCGTTCACAGAACTGGAAGAAGCCATATTTCCCACTTCCTCCGTACGGATCAGCCCATTGACATTTTCTCCGTTCAAAAGCACAACCTGTTCTCCGTTTTCATAGCGTATCGTGATATCCGCATCCCCGCATACCGCACTGATCTGCTCTGCATCTGCCGGATCCACCTGATTGCGCAGCATATAAAGCGCCATCGCACGGTACATCGCTCCGGTATCCACATAAATAAAGTTCAGCTTCGCTGCAATTTTTTTTGCAATCGTACTCTTACCGGCCCCTGCCGGCCCATCAATGGCAATATTATAACCCATATTCTTAAACCTCACCTTTCAGTCATCTGCATTCTATTTTTTTATGGGATACTGCTTCCGGCCAGATACCCGGTTGACCAGGCAATCTGAAGGTTGAACCCCCCTGTCAGCGCATCCAGATCCAAAACCTCTCCGGCCAGATACAACCCTTTCACCTTTTTCGATTCCATGGTAGACGGATTGACTTCTTTTACGCTTACACCTCCCTGGGTGATGATGGCTTCCTTCATATCCCTTGCCCCTGTTACCGTAAGCGGAAAGCATTTCATCAGACCTGCAAAATGCTTTCTCTCCTCCCTGGTGATATCCTGCACCTTCTTTTCCGGATCGATGCCGGAATAAGACAGCATCACCGGAATCAATTTCGCCGGGAACAGACCTCCCAAAGCATTTTTAAACTGCTTTTTCCGGTTTTCCTCAAAATCCCGGAGCAGTCTCCTATCCAACTGCTCCATGGTAAGCGCAGGCTTCAAATCCAGCTCCAATTCACACGGTCCATCCACTCCTGCCTTTGCATAAAAGCTGCTCGCAGTCAGTATCAGCGGCCCGCTTACTCCAAAATGCGTAAACAGCATTTCACCAAATCCCTGAAAAAGTTCTTTTCCACGGTACAAAAGACGAACCGACACATTTTTTAAAGACAACCCCTGCAGCTGTCTGCAAAGCTCTCCTTCCGTTTCAAGCGGCACTAAGGCAGGTCTCACACGTGTAACGGACATGCCGCACGTTTCTGCAAAATGATAACCGTCTCCGGTAGAACCGGTCAAAGGATAGGACACACCTCCTGTTGCAATGACAACCGCATCTGCCCTCTCTCTTTGTCCATTTCTCAAAATAACACCAGATATTTTATCATTTTCCACTGCCACATCCCTAATAGGGGTTCTGAGACAGACTTTTACGCCGTTTTCCTTCATCCTCCGTTCCAATGCCCGTATGACATCGGAGGAATGATCCGAAACAGGAAACATTCTTTCACCGCGTTCACACTTCAAAGGACATCCTGCCTTTTCAAAAAAATCACATACGCTATTGTTATCAAAGCTATAAAAAGCGCTATACAGAAATTTAGCATTACTCACCACGTTTTGAAACAGCTCTTCTGTCGGACAGCCATTGGTGACATTACATCTCCCTTTTCCGGTAATGAACAGCTTTCTGCCAATTTTCTCATTTTTTTCATACAGGATCACCTGATGCCCTTGTGCAGAAGCCGCCACAGCCGCCATACAGCCTGCTGCGCCGCCACCAATCACGATTACTTTACTCATTCCGTCCCCTTCCCCGTTCCATGACAGGTGTTTCTTTTATAATTAAATCTTCATTTAACATTTTATCTTCATCAATAAAATTAATTTCATCATTCAAATAAACCTGATAGTTCATCCATGCCTGTTCCAGATTTTCCAGATTGCTCTTCACTTCCTCCGGACATTTCAGACAAAGTGCAACCACCAGTGCATTGATCATACTCAGTGGGGCTACCAAAGAATCCACAATGGATACCATATCACTTCTTGCCAGAAGATTACAGGAAGAATAAAGATTCATCGGTGAATGTACGCTGTCTGTCATGGTAATGACCTTTGCATTCCGGTCATTGGCAAATTCCATTGCCTTAAGCGTCCGCATGGAATAACGAGGAAAGCTGATTCCTATGATAGCATCCTCCTCTCCTATCCGTATCATCTGTTCAAAGATTTCACTCACGCTGGTAGTGCGGAGCAATACGATATTCGGCCTTATCATGTTCAGATAAAAACTTAAAAACTCTGCCAACGGTTCACAGCTGCGTATTCCCAGAATATAGATTGTTCTGGCCTTCAGTATAATATCCACTGCGGTCTCAAATGCAACCGGGTCCAGATTCTGCATCGTATCCTGAATCTTTTCTATATCCGAACTCATTACGGAATTGAGTATTTCCGACTGGCTGCTCTTACCATATTTCACTCCGATACGCTGTACCGCATTAAACTGGCTCCGGACCCATTCCTCAAGCGCCGCCTGTAGCTGCGGATAGCCTTCATATCCTATACCGGCCGCAAACCGCACTACTGTGGATTCACTGACTCCAACCGTTTCTCCCAGCCTGGCCGCTGTCATAAACACGGCTTCCTCATAATGATCCGAAATATAGGCAGCAATAGCCTTATGCCCTTTGCTCATTTTGGGATAGGCCTCATTCATTCTTGTAATAATGTCGTTCCTGTTCTCCATCTGTAACCCCTTGTATTCCCGTCGTTACACAAATGCCCTATAGGATTCCTCCAACAGCTGTCTGGTCTCTGCCTCATTTAAATCATAATCTCCGGTAATTGCCATACAAGCCGCACCATGAATACAAATCCACATCTTCATGAACAGCTCTCCCGGATCATTACAGCCGGCGGCTTTTGCTCTGGCAATCTCCTGCTTGACCGCTCCGCTTTTCCCATTGAGCAGCTCATACAGGCTCTTTCCATGCCTCTGATCCGATAAGAAAAGCAACCGGAACAGATTCCTCTCCTGCATGGCAAACTGTATATATGCCATACCCAGGTCTACAAATGCAAATACATCCTTCTTCGGATAATTCTCATAATAGGAAGCAAAAAAATTGGCTGCCCGTTCAAACAGATCCTTTGACATCTCTTCCATATTCTGATAAATTCGGAAAATCGGCTGTGTAGAACAGCCGGCTTTGGCCGCCAGCTTCCTTGCCGTAACATTTTCTATGCCTTCCTCTCTTGTCATTTCCAGTGCGGCACTTAAAATATCTTCCATCGTTATGGATTCTTTTCTTGCCATCGCGTAACCCCTTTCCATCCTGCCGTCGCATCCTCTGTAAAATGCTTTCTCACAACTGCTAATAACAAATGTTATTGTAATAGATACCGGTATGTTTGTCAAGGTCACTCTTTCTTTTCCAAACGATTCATAAGCCCTTCATATATTCTTGGATATTCTTTACGCAGACGGACAGGCA
The DNA here is from genome assembly GCA_017624235.1 of Lachnospiraceae bacterium. Lineage (GTDB taxonomy): Bacteria > Bacillota > Clostridia > Lachnospirales > Lachnospiraceae > JAAYNV01. The sequence continues at coordinate 12,395 of JAGANL010000002.1, read as the reverse complement.
TCATTCTCTCATCTACAAAGGCATGCTGGCTCTGACCAGTTGCACAAAGCTCCTCTGTCTCTCTTTTGTATATTTCATATTTTATCGTAAACTTGATCCCACTAAATTCTACCAGCCTGAGTTCAATGCGAAAGCTGTCCCCAAACCGAAACGGCTTCTTATACTCCGCTGCGACTGCCAGTACCGGAATCAGGATTCCTTCCCGCTCTATCCCATCATAGGGCAGACCAATCTGCTTTAAGAAATCAATTCTGGCTTCCTCCATCCAACGAATGTAATTGGAATGATGTACGATTCCCATCCGATCTGTTTCATAATAAAACACTTTTCTTTCATATGGTATGATATTCATTTTCTGACTCCTTCCAAACTGACATTTGTCTTTAGAAAGGGAAAACTGCAAGCCAGAGGCTTACAGTCTCACCGATACCTTTCTTTGCTGCAGATACTCTTTTACCTGCTGGATTTCCAGTTCCTTAAAATGAAATAAGGAGGCTGCAAGCGCCGCTTCTGCCTTTCCCTCGGTCAGAGCATCATAAAAATGCTCTAAGGTTCCGGCTCCGCCCGATGCAATGACCGGAATGGAAACGCTCTCTGCAATACTTCTTGTCAATTCTATATCGTATCCGGCTTTCGTTCCGTCACAATCCATACTCGTCAGAAGTATTTCTCCCGCACCCAGCTTTTCCACCCTTCTGGCCCATTCTATCGCATCGATTCCCATATCGACTCTGCCGCCATTTTTATAAATATTCCAGCCGCTTCCATCTGCCCTTCTCTTAGCATCAATAGCTACGACCACACACTGGCTTCCAAATTTTTCCGCCGCCTCATGGATCAGATTCGGATTCATAATAGCCGCCGAATTTACGGAAATCTTATCCGCTCCCTCCCTGAGAATGGCCTTAAAATCCTCTACCGTTCGGATGCCGCCTCCAACGGTAAACGGAATAAAGACCTTTTCTGCCACTCTGCGCACCATATCAACTACCGTACTGCGCGCATCCGAGGATGCTGTAATATCCAGAAAAACCAATTCATCAGCTCCAGCCTGATCATAGGCTTCCGCAATGGCAACCGGATCTCCTGCATCAATCAAATTCACAAAATTAACACCCTTTACGACCCTGCCGTTATTAACATCCAAACAGGGAATAATCCGTTTTGTATGCATGTATCATCCCTCCCTGTCTTTCATAACCGGAGCAATTGAAAGAAAATTTTTCAAAATAGCCAGTCCTGTCCTGGAACTCTTTTCCGGGTGGAACTGACAGGCAAACACATTATCCTTCTCTACCGAAGCATGAATCCATGTGCCATATTCTGTTGCAGCAGTTACGATTGCTTCATCAGCTGCATGCAAATAATAAGAGTGTACAAAATATACATAAGACTCTTCCGGAATACCCTGAAACAATCTTCCGGAATTGGGATAGGTTAAGGAATTCCATCCTATATGTGGTACCTTTAATCCGGGCGCATCGGGAATACGAAGAATTTCTCCCTTTAAGATACCAAGTCCCTCCACTCCTGCGCTTTCATCGCTTCGTTCAAACAAAAGCTGAAGTCCCAGACAAATGCCAAGAAACGGCGTTCCCTGATTCACCACCTCATGAATGACATCTACCAGACCATAATCCTGAAGCTTCTGCATCGCATCTCCAAAAGCGCCAACTCCCGGAAGGATTACATGTCCTGCGTTCAGAATCTCCTCTCTGTTCCGCGTTATCACCACTTCCTCAGAAAGTGCCTGTATGGCCTTTTCCACACTCTTAATATTTCCTGCATCATAATCAATAATTGCTACCATATACTATCATCTCCAATGCTCATTCTTTTCCAGCGCTGCATATAAAAAGACCTCGAATGCGCATATCATTATCATACCACACCCAAGGCCCCTTGTCGATATTCGATATTGGCTCACTAAATACCCGGTATCGGTTATCTAATTGTTCAATTCTTTTTGGAAATATCACTTTTCCTTCTTCCCAGCCTCATCGAAAAATCCTGATACCCAAAATCCGTAAGCTGTTCGAGTTTCCCATCCGTCCCTCTTTTCCATATATTTGGCAGCGACATTCCGTTGAACGTGTTGTTTTTACATGTAGAATAAATTGCCATATCCCCAAAAAGAATCATATCCCCGATTTGAAGCGGCTGCTCGAAGCAGTAGCGCCCAATCACATCTCCGGCAAGACAAGTCGGTCCTGCCAGAATATAAGAATATGCTCCTTCCTTTTCTGAGATTTCTCCATAAAGAGGTGGTGTATACGGCATTTCTATGACATCCGGCATATGGCAGGCAGCACTGACATCCAGGATTGCAATCTTCGTATCGTGATTTTGTACGATATCCAGAACCCTGGCTGCCAGATACCCCGCATTCAGCGCCACCGCCTCGCCCGGCTCCAAATAGACTTCTACATTCCACTGATTTTGTACTCCGATAATCAGTTTTTCCAGAAGCGGAATATCATAGCCTTCACGCGTAATATGATGTCCGCCCCCCATATTAAGCCACTTCATCCGGGGCAAAATATCGGCAAATTGCTCTTCCACAGCATGCAAAGTCAATTGCAGTGCATCCGCATCCTGTTCGCAAAGTGTGTGAAAATGAAGACCATCCAGAAGCTCCACCAATTCCTCCGTCATTTGCATATCCCATATTTCTCGTGTGGTGCCCAGACGGCTTGTCGGTGCACAAGGGTCGTAAATGGCATGTCCCTCCTGTGTGGAGCATTGTGGATTGATACGAAGTCCAATACTTTTTCCGATTTCCTTTGCCTTTGGTCCAAATCTTTTCAGCTGTCCCGGTGAATTGAATACAATATGATCTGCATAAGTTAACAGCTCATCAAATTCCTTCTCACGGTATGCCGCGCAAAACACATGTACTTCCTTTTTCGGCATTTTTTCTGCTCCGAGTCTCGCCTCAAAAAGTCCGCTGGCTTCTGTACCGGAAAGATAATCGGATAATAACGGATAAAAATCATAATTTGAAAATGCTTTCTGTGCAAGAAGTATTTTACATCCGGTATTCCTTATAATCGAAGAAAGAATCTCTCCATTTTTTTGCAGCCCTGCTTCCTCTATGATATAACAGGGCGTCGGCAATACTGAAAAAATCTCTTGCGGGAGTTTCCCATTTAACAGACAAAATGACGGGCGGTTTTCTATCCTGTTCATCACTAATCCACCAGTACCGGATTATGGCTTTCGCGTCTCGGAAGTCCATATTGCTCCAATGCCTCCAGGAACGGATCGGGATCAAACTCTTCTACTGTATGAACCCCCTTCTTGTCCCACTTTCCTGTCAGCAGCATTAGTGCTCCGCACATTGCCGGAACACCCGTGGTATAGCTGATTGCCTGACTTTCCACTTCCTTGTAGCACTCCTGATGATCACATACATTGTAGAGATAATAGCTTTTTCTCTCTCCCGCCTTCTCTCCTGTAAAAATACAGCCAATATTTGTTTTTCCATGCGTACGCGGTCCAAGACTCGCAGGATCCGGTAAAAGTGCCTTTAAAAGCTTAATCGGCACAATCTCCTGCCCCTCAAAGCTGACCGGTGCGGTAGAAAGCATTCCGACATTTTCCAAGCACTTCATATATGTCAAATAGCTCTGTCCAAACGTCATAAAGAAACGGATTCGTTTTACCTCCGGAATGTTGACTGCCAGAGATTCTATTTCCTCATGGTGAAGCAGATACATATCCTTCTGACCAACACAGTCAAATTCATATTCCCGCTTTATGCTCATTGCAGGGATTTCCACCCAATGCCCATCCTCCCAATAGCTGCCGGGAGCAGAAACCTCGCGCAGATTCACCTCCGGATTAAAATTCGTCGCAAACGCATACCCATGGTCTCCACCGTTGCAATCCAGAATATCAATCGTATCAATCGTATCAAATTCATGCTTTTTCGCATATGCACAATAAGCCTGTGTCACACCCGGATCAAAGCCACATCCCAGAAGGGCTGTCAGTCCTGCCTTTTCGAATTTTTCACGGTAGGCCCATTGCCAGCTGTAGTCAAAATATGCTGAAAATCCCTGTTCCTTGCAGCGTTTCTCATAGATTTCACGCCATGTCGGATCATCTGTATCCTCCGGCTCATAATTGGCAGTATCCATATAATTGACACCACAAGCCAGACATGCGTCCATGATTGTAAGATCCTGATACGGCAATGCTATATTCATGACCAGTTCAGGCTGATACGCTTTGATTAAATCAATCACCTGCTGTACATCATCCGCATCTACCTGGGCAGTCGTAATCCGGGTAGCAGTTTGTCCTATCAATTTTTCTGCCAGCTCATCACATTTTTTCTTGGTTCTGCTGGCGATGCAAAGTTCCGTAAATACTTCACTGACCTGGCAGCATTTTCTAATTGCAACACTGGCCACACCACCGCATCCGATTACCAATACTCTACTCATTATTTCACATCTCCTTTTTCTTGTAATCTGTAAAGAAAGGATATTCCCTTGATTCTTTATCCAATATCATTCGCCGAGAGCCAATAAAAGCTCCCGAAGCACTTTACAGGCAGTCGCTGTAGAAACGCCGCTGGCATCCAGCATCGGTGCCAGCTCATTGATATCCGCACCTACCACATTGGTCCTGCAAACCTCGCAGATAGCATCAAACAGCTGCAGAAAGGTAACCCCGCCCGCCTCCGGTGTTCCGGTTCCCGGAAATGCTGCCGGATCTAGGCAATCCAAATCTATGGTAAAATACACCGGAGCTTTGGCTTCTATCAGCCATTCAACGACTTCCTTCAATCCCTCAAAATGAAACGGGTGCAGGTCTGTATGTCCTCCTGCAAATTCAAATTCATTTTTTTCACCACTTCGAATACAAAACTGATGGATCCTACCATCTCCCACTAACTCATGACACCGCCGCAGTACACAGGCATGACTCAGGGTTGCCCCTAGATAATCATCCCGCAGATCCGCATGTGCATCAAAATGAATTATATGCAGATCCGGATAATTTTTCCATACAGCCCTGACTGCCCCCAACGTCACCAAATGTTCTCCACCGATCATAATCGGCAGCTTCCGGTCTTTCAAAATCTGTCCCGTATGCGCTTCAATATCCGAAAGTGCCGACTCACTGCTTCCAAAGCACAGCTCCAAATCCCCGCTGTCAAAGACCGGTATATCCTTCAGATCCTTATCCTGATAGATGCTGTACATCTCTAGTCCGAAGCTTTCATGACGGATTGCCGATGGTCCGAATCTGGCTCCAGGACGAAAGCTCGTAGTGGAGTCAAAGGGCGCTCCGAACAAAACCATTTTCGCATCCTCATATTCCGCCTCACAACCGATAAAGGTTTCCACATTTTTCTTCACCTTACTCTACCTCCTCAAGCATTTTTTCCAGAAAAGCAGGCAGGTAAAACGCCCCTATGTGCAATCTGGTCGTGTAATACTGAGTCTCCAGATCCAGCTGCTTCCATCTGTCTGCATCAAAATCATCAATGGGATGATATTTTTTGCTTGCAAATCCAAAGAGCCAATAGCCGGCTGCATACGTCGGAATATGGGCCTGATATACTCTGCTGACCGGAAATGTAGTGACGATCCGTTTATGGCAGCGTTTGATTTCCTCTGCATCGTGCTTATAAAAAGGACTGCCCTGCTGATTGACCATAATGCCATCTTCGCGAAGCGCATTATAACATATACCGTAAAATTCCCTCGTAAAAAATCCTTCCGACGGTCCAAACGGATCCGTGGAATCCACAATAATCAGGTCATATTCCTCCTTACAGCGTCTGATAAATCGAAGTGCATTATCAAAATAAATGTGCACCCTTGGATCATCCAACCTGCAGGCATTTTCCGGAAGATAGGTTCTGCACGCCTCAATTACCTGCTCATCCATTTCCACAAGATCAATTTTCTGAATACTGCTATATCTGGTAAGCTCTTTGACAACGCCTCCGTCACCGGCACCAATTACCAACACATCCCTGACATTCGGATGAACTGCCATCGGAACATGTGTAATCATTTCATCATAGATAAATTCATCTCTCTCTGTCAGCATGACATTTCCATCCAACGTCAGCATACGTCCAAATTCCGGTGTGTCAAAAATATCAATCTGCTGATAATCACTCTTATGTGAATATAAATGTCTGTCTACCCGTATGCTGTGCTTTACATCCGGTGCATGAAATTCACTAAACCATAATTCCAACGCTTTCCCTCCTTACCGCAATACATTGATATTCAATATCTCCGAATCCTCTGGTCCGGTCATGGAGCACCCCTTAATCTTTGCATATTGAATATAATCCAGTATCTCTTTTGTTATACGTTCTCCCGGCGCCAAAATCGGTATACCCGGTGGATAACACATGACAAATTCACTACAAACGCAACCAACGCTTTCCTCCAGCGGAATACTTTTCTTATTTGCGTAAAAAGCCTCCTGCGGACTGATTACGACCTCCGGATCAATATACTCCTGACTGAGAAGTCCGCTGCTGTCTGTCTGATATCTACGGTGGATTTCCGCAAGCGCGCTTACCAGCCGCTCCAGATCCTGCGGCCGATCTCCTATTGACAGATAGGCAAGAATATTTCCAATATCACCAAATTCAATCTGGATATCATATTCATCACGTAAAATATCATATACTTCAATTCCTGCCAGACCAATATCTCTGGTGTGTACACTCAACTTGGTCGGATCAAAGTCAAAAACAGAATTTCCATTAATCAATTCTCTTCCAAACGCATAATATCCACCAATCGCATTGATCTCTTCTCTTGCATACTGTGCCATAGACACCACCTTCGCAAACACCTCTTTCCCCCGGAGGGCAAGATTCCGTCTGCTGATATCCAAACTGGACATCAAAAGATAACTGCCGGATGTCGTTTGCGTCAGGTTAATAATCTGTCTGACATGTCCCGGATTGATATTGGGTCCCGTCAAAAGAAGACTCGACTGCGTCAGACTTCCTCCACTCTTATGCATCGATACGGCAGCCAAATCAGCACCCGCGGCCATCGCCGAAGCCGGCATATGTTCTCCAAAATAAAAGTGTGTACCATGCGCTTCATCTGCTAGACAATACATTCCCGCATCATGTGCCATTTTGACAATTGCCTTTAAATCACTGCAAATACCGTAATAAGTAGGATTATTGACAAGAACTGCAACTGCATCCGGATGCTTTTCGATTGCTTTCGCCACCTGCTCTCTCCGCATACCAAGTGAAATACCAAGTCTGATGTCTACTTCCGGGTTTACATATACCGGAACTGCACCACAAAGAACCAATGCATTGATGACACTCCGATGAACATTTCTGGGCAGAATAATCTTGTCGCCGCGTTTACATACAGATAACACCATAGTTTGTACAGAGCTTGTCGTTCCTCCAACCATCAGAAAGGCATGTGCCGCTCCAAAGGCTTCTGCTGTCAATTCCTCTGCTTCACGGATTACAGAGATTGGATGGCACAGATTATCCAGAGGCTTCATACTGTTCACATCCACGCTAACACACTGTTCACCCAAAAATTCCGCAAGCTCCGGATTACCGCGCCCATGCTTATGTCCCGGAACATCAAAAGGTACCACACGCATATGACGGAATGTCTGAAGGGCCTCATAGATTGGTGCACGATTCTGGTCCATTTTTACGTCTTTTTCCATACTCCCTTTTCCTCTCCTCAGATAACATGCTCCAAGCGCCCTTGCAAAGCAAAAAAGCAGGCTGCATTACAACAACCTGCTTTCTATCATCCTCTTATGGCCTGCCTACAAAAACAGAAAAACGATAACCTTAAACCAAGAGCTTCGTCTTCTATCTCTGTTGACAATTTGATCAGATTCGATATCGGGTACTTAGAGTCTATGTAGCAATAATACTTTTACCACTCTTTATTGACCATTTCACAAGTTTGCGTAATTACGCATTTCGGTTATAAAGTAACCAACCTATAAAACTGAGCTTTTAACTCAATCAATAAGGCGAATGCTCGCCTGTCGGCAGTGGACCCGGCTATCCGTATGGCCTTAACTCCCGAAGGAGTGGTCCGTAATAATCGCTTTTAAGACCTTAGGATAAAATAGTACCCTACTCTTTTGTCTCAAATACATGAACAATCATACTACAATTGTCTGAAATCTGTCAAGAAAATTTCTTCCCTCCTAATGAGCTGCTGAGCAAATCCTAATAATCATTCAGAAAATCATTCTCTGCATCCAACATATCTTCCTGTGGAACATCTTCCTCCGAAACAACTTCCTGTATCATGCCGTCCGCAGACTCCGTTCCCTGATGTCCTATTGCCGGAATCTCCATTCCCAGTACCCGCTTCAGTGCAATCGTATAATATACATCATCCTCCTTTTCTGCAAAAATCTCTTTTGCCTCGTCCTCTGAAATTCCGTAAGCACTATCTAATGCAGATAAGATTGCAGTATATATTTCGTCTACTCTGGACTGTATACCTAATTCACCTGCCTCGGCTGATACCTCTTCATATTTTCCGATACCCTTGATCAACGCATCCAAAGCCTGAATATCCATGCCCATCCTCTGGTAATTCAAATAGGAATCCATCGAACGCTGCATCTGTGCTACAAGCAACGATGCCTGATATATGTTTTCCTCTTCTTCCCTGTGTTCCCTGCCAGCCAGCAGTGCAAATGTCGTCTCGTAATCTGCCTGCTCAAATGCTTCTCTGGCTTTCCGTATCTCCATGATTCCCGGAACAAAGTCACTAAACAGCATAACTGCTGCAAAAACAGTCGCTGCAAACAGAACTACAACAGCCGTCTTCTTTTTCGGCAGCGGTTTTCCCTTCGGAGCAGGTGCTTTCGGTACTTTTTCCTTTTTCACCTTCTCCTTCTTTGGTTTTTTCTCTTTTTTCGCCTTCTCCTTTTTGGGCTCCTTTTCTTTCTTTTTCTTCTCCTTTTTTGGTTTCTTTCCCTTTTTCTCCGGAATGGTTGCGGCATCCTCCTGTTCCATTTCCTGCAGAATTGCCTCATTCTCCGCATTCATATCATAGGTATCTGCTGTATTTACTTTTTCCTCTTCTTCCGTCAGGGCCTTAAATAATCTGGAAAAGAACCCCTCCTTTTTTTCCTTGACCGCCTTTTCTTTCGGAGCCTTCACCTTTTCCCTCTTTTTCCGTTCCTTTCTTTTTCGACGAGATTTCTCCGGTTTCTCCGAAGCCTCTGAATCATCCACGCTATCAGTCTGTTCTGCTTCATCCATTTCAAAAGCAGGATATACCTGTGCTTCTTCGTCCTCATCCAGAAGAGCCATTACATCATCGTCAACCGCTTCATGATGGTCGGACTTTTCTAACAAACTGTTAATCTCATTTAAATCGGGATCCTGCTCTTCCATCCCCTCCAGCATCGCCAACAGATCATCCTCCGATTCACCACTCTCCGCGTCGTCTTCCTGCAGCTCCTCATCCGAATACATTTTCTCATCCGATTCCTGCCCGGCTTCCAAAGCCTCTTCCGCATCCATCTGTGCAAACATCGCTTCTATTTCTTCCGGACTGAGCATTTTGGTTTCTGCCTGATCCTCACCGGTTTCATCCTGCTCTTTCTCCGGCTGCTCTTCAGCTGCTGCGTCTTCTTCCACCGCCCAGATATCTTTTTCCGCTTCTTCCGTCTCTTCCTGCTCTTTCTCTTGGGCATTCTCCTGCACAATGTCTTCAATGCCTTCCAGACTATTGAGCAGCGCATCCAGATCCACTTCCTCATTTTCCTGGGCATTGTCCGTTTCACCGGAATCAATCAGACTCTTCTGTGCTTCTGCCTCCCCTTCTTCCGCCAGCATGGACTGAAGCAGGTTATCTAAATAATCCTCATTTGAACCCATTGGATTTCCTCCAAGTTTTTTTCGCCTTATGTCGATGTCCGCAAGCGCACATCGCCGCAAGCCTCATTATATCATCTCGCCTGACGGCTCGATGCGTTTTTTCGCCTTATGCCGATGTCCGCAAGCGCACATCGTCGCAAGGCTCATTATATCATATTTGGCTATATGAGACAAACTAATTCCGTAAAAAGTCTATCGGATTCTGTGCAATGGACACTCCTCTATCTGCCAATTCCTCACTCATCTGATACAGTCTGCTGTGTACACGGAAAAAGGATGCCTTCTGATTAAAAAATGCAGCCTTTTCAAATGGCCAGCGGATGACTGATGGAAACTTTAAGCCTACTCCAAGCTCTATGACACACAATTTCCTGTTAATCGTTCCCTGCAGCCATTTCATATAAATATCCCATGCCGGTAAATATCCAGTTTCATCATACTCTTCTGCAAAATAAATATTGTTAAATTCCAATTTTGCTCCACAATGGCGACATACAGGGCGTTCTATCCTTTCCAGGCTTCCCACCTGCTGCTGACATTTCTGTATCACCGCATCGACCGTCTGTCCGGCATCTGTCAGTTCTGCTTTACAATTTTCACATTGCAGCTTTGTATATCCCCCGCACGGAAATACCAGCCGGTCTTCTTTCCACTTCAGCTTTTCCATTCTTCCATCCGTACAAAGAGATACCAGAAAATAATTTTTCTTTTCGAGAAGTCTATTCAGACTGCTATATGCTTCTCTCAACCTCTCATCATCCATCTGCTCCAGATAATGTGCCCGGATATAAGGAATCAGCCATTTCGCATCCTCCTTTTGGGCTATTTCTGCCAGCCATTCTGCATAGGGCTGTATACCTTTCATTTTTTCCCAATCTGTCTCAAATTCCTCTCCTATACCGACCAATACCATCTCTGCGTCCGCTATACTCTTCTTCAAATCTTCGACTGTCTCCACTATCGCTCTCCGTTTTCCTTTCCTGCTGTCCCATCCAATATACGAAAAAAAGAGTCCTGTTACAGACTCTCTTCTTTTCCTTACACAAGAACCAGCTTATCAATTTCCCGCACCAAATCACCAATCTCGGGCTTGGAAAGCTGTGCATCAGCTCCCAGAGTCTCACCCTTCCTACGCATTTCTTCATTTACAAGAGATGAGAAAATGACAACCGGTATACCTTTGAAAGCATCATCCGATTTAATCAGCTTGGTCAGACGATGACCATCCATCTCCGGCATCTCAATATCTGTAATCACACAATTCACATGTTCTGCTAACGTACCATCCTTCTTACATTCACAAAGCACGTTCCATGCTTCTTGCCCGTTTTCTGTATGTATCAGATTAATATAACCTGCTCTTTTCAAAGAATCCACAATTAACTTATTTAACAACGGAGAATCTTCCGCAATGAGAATACCCACATCTTCGCGGCTGACATTTTTGCCAATCTCATCAATTTCTGTAACTTTTAAACCGGTCTCAGGATTAATATCTGTTACAATTTTTTCAAAATCCAGAATAATAATCAGTTTATTCTCATACTTAATAATACCGGTTGATACGCCATCCTCTGCACTGGAAACTGTAGAATCCGGTTTAATAATATCTCTCCAGGAAACTCTGTGGATTCCGATTACCGAATCTACATGGAAAGCAATATCCAGCTTGTTGAAATTCGTAATGATGAAAAGTCCGCCTGCTTTGGATTCGCCCCTCTGCAGACAATTTCTTAAATCAATTGCCGTAATCATGGTATCACGCGGCATAAAAATACCTTCGATACTGGGGTGTGCATTTGGTACCGGAGTTACCTCCTGATACTGAATAATTTCCTTAATCTTAGCAACATTGATACCATAAGAGTTTCCCGCTACCGTAAACTCTAATACCTCAAGTTCGTTTGTTCCACTTTCCAACAGAATATTCGTATCCATTATATCCACCTCTCTATTTTATTTTCACAGGCCTGTTCCCTGAATCGTTTCCTAATTATTTTGATTATACCATACATTTTTTTAAAAATACAGACTTTTTATACAAAAAGTTACAGCATAAATAGAAAAAAGCTGTAACAAATGCTACAGCCCATAATCCAAACACTATTTCATTTTCCAATTCCGTACCTTCAAAACCGAACACAGATGAACTTTCGTCCTCTCTCTATCTTTCCAAATGTCTTTCCATCCTCCCAGGATCTCTCCTGAGCTCTCTCTTCCTTCCGAACAGTCTCTAGGATAAGCCCTCGACCGATTAGTGACAGTCAGCTGAACACATTACTGTGCTTACACCCCTGCCCTATCTACCTCATACTCTCTAAGGGGTCTTAACCTTGCGGAGGGATATCTCATCTTGAGGGGGGCTTCACGCTTAGATGCCTTCAGCGTTTATCCCTGCCGGACTTGGCTACTCTGCCATGAGATTGGGTACACTTGTTTTCTGTGATTATTGTGATTTCTCATCAAATTTAGAAATATGTGAGTCAATAACAAAAGAAAAAGAATCATC
>JAGANL010000021.1 GCA_017624235.1 Lachnospiraceae bacterium | reverse complement strand
GCTACCGCAGTGCAATAGAGATTGTACCAAATGCATCTAAGCGGCGATCCGAGATATGGACAGATAGATGCCACTCCAAGTTGGATCCATTATCTCATATATTTTGGTGATTGTGGAACGGTGGGTTATTCATCGCTTACCAATGCTCTGCTTGCATGTCAAAGATTTGGTCTGTATACTGTCATTATCATACAGAAAGAAAAAGTCCCAGAGAACCCTCCTGACATGATGTGCTCCCTGAGACCTAATCAATAAAACATGATTATTTTATCAGATTACACGCTGACATGCAATGAGGATTCCAATATTTTTTGGTGAGAGCAGAGAAATTTGTCCCTGCCCGGAGTGCCAGTCACCTCTGAAACACCGTGACTACCGCCTTCGTATCATGAAGCTGGATGGCGGTGTGAAAAAGATTCTCAGAGTGGAAAGACTGCAGTGTACCAATGAAGGCTGCCGTCGAATTCACAATGCACTGCCGGACTGCCTTACTCCCTATAAGCACTATGCCTCGGAGGTAATCTCCGGCGTGCTTGATGAGATCATTACACCAGATGACTTAGAGGATGAGGATTATCCTTGTGAAGCAACCATGCTCCGCTGGAAACACTGGCTGATGGTAAACTATGTCCGCATTGACGGATATTTGAAGTCTATCGGACACCGGCTTCTGGGTTTTGACCAGAGGCTGCTTGAGTCCCGGATTTCCCTGCTCGAAAAAATACGTTTATCAAACGACTGCTGGCTTGAAGCCATCCTTCGTATGATATATAACTCAGGAGGATTTCTGGTCCCTTCCTGATGGAGCTGTTCCTGCACCTACTTTGTTTTTACTGTCATCACCTATTGGTGTATGGTTATCCCAAGGAGGTGCATAACAGATGCAGAAAACAATCAAAGACCAGAACTGGCAGGATCAGCAGGCACTGGAGCGATATACCCTGATCGCTCCCCTGTTGGATGAATCCCTTGACCCTGCCAAACGCAGCCAGCTGCGCAGCGGGATTGCCGCAAGGGCACAGGTCTCAGAGCGGACTCTCTACCGTTATGAAGCAGCATACCGCAGCAACGGCTTTTCAGGATTAAAACCGATAGCTTGTGAAAGAAGCCTTTCTAAAAAACTTCCGGATAACTACCTGGCGATCGTTGAACAGGCCATCCAGTTAAAAAAAGAGGTGCCAAAACGCTTTGTGGAGCAGATCATCTTTATCCTGGAGCAGGAAGGATGGGCATCTCCCGGGATACTCAAACGCTCCACACTGGAACGTTATCTCTACCGCGCCGGTTTTGGAGTTAAGCAGATGAAGATGTACCGGGATGCCCGTGAGAGCTCCTCAAAACGCTTCTGCAAGCCTCACCGGATGATGCTCCTGCAGGGCGACATCAAGTACGGCTGTAAGCTTCCAATTGGAAAGAATGGCGCTATGGTGCGGACATATCTGTCCTCGGCCATTGATGACCACTCCCGGTATGTCATCCAGTCAGAATTCTATGATAACCAGGAGGAGGCTATCGTGGAAGACACCTTCCGCAAGGTCATTCTCAAAGCCGGAAAATTTGATGCCGCTTATTTCGATAACGGCAGCCAGTATGTCGCAAAGCAGCTGAAGTTTTCGCTGGCAAAACTGGGGATCACTGTCCGGCATGCCCCTGTAAGAAGCGGAAAATCTAAAGGAAAGTGTGAAAAATTCCACCAGGTCGTAGATTCGTTCCTGCGTGAGGCAAAGATCCATAAGATCAGAACACTTGAGGAACTCAACCGCTACTGGTCCATTTATCTCGAGGAATACTATCACAAGGATGCCCATGACGGAATCAGGGAGTATTATGAAAGTCTCGGAACCAGCGTTGCGCAGGAAGGCATCACACCACTCCAGGAATGGAACCGCGACTCCAGGGCACTTACATTTCTGGATACCGCAACAGTTGCTGAAGCATTCCTCCACCATGAAACACGTCTTGTGGATAAGGGGGCCTGCATCAGCTTTCAGGGGCGCAAATACGAGACAAGACCGTCGCTGATCGGTTTCAAGGTAGAAATCGCCTATGATCCGTCAGCCCCGGAGGTCATTACTGTTCATTATCCGGGAATAGAGCCGTTTAACGCAGAGCCATTAAAAATGGGGTCATTCTGTGACAAAAATCCGTCACTTCCGGTATCCATGCAGGAAACAGAACCGGAGAGTTCCCGATTCCTGAACGTTCTGGAGAAAAAACAGGAACAGTCCAGACGGCAGATGGCGGATGCCATTTCCTTTGGCCAGTTCAGGAAGGATGGTGGCAGTAATGTATAAGACTTTTTATGAAATGGAACGCACTCCCTTTACGAGAGACATTCCACCCGGACAGCTTTATGAGTCGGCAGCTATGGCAGATGCCCTGGGACGGTTATCCTATGTGGCTGACAGGCAGCTCTTTGCCGTGGTGACGGCAGATGCCGGATGTGGGAAATCCACGCTGATCCGGCGTTTTGTATCCTCACTGCCAAAAGAGGAATATATCTTTCTGTATCTGTCAGATTCCAAGCTGACTCCCCGGTGGTTTTATAAAGGGATGCTTGACCAGCTTGGTATAGAATCCCGTTTTTACAGGGGTGACGCAAAAAGACAGCTCCAGAAAGAAGTGGAGATCATCCGTGGTGTACAGGGCAAAAAAGTTGTCTGTATTCTGGACGAAGCCCATCTGTTGGAAAAGGAAACTATTGAAGAATTTCGTTTTTTATTGAACTATAAGTTTGATTCCATGAGTCCGATGGCTCTGGTATTGGCCGGGCAGACGGAACTGTGGGAAAAACTTCGTTTGCAGCGTTATGCCGCTGTGCGCCAGCGAATTGACATAAACTGTGTCCTTCCCCATCTTGACCGCTCAGAAACGGAACGTTATATCAACTCCCATCTGACCTATGCCGGAGGACGGCAGGATATCTTTACCGATAAGGCAGTGGATGAGATATACAGAGAATCAACCGGGATCCCCCGGCGTATCAACCGTATCTGCGATGGAAGCCTGATGTATGCCAGCCAGCAGAACAAGCGTCTGATCGATGAACACCTGGTACGCTATGTGCTGGAACATGAAATGCTGGGAGGTAACGGAAAATGATGATCACCTTTGAATGTCATGCAAAAGGCTGTTCGCCCGGAAAATGGAGCGGGACAATGGAAATCATAAAAAACGGAAATCCCTGCGAGGCAGAGGTCTCTGCCAGAGGAAGCCGCTTCTACCTTATCACAGGGAAGCATGCATATGGGAACTATCTGTGTATTCCCAACTGGAACATTGGAACTGAACTGGCTGATCTGTCAGACTGCTTTTGGAATGAAGAACGACTTCGCCATTATACCAGATTAAAAAAGGCAGATTCCTGTACGGTAGTAACAGCACTAAAGATCCTGGCAGACTATATAAACTGATCTTGTGATCCCAGAAGTGTGTGCAGCTCTAACGCTGCACTCGCTCTGGAAGACTCAGTGACAGAAAAATGATCCGTTCAGTGGCAATACAAAGGAGCAGTTTTATGACAAACCATGGGAGCATTAACAGTTTACAGAGGGGTTGGCAGGGCAATCGCACAAAAAACGAACTTATATTTTTGCTTTCTGATAGCCTCATGAAAGATGTCATCTATTCTTCTTCGCCTAAAAAAGCGCAAAAATCCCCCTTCAGCCATAAAAAGCGCAAAAATCCCCCTTCAGCCTCTTGACATTTTTTTGAAAACTTGGTAAATACTACGATAAGGATATCTTTTCT
>JAGANL010000020.1 GCA_017624235.1 Lachnospiraceae bacterium | reverse complement strand
TCCTCGTGTCACTGGTTCGATTCCGGTTCTGGGCATTGCTTGCCGTAATTGCTGGGTTTCCCAGTGATTATGGTTTTTTTATTTTACAGGAAAAGAGGTAAGGTAAACATGAAGAAAAAATCAGCCCTGATGGCAGTCCTTGCTTTCACCGTAATGCTTTTTGGTTGCGGTGCAGATTCTGACAATGCACCGGAAAATACAGAAGCACCAACAGTCCAGGAAGCCACAGCAGAAGTTGCAGTAACCCCAAAACCAACAGAGGCACCTCATGAACACATCTATACAGAGGCTATCACGACAGAAGCTGCCTGCACCTCTGACGGCTTAAAAACCTTTACCTGTGAATGCGGTGACAGCTACACAGAAACGATTGCAGCTACAGGTCACAGCTTCGAAAACTACATTTCCAACAACGACGCCACTGATACAACAGACGGAACCGAAACAGCTCAGTGTAATTTCTGCAATGAAACCGATACCAGAACAGCAGCAGGAAGCATACATACTTACACTTATACCGACATGGATGCTACCATGTACGCACAGCAGACTGTAAATATCAGAAGTATTCCTGACACAGACGGCGAGAAGCTCGGCAGCTTATCTGCTAACGACGAGGTTAAGGTAACAGGTCAGTGTGCAGAAACAGGTTGGTACCGCATTGAGTATAACGGAAACGCGGCTTATGTGAGCAACAGCTATTTAGGTACGGATAAAGCAGAAGTAAAGGCAGATACTCCTGTAACAGATACCACACAGACAGCTTCCAGTGGTTATAAAATTGTATTGAAAAGTGGATATTCCTATGTGAATACGACGGTGTCTTCTTATACAGAAGCGTGTGCTGTTTTTTCAGCAATCGGTTACACACCATGGCAGATTATAGATGAAGGAGATAAGAATGTTTGGGCTTATTGCATAGTCTGTCACGCTCCGTATACAGAAAAGGGAACACATAGTGAAGATTTTGATCATACGGAGTCTCAAATAGTCAGTATACTGGAAGAGCGCGGCTATAGTCCGTATCCCTATGGTAATACAGGACGTTTAAATACGAAAGACGGAAGAATATATGTCGAGGATGCCGGCGGCGGAAGCTGGAGTATCGGAGTATTCGGGAAAGTAGAATAAAGAGATGTTAACAAGTATTGCCTTGATTTTATTGTCCGGACTGCTTTTAGCAGGTCTTTTTTCCAAAATAAAGCTGCCGGGGCTGCTGGGAATGATTGTGGTCGGCATGGCGCTTGGCCCTCACGCCCTCAACCTGATTGATGAATCCATTTTGAACATTTCAGCGGATTTAAGACAAATTGCACTGGTCATTATTCTCACCAGAGCCGGATTGTCTCTGGACTTATCCGATTTAAAAAAGGTCGGACGCCCCGCGGTACTGATGTGCTTCGTCCCTGCCTGCATGGAGATTGCCGGGACGATTCTGTTTGCTCCTCTGCTCCTTGGTGTATCCACTCTGGAAGCAGCCATCATGGGCAGCGTCATTGCAGCAGTATCTCCTGCTGTCATCGTACCAAGAATGATCCGCTTCATCGAAGAAGGCTATGGCACAGCCAAAAGCATACCTCAGCTGTTGCTTGCCGGAGCATCCGTAGACGATGTTTTCGTCATTGTCCTTTTTACCGCCTTTACCTCACTGGCTTCCACCGGAAAGCTTTCCGCTGCCCGCTTTTTACAAATACCGGTTTCCATCTTTCTCGGAATTGCAGCAGGCACGATTACAGGAATCCTGCTTGTGAGATTCTTCCAACGGCTTCATATGAGAGATTCCGTTAAGCTCCTGATTATCCTCAGCTTCTCTTTCCTGCTTCTGGAGCTGGAAAACCGTCTGGAAGGCATCATACCTCTCTCCGGTCTTTTGGCAATCATGAGTGTCGGCATAATCATCAAGCAAAAATATCCCGTACTGGCACAAAGGCTGTCCGCAAAATACAATAAGCTCTGGGTGGCAGCCGAAGTATTCCTGTTCGTGCTCGTCGGTGCGACCGTAGACTTAAGCTATGCCGTGTCTGCCGGAATCTATGCTGTTTTGTTAGTCATCGGTGCATTAATATTCCGAATGGCCGGAGTGGCATGTTCCTTGATCAAAACAGACCTGAATCCGAAGGAACGGCTGTTTTGTATGACGGCCTATGTGCCCAAAGCGACCGTTCAGGCCGCCATAGGAGCTATCCCTCTTACCATGGGACTGTCCTGCGGTCAAATCGTTTTAACGGTTGCCGTCCTGTCCATCCTCATTACGGCACCCTTTGGAGCTATCTGTATGGATAACCTGTACCGCAAGCTGTTGAAAAAAGCTACCTGACCTTACGCAGAAAATACAAACCGGCGAGGTCTGCTAACACCCAGCCAATCGGAATACTGACCCAGATACCGACGTATCCGATTAACGCAATACCCGAGAGCAGATATGCCAGAAATACCCTTGTTCCAAGGGAAATAACAGTCAATATCACAGATACGACCGGCTGCTCCACTGCACGGAAATAGCCATAGAATAAAAAGAGAAAGCCAATCAGGCAGTAAAAAATTCCCTCCGTCCGCAGATAGGAAATGCCAATCTGAATAATCTGAGCATCGTCCGTAAAAATGGACATCAGTTCCCCGGCAAATACCGTAACCGCAAGGCTGATGATTACACAGAACACAAGCACTGCAAGAACAGCCTTTTTCCATCCGCTTCGGATTCGCTCTTCTTTTTGCGCTCCATGGTTCTGCGCTGCAAAGGTGGAAAACGCATTTCCGAAATCCTGTACCGGAGAATAGGCAAACGTATCGACCTTTACCGCCGCAGCGAAAGCCGCCATAACCGCCGCCCCAAAGCTGTTTACCAGCCCCTGCACCATCAGAATACCAAAGTTCATAATAGACTGCTGCAGGGAGGTCAGCACGGAAAGGCTCAGAATATTTTTCAGGATACTGCTTCGAAACCGCATCTGCTTCCTGTCAAACCGAAGCATCGGTGCCTTTTTCCAGGCATACATCCAGATTCCGATCCCTGATACATACTGGGAAAGTATCGTCGCTGCCGCAGCTCCCCGGATTCCAAAGGAAAAGACCGCCACGAACAAAATATCCAAAAAAATATTAAGCAGTGCCGATACACCCAAAAACAGCAGGGGTACAAACGAGTTGCCGACCGCACGCAGGCTGTTTGCAAAATAATTATACAGAAATGTCGCCATGATGCCGCCATAGATAATGACCACATAAGAACGCATCGGCTCATAGACATCCGCCGGAACCCGCAAAAGCGTGAGTATCGCATCCATCCCCAGATACACTGCCGTATTTAATGCAACCGCGAATCCACCAATCAGCACAAATGCCATAAAGTTGCCACAGGCAAATGTCTCTCTGTCACCCCTTCCATGCTGAATGGACAAAAACGCACTGCTTCCCATGCACAGCCCAAGAATAACCGAGGTGAGAAAAACCATAATGGTATAGGCCGATCCCACGGCCGCCAGCGCTTCCTTCCCAATAAATCTGCCGACAATCAGGGTATCTGCAATATTATAGAATTGCTGCAGCAGATTTCCGATCATCAGCGGAATGGAAAATCTGACCAGACCTGCCACAATGCTTCCTTTGGTAAAATCTATGGTCCAATTCTGTTTCACTTCCATAGTTCAATTTCTCAATTTTAAACTTTTCTTTCTTCAAAAATTCCATCCACTCATTCAATGGTATGGTTTCTGAAATGAATTATAGCATATCGTACACAAAGTTACATTTTACTTTTCCTCCAAATCTGTTAGAATAAGGCTGATAATACCATTACAATCCGAGAACATGCTTCTTCTCGCAAACAAGGGAGGATAACCATTTGAAAACACATTCCTTTTCATCTACCGAACTAAAATTTTTACTTTTCCACAGCATCTGCTTTCTGGCAGCTTTGTTTTCTCTTTCAAAAGGGGCATTGCTGCTCTGTCTACTCTTTATACTGCTGTTAGGACTGTCCATGCCATTTCTGATGCTGGCTACAAAGACTTCTGATGATTTGTCTGCTGCCTCTCCGGTTGCTTCAAAGACTGAAACTGAGCCCTCTCTTGAAGCCTACACTGTTTCCGAGCCTAAGGCTGTTGAGGAGCCGGAAGCTGCTCCTGAAGCAGAAATTTCTATAGAACCGGAAGCTGCGAAGGAATCGGAAGCTGTTTCGGAAATCAACACCGTTGTTTCGGAAGCCTCTTTGATTTTACCGGACTGCCAGAACGAAGCCCCCGTTACTCTGAATCTAAATGCTTTCTGCGAAGCCATGATGCAGGAATTTATCATGTTATATGGAATTTCCCCTGCACAGGTTCAAATTTTAAGTGAGGAAAAACGCATTGATTTCTCCACCAGAGGAGCACTGCTTACTCTTGTCACACGAAATTTAATGGACAACGCTGTAAAATATGTAAAATGCGATCCCCACCATGTGGCCCGCTTTACTTTGACACTCTCCAAGCAGGATTCCAGCGTACTCATGGTCTTCCGCAATAATACCAACGGAGTTTCTGATGCCGAAATACCCAGCCTGACCAAGCGAAACTATCAGGGTTCCAATCGCATCAGCGGCACAGGCTTAGGCCTTTTCCAGACAGAGGCTGCTATCCATGCTTTACAAGGTTCCCTTCAGATCAAAAGCTCCCCTGAGACAGGCTTTGCAGTTTATTTACAGCTTCCTGAGCTTTCCGTTTTAGAAAAGGAGGACACAAATGAAACAGCGTAAGATTATTTTATATGCACTCTGCATCTTTTATGGCATAGCTGCAGCAGGCTGTCTGCTATACCATACTTCCGTCTCCTCGCCGAATGCAGCAGAAAGCGCCGCTGCACAGCCCACAGTTGCTACTGAAATCTCTACAGAGACAGACGCTTCCGAAGCAAACCTTTCCGAGACAGAATTGACCGAAACCGATTCTTCCGATTCGCAGGAGACATTGTTGTCTGATTCAGATGCTTCAGAAACCGATGTCCAGGAGGCATCAGAGGAAACCGCAGGTCTGCAAACGGAGGACAGCGAAAATACGGAATCAGCTTTTACACCAATTCCCTTTACCTGTAAATCAAAGCCAAGTCTCAATGTGCGTGATATCCCATCTACAGAGGGAAAGGTTGTTGCAAAAATCAAATTTGGAGCATCGGGAGAAATCACAGAGCTTGTAGACGATGAATGGGCAGCCGTAAGCTGTCAGGGAATTACCGGTTACTGTGCTATTCGTTATCTTGAATATGGTTCTGACAGCCAGGAAACGGATGCTGACGTTATACAAGCCGATTCTGCTGCCACCCCATCCACTGACGATGGACAGCCAGAGGTATCCTCTTCACCTTCCGGTGAAGGTCAGACTGAAATTCAGTCTGCAAACAGTTCCGGTACAATTGTAATCCGAAAGGGCTGCTATGTCCGAAGCGAGTCCAACTCGCATTCATCCGAAAGCATCCTCCTTACCGCGAAGGCAGGAGATTCTTTTCCGCATATACCGAAAATGGATACACCATATTTTTATGCCGTACAGCTTCCTGATCAGACTATAGCATATGTATCCGTCGGTTACTCGGCTGTGGAGAATGATTAATGACTCAACCCAAATAGGTAAAAGTCCTTTGATATTTTCATGCTAAAAGAGCATACCACACGAATTACTGCTTCGTGTGGTATGCTCCTTTTTACATTGCTTCGTTCCAATTTGTACACTACTCTACCCGTTAGAAATCTTCATGTATATCTTCCCCTATGGGTTTATGGTATTGTCCCGAATTTTCCAGATAATTATTTTTTATATCATCGGTATAACCCCTTACCACATCCGATACTACCTTCTATACCCCAAGTGTAGGTTTTTCCTAAACTCATTCTGCCAAATTGTATAAAGGCTATTATAATATACACACTCCGCTTTCAATTGGCTTTCGATAATTTCCCGAATTACGCAGATAACTATCCTCCCATTCATTATCGGTATATCCCCTTACCATATCCGACACTACCTTCTGTACACCCAGCGTAGCAACTGCTTCCGCAATCTTATCTCTGGTAATCACACAATAGTCCTTATCCCCAATCGAGCAAACATACTGTCCCTCATATCCCCTCAGACTGTAAAACATAATATCCGTATCAATAATTGCTCCAACCGGAATTCTCTGCAAAGTTCCGTTTGCCAGCTTTGCTGCTTCTGCACTTTCACAATCCTTTTCGTAATACATCTGCGCCTCTGCTCCCCACGCATATGTCTTTCCATTGTAAGTAACATTGAATCCTCTGTACTTATTCTTATCGGGATAAGTCTGCTGCTCCCTTGGCACATTATAGACCCCGTTCGCATCCGTTAAGGACTGTGTTGTCTGTGCAGCAGCCGAAGCTCCTGCTCCATTGGTGGCCTTTCTTCCCTCATTTTTACCGCATAAAACATAATGCTGGTAGAGAAGATTCTCATCCGTACCAAGCGTAGCCACTACATCCGGATTGCTCTGTGCATAGTACTCTGCATCAAACACCGTTCCGTCCGACATAGTCTTCTCCTGGGCACAAACTATGGTTCCGCATAATGCAGAACAGGTCAAGGTTAACAGGATTGTTTTCATTACTTTCTTTTTCATCTTTCTCTCCTTTATCTAAACACTCAGAAAATAAACTCATCTTACCCAATTGTATAAAGGCTATTACCATGGACACACTCCACTTTCAATTGGCTTATGATAGTTACCTGAGTTTTCCAGATAGTCATTATTTATATCATCGGTATAACCCCTTACCATATCAGATACTACCTTCTGTACACCCAATGTTGCAACAGCCTCTGCAAGCTTGTCTCTGGTAATCACACAGTAGTCCTTATCTCCAATGGAGCAGACATACTGCCCTTCATATCCCATCAGACTGTAGAACATGATATCCGTATCAATAATCGCTCCAACCGGAATTCTCTGTAAAGTTCCATTCGCCAATTTTGCTGCATCTGCATTTCTACAATCTTTTTCATAATCACTCTGCGCTTCTATACCCCAAGTGTAGGTTTTTCCGTTGTAGGTGATATTGAATCCTCGGTATTTATTTTTATCCGGGAAGGATTGCTGTTCCCTCGGAACATTATAAACACCGTTCGCATCCGTTAAGGACTGTGTTGTCTGTGCAACAGCAGAAGCTCCTACTCCATTGGTGGCCTTTCTTCCCTCATTCTTCCCATATACAACATAATGCTGGTAAAGCAGATTCTCATCCGTGCCCAAAGCAGCCACCACATCCGGATTGCTCTGTGCATAGTATTCTGCATCAAACACCGTTCCGTCCGGCATGGTCTTCTCCTGGGCAAAAGCCATGGTTCCGCATAATACAGAACAGATCAGGGTTAACAGGATTGTTTTCATTAGTTTCTTTTTCATACTCTTTTCTCCTTGAAATTTACTAAAAATGCTTATGCGACCGCCTAATCTTACTCAATCAGTGTAACATCCACCTTTTTGCTTCCGTCCCAATAGGAATAACCCATATACTGATTAGCCTCCCAATCATAGCAATAGGTTTCAAGCCAATAATCCCCTGCGCGCAGGTTCTTCTCATAATTGCCGGATACCGGCGCATATAATCTCACCATACCTATCCCGCCATAAGTAAATACATACAGGCTTTTTCCATCGCTTGTTTTTAAATCATGTTCATCAAACTCCGGCAAATCTTCTCCTTCACGTTCCAAAACTACCGACCGATCCTGAATAGCATATGGATGTACTTTGTTCCAAAATGTTTGAAACTGAATCTGCTGTAATACAGCATCATAATGGCTGTTCTCCAAATCATAATATAATTGATCAATCCAGTTTTTCTCCTGTACCGGAACTTCGGCGGTTATCGGAGCAGTCTTTTCCATGGTATCCCCAACCGGCTGCCTTCCCTCATTTTTTCCCCATACAGAATAATGCAAATAGAGTAAATTTTCATCCGTTCCATATGCAGCTTTTACATCGTCATTCTGCTCTGCATAATATTCCGCATCGAATACCGTTCCATCCGGCATAGTCTTTGTCTGGGCAAACGCCGTTGCACCAATCATCATGGTACATACCATTGTTGCAAGTAACACTTTAACTCCTTTTTGTCTCATAACTCTTCTCCTTTTTTATTTTTAAGCGTTTAGAAAACGCCAAGCCTGCATAATTCTCCATATTCAAAAATAAAATTTAATATTTAGTCATCTTTGAACTAAGTATAACTATACAACGTGCTAACGTAAAATTAATTACCTATCTTTAAGGTGTCCGGGGAGGTATTTATGAAAATCTATAACTATGACGGAAAAGCAAATATTGTTGGGCCGCAAATCAGAGCAGCTCGCAAAAGCCTAAAGCTTTCACAGGATGAACTTGCCGCCAAGATGCAGTTAAATAATGTCGAAATATCTCAAAAAGTCATCAGCCGCATCGAAAAACAGGAGCGCTTTGTCACAGATTATGAATTACTGGTATTCTCCCGTGTCCTGGATATAGATATTTATAAGTTATTGGGTAAAAATTAAGTCATACTGACCATCACGGAAAATAGATGTAAAATCATCTATTTTCCAAACATTAAATCAGTATTTATATACAATATATAGAATCATAGTATGTCAATCTCGCTTCCAATTTTTTGCACTCACTTCACTCTTGACTCCCTGCTACTTTTTTCTTCACATATATTCTTTCTTTTCTCAAACTACATTAATAATAATAAAACAATATATCTGTTGTTTTCTTTGTATTGCTATCATAAAATATTCCTAATTCAAATTTATCTTCTTCATTACTAAAATAAATTCCTTCTCGCCCATCCTCTGTCATATGTCCTGACGAAAAACACTCACCATTGGCAAATTTAATATTAAAGGATGACAATTCCTGTTTCATTAGAATATCATATATACCCTGTTGCATCCGGCCTGCCATCATCCGAACATCCTCCCCCAAATTATACGGTCCAAAAATTTTTTTGTTTTCAAAATTAGAGGATTCATCCAAGAATATGCAGATTGAATCCCTGTAAATGAGCATTCCATATTCAGCATCCCAAAGTCTGATCACTTCACGTCCATCTTCATCCGGATTATATTGTCCAGAAAAACCATCTCCCCTAAACCACTCACAATATTCTTTTTCAGGATCTGCGACCTGACACTCCGTATTACTTTTTAGATACGCATGCAGTTCGTCAAAATCCCAGTCCAACATCGACTTACCAAACAATTCCCCGAATAACGGTTTTACCGCTTCGACCGTAAACTCAAAATCTAGTTTATCTGGATTATGTACAAATGCTGCCATCCCTACCGTTCCTGCTACCGCAAGCGTGCCAGCTACGATTATCGACTTAACTTTCATGCTCAGAGAAGCAAACTTAGCACCTATGCCTTTTGCTTTTGCTGCTAAGGAGGCTATTTTTCCTGCTGCCGCCGCGCCTGATGCAGAAGATGCGATTGCCGCTGCCTGCAGCCCAACGTTGGAACATACTTCGTTGTAAACCGTCTGCGCCGCCTGTGTTGTAAGCGTCGTTCCATCTGCCATGGATTTGATTGCAAACCAGAGTACTGGAAAGCCAAATACATGCATCCGGTAGCCTTCCTTTTTCTCCTTTTCCTCTACCCTGTCTTTGATATATTTCCTTGCATAGTTCAGACGGCTCTTGATGGTATTGACCGAACATTCCATCATGTCAGCAATCTGCTCGATTTTTAACCCGTCAAAATAATATGCGATCACCGCTGTTTTCTGCAATTCTGGAAGTTCTTCAATAATTCCCCTGATGATATCCGCTGTTGCCTTCTGATCCGCCGTCAGCTCCGGCATAGAATCAATATCATTGCTTTCCAGCTCATCAAACATAATCTGTGCTTCCTCGGTAAGCAACACATCCTTCTTTTTCCTGTAAAGTTTCATTCCCTGTCGGTAAGTTATTCCGTCCAGCCAGCTGTAGATTGCTTCGACTGACTGCAGCGTGTGAATATTTTTATATGCTTCCACAAATACAATCTGTGTTAAATCCTCCGCATCCTCCTCATTCTTCATAATCTGCTTTGCCCGGAAATAGACACGGTTGTAGGTTTTGGAATAAACATCGTTAAAGCCTTTTTCCTCTCCATTCCGCATCTGTTTGATAGCTCTTTTTAAATCTTCCACACCCGTTTCTCCTCTTCATAAGTATTTGGAAATACCTTACCTGCCCCTTTCTAATACTAAGTACCATGAAAGGGGCGTAAGGTTTTATAAAAATTAGATTTTTTTATAATTTCCCATTTCTTATTTTCCTCTAAAGTTTCCCGGATGTCTATACCAATCCCCTGTCTCTTTAAAGTATTAATCCTTTTTCTTATATGGATTATATTTTCTTACCAGTCCATATAAGGATCATATAATGTATTTATTACAACACCTAAGGAACATACTTCCTGCGTTGCTTCTTCAATTCCAACTTCATTAATATACTCTAGCAGCTTATCGTTTAACACATAATAGTATCTGTCCCCACGCCAATCTCCATCATAGAGAGCAACCATGGTGTATCCAGCCGTGTACCTATCATTACTTTTTGTTTTGAAAATAGTTCCCGGTTGTAATCTTAAAAGAGTACCATTGGCATACTTTGCCATCATATCTACTTCGCATTGATCCATATATGCATGCAGTTTACCCCTATCATCGAACTCTTTAATATCCGGATAACACATATATTCTCGCGGAAGTTCAATTGCCAAAGCCTTATACTTATCCCCTTCCATATAATAGTTATAAATTGCTCGAACATATTCATATTCTGTTGCAAATCTCCCCTCCGCTTTTCCTGCCTGTACATAATGCTGATACAAAGCGTTCTCATCCGTACCAAAAGCAGCCACCACATCTGGATTATTTTTTGCATAATATTCTGCATCAAAGTAAGAACCGTCCGGCATCTCTTTGCAATAAGCTAAAGCTGTTGTACCAAACATCATGACACAGACCGCTGTTGTCAGTAAAGTTTTTAAAATTCTTTCTCTCATAACCCGTCTCCTTCGTAATTTACTTCTACCTATAGCTTAGGCAATTCATAATTTCCAGTCCCTTTATAATATTAAGTAACAAGAACAACCTACTGTTTATTAATACTTGCTTATATCAATGTACTCGGGATTCTTTTCCCAGCACAACTCCAAATACGTGTTTTCAAAATTTACATCTGTATCCCATGAAGTTCTTTTAAATCCATTCGCCTGACCATACGGTATGGTTGAATTTGCAAAAGGAATAATCGTTGGTTTCACTTCTTCCGAACACTGTAAATACACAATTATAATATCTACCGTGTCTTTGTCCGAATTACCCAACATAAATGTGTCTATTACTTCTTTTATTAGCTCAAGATTTGCTTCATCAATAAACACCACTCCCTGATATAAATCCGCTTCTGTCTTATGCTGCCGGAAAAGCACCGTATTTCCACTCGGCAACATTACCGGTACAGCTCCCGGTGTTGTATAATGACTGATATATTCCTGTATGCCACAAATGTCTTCGGAATCATAATAGTCGTTTGGCGTTCGCCCTTCCACGATTCCATACATTACATAATGCTTGTACAGCGATGCAAAATCACTGCCAAAAGCAGCTACCGCATCCGGATTATGCTGCGCATAATAATCTGAATCAAATCTAATGTTGTCACCCATTAATTTTGATTCTGCCATCACAGGCATTCCAAACATCATTACACTAACTACCGTTGCCAGCAATAATTTCATCAACTTTGTTTTCATTTTTCTTTTCTCCGTTTACTTCATGTCAACACTTCGATCATTTAGGATTCTTCTTTGTAAAAATAATGCCACCATTTCATTGAGCATCTGCTAGTCATTGAAAAAGATTAATAGTTGGTACATCATCCATTGTCTTTCCCCAATTTGGATTGCTCTTGTCTGCCGTAGCATTTACCAACCAATCAAATTCAGTCCATCCCGTTGTATCTTTTCCATAATATGTACCGCCCTGCGCCTGTGCCTCTGCCTTTGCCTGTGCTATTGCTGCTTTCTGGGCTTCATTGAATCCATAATCTTCGGGTGGAGTAGTCGGCTCACATATTTCTTTTTCTATCGGTGTCTGTTCCTGATTCACCGGTTGACTGATACCAGACAAATCACTTGCATTATTTTCTGCACCTGTGTTTTCCTTTTCTTCCACAGTCGTTTCTGCTTCGCCTTGCGAAGCGAATTCACTCTCGCTCTCTGTCTCAACCTTGTCCATTGCAGAATTCGGCTCTTCATCTGTCGATGTTTCCGTTTCGCTTTCTGCTGCTGTCTCAGTCTCTTCCACTGCATTGATTCCTGCCTCTGTCTCCGCCATAACAGAAACCGCTTCTTCCCTGGTTCCACATGCAGTAACCACACCTGCCATAGCCATCCCCAATCCTGTCACTGCAATAATCTGTCTTAATTTCATTCGTTTCCCGCCTCTCATTTTCTAGTCTTTTCAATATTAAGTACCCGGAAAGCTGTAAAAGGTTTTATAAATCTCCAACATTTTTTATGATTTCTCGATCTTTTTCTTTGTCTTCCTGGCTCAGCTCCGAATAATTTTTCAGGCATATATGAATTCTTTTATTCTCATCCTTTCTTTCCCCATTATCCGGAATTCCATATTTCCAATAGTTAATATAGTAAAATCTACACCATCTGATATGCTCCAGTTCGGCGAGACTCTCTATATCCGTATTGATATTCAACTGGATTAAATCTTTCACAACCTCATGAAAATCAGCCGAAGAAATATTCGACCACTTAAGAAATCCGTTTAATTTATTCCAATCCGTCTCACCATGATAAGTTTCAGCATACTTCAGATTCCAATTTTGGGCCGTGTCGATCAGCTTGCCCTGCATGATATTTTCATCTGTAAAAATATCTTCATTTCTTCCAAAACTGTTAATATTTCCACATTGCAGATAATTGCCTATATTTTCTGCCGTGGGTGAATAATAATATATTTTCCCTTTGCGGCAGACTGCGGCTATAGTCTGCAATAATTCCACAGAAGGTTCCTCCGATATGATCACAATATCGGCGTTCTCTATCACATCCCAGGCAGCATCTTCATCCGGCTGATAGTATGATAATCGATCCCCATTTCCTGTTACCATTCCCCTATGTTTGACTTTATAGTGTGAATTATTCGCAATCAAGTTATAAGAAATATGTTGATTTTCAGAGTACAGATTTAAAAGCAGGCCGTAATTTAAAATATTCTCCGCCAGAACATTATCTCCATATACAGCAATCTTAAAATTCGTTTTTTTCCACTTCCATATACCGATTGTTTTCCATAATACACGGGCAATAGTTCCATTCATATCATAAAAGACAACTTCAGGGTTTTCTTTAATCAGTCCATACTCTATTTCTCTCAGACCTATGTAAACGGATTTTCCTTTCAGTTCCTCCCTATTTTCATGATAAAATTGTAAACTTTCTATATCTGTTTTCAGCATTATAATATGAGATTTAGCAGCCTTCTTTAACTTTCTTCCAGGATAGATAGATGAAATCTTTTTATCAAACAAAATTTTGATATCAGAGTCACAGTATACTGCTACGCTTTCCCCAGATAAGCATTTGAGCCAGCATACCATGTTAAACCAAATTGTCCTTACAGCAAAAAGAATGATTGTCGTCGTAACAAGCGCTGCCGTCCATCTTGCAATTTCAATCAAGACATTGTACCGATCAGACACCCGACTCACAAAATAAAGTGCGAAGCTTGCGTACAAGGAGTCTGTAAATTTTTCTCCTGCTAAAGCATATCCTGTCGCACCGATAAAGAACGGCAGGATACTCATCGCAGGAACCCATTTTTTCCATTTATCCGTCAACTGATTTTACCCCTCAGTATTTATCCATAAGTTCCTTAATGCTTAATCCTTCATCATTTACCCAATAGGTATTTCCCCTGAGAGTTTTTACTCGTTCTGAAATACCTTTCTTTTCCCTGCGCAAATTTATCACATCGACACCTGCCGAAGAAGAATTTTCATAAATTCCCAATACCCTGTTTGTTCCTGGTTCCACAAAGGGTTCTTGCTTTTCATCCAAAACCTGCAAATAGCAATTCTTCTTGTCATCCGACAATACTATACGCGCATAATAGAATTCGCCGTCGTATTTCATGCAAAAGCGCATACCTGGTTTAACTGCCCCACGCTTGTACAAATCCGTAAAATTCATAACCTGACGTTGTAATTTTGCATTTGGGGTTTTTCCATATTTTTCTTCCACAGACAGATATATCTCATCAAAAACACTTTGATAATGCTCATATGCCATACATCCCGGCTCTGCCGTATTTTTGATATCCATGGTTCCTTCTACCATCATAAATATGTCATCCAGTATTTCCGCATACTCATCATAGATCTCTTTGCATAGATTAATATTTACCAAAGCCATCGGAGTGTTCGAATTGCGAATTGTCTCCCTCAGGTTTGCTGCATACTGCTCCAGTAAATATTTTCCGTCCTGCGATACCTGTGGATGTTCGATACACTTTGAAATAATATTATCAAACATTTCCTGATAGGATATTTGAACATATTTATTTGAGGAAGCTGTTTGGTTTTGATCCGCTGTAATAAAGAAATACAATGCTCTTTGTTCCGGCGATTTATGTATCTCCACATATTCACAATAATCCATCGTCTGCCCATATTCCGAATTATTATAATTTTCTTTGGCATTGACCTTATTTTCTATTACTATAATAAGTTCCCGGCTTTCTCCATAAACATCAATGGAACGTTTTTTCCCTTGATATGAGGCATCCTTTTCTGTATAAAATCTTACTTCATCTAAATTCCAGCTATAAATATCCCGTAATGTAAAACCACAGTCAGGATTTTTCATCATATACATAATCAAAAGGCGTTCCAAAGGGAAATAACCAAGCCTTAATGATGAATGTGCATCTAAAAGCCAGCTAATAAAGGAACTATGCCAATGTTCCGTATGGGTCTGACCCACAATCGTAAAGACATTTGTTTTTTCCTGTCGATTTTTTAATTCCTGAAATTTAAAATCAGTTATTAATTCTTCGATTTGCTTGTATGTTACCATTTCTTTGTTTTCCTTAATTTTCTAATACCAAATAAAACTTTTCTACTGGCAGCCCTAATGCTTTCAACTGCTTTATAAGCGAATTTTTCAACCAATCATATTCGGAATAATGAGTACACATACTATAACCGCTCACTGCCTTGGACGTAACCACGGTATAGGAGACACTTTCTTTTCTTGCCTTACGTTCATTATGTTCTTCAACCGTAATAAAAATAGGGTTGACTGTTGCTTTTTCACCATGATATCCATTTACTCTTTGAATATATTCCATTCCGCTCTCATCAATACGTTTCATAGCAAAATCAAATACCAGTTTTCGAGCAGTCTCATATCCCTTTGCCGAATATTTCTCACATTCATCTACTCCAATAAGGCTGATCCTCTTGCAGGACTTTGACTGAAATGTTCTGTTATTATACTCTTTTAGAAAATCAACCAGAGAGTATTTTCCTTCTACTATCTCTACCGTTGTTCCCGGAGTATTTCCTTTAATTCCAATCGGACCGGAAATGCCTCCTATATTGGTTCTATTATCATTTTTGCTGATAACCTCTGGTTGATCATTTAGCTTAGCATCATTTTCGTTTAATACTTCTACGCCTTGATCTGAACTCATTTCTATCTCAAGGCAAAACTCCTCCAATGGAAGTCCCAATTCCGTCATACGTTTCTTCAAAACCAGTGCAATCCAATTGTATGGATCATAATTCCGCAACATATAATAATCTTCAAATCCATTCACATCCAGTTTCTTATAACGGCTTTCTAATCCTTCCGTTTTTCTCTGCGCCAACTCATCCCCAGTTATAAATACAGGATTTTTATCCATTACCGAACAGTTATTTACCATTTCAATGTATTGAATGCCCCTCTCCGCAACCATCTGGCTTACAAAGTCCCATACCAAATGAAACGCCGAGTTATACTCCTGTTTGCTGCTATATTTTGCGAACTCACCTTTACCTATTAATTTTATTGTCTTTAATGCTGCTCCTTTGAAACTTTTTGAATTATATTTTTTTACAAAATCCTTTAGGGAAATAATTTCCTTTGTTGATGCCTGTGTTTTAAATGACTCCTTACATACTGTAACCACTGGTTCAGACAATTCAGGCATTGGTTCAATTAGCAACTTATCAAAAACAGATCCACAGCTCTTTTCCAGTTTCTGCTTTATTGCTTCCGGGATATCCATATTAATGCCATCTATATTATTTTTATCCATTTTATCTTTCAACAGATGCATCAACAGATAATTATCTTTTTTAGTAAGAAATACATCATTCTTTTTCCCTATATCCGCTTCTCCCAGTGATTCCCAATGCTTTTTCTTCTCCTCTTCTGTATAAATACCGAGCGATTTCCAATATGATTCATTAGAAAGTAATGCATCAAATTCCAATTCTTCCCAATATGCCTTTTCGCTACTCGAAGAATTCTTGGATAATCCATGATAAAGTGCCTTAGCTTGTTCTATATTACTGAATTTACCAAATGCCACCATCTGATTAAAGAATATATCAAAAAGTTCCTTTTCTTTTTCCCATAAATCATTTGTAGAGTTATCGGAAAATCTATATGTGCCTAAACCAGTATTATCTATACTTTCTACGACAGAATTTCCAAGAATAACAGGCAAGACTATCACATTACCACACTTAGTGCTTTGGCTTGCCATTAACTCCATAAGAGTTGCATAACTGGAATCATACTCCGGGCTAAAAAACGCTAATACTGCTTTGCAATAATCACTCTTCATATTATCCATAAATTGTGTAATCCAAGAATCGGAACCCTCATCAAATTTAGTATCAAAATACACTCGAAGTCCGTACTTCTTACATGTTGTATAAACAATGTCATGCAATACTTCTTTCCAATTTAAACTACTATAACTAATAAAAACATAATCCTTTTTGCTTTTTCTGTCGCAAATATATCCTTTATCCTTCAGTTCTTTTATATGACCTGTCTGGGCATCCCTTTTTCTTTCCTCTTTTGCATTTGTATTCATAGTATGCTCCTATTTTAATCTGTAAATTCTCAACCCATCAAACATCCTGAGCATTGCCAGCATACACTCCATGGGTTCTGTATCCTTATCCTGCTCTGCCTTGTCCAGGCGCTCATAGTTTGCCTTTGCCTGCTCATCTGAAACTTCTGTCTGGCCTGCTGTAAAATCCGGAATCAGGTCCTTATGCTGTCTCAAAAGATCCCTGTCTACTTTTGTCGGAGTTCCATATTCCCACCCCATATCATAGTGTTCCTGCAGCCATCTCTGATGTTCCAGAATTCCTATCCTCACAAGCTCATCTGTTTGAAATCCCTCCACCATCTCAAAATCAACAGCCTTATCTGTATAGAAACACCCAATCGCATTCATATAATGTGCAAATGCTTTCGCTTGATTTATATTGGAAAGCTTATATTCCAGCGACAGCTTTTTAAACGAATCCGAGAAATTTCGCTTTACTTTTTCATCCGCAAGGAATTTTTCTTCCTGTCCGGACATTTTTGCCTTTTTCCATTCAGCATTATTCCATCTTCCATTTAAAACCACGGCAAAGTTATATAAATTCATGAAATTACTGTCAGATAAATAGCTTTTATTTTTTACATGCATATTCGGAGCCAGGCCCGTCCCAACTCCAAGCTTTATGCTGCTCAGATCGACGATTCTTTCAATATCTGCCTGAAAGCACGAAATACCATCGTCATTTTTCAGATACATTCCCGAATATGCCTTTAGTTCCGGTGCTTTCCCCTGACACTTTTTCAGCCATTCTATATAATCATCTTTAAATCTGTTAATCTTTCCGATTTCCTTTTCATCAAAAAGATATGTTGCCCTTATGGCATTTCCTGACAAATCAAAGCTGCACCCCATTGGATGAAGCTCTTTTTTGGAATTTCTTCCATACGAAGTACGATCCCAACATTGAAGTTCGTCACACAGCATAAGCATATATGCCAACGGATGCAATTTTGCTTGAAACGGAATATTATTATCACTTTTATAATGCGCTATACAGAATTTATATAGACTGTTATGCATCAAAATCGCAGTAAGCGCATCAAGATACTCTGCTCTGACTTCACATCCCATTTCACCAAAAAGCTTCCGAAACAAAATGATCGCACTAAAATAAGCATGATCCATAAAATAATTATACTTATCAGGCCGTGTCGGTTTCTCAATCAGGTCCTTCTGCATCTGCTCCCTGGTATATGTATAACAAGTTCCCAGCTTATTTGTCAAAGCATATGTAAATACCTCATTTATGGTGGAAAATTCCTGTGAAGGGTAAATCTTTTTCAAGGATTCTTTTACCGCATCATCAAGAGTAAGAAATACTCCCAAATCATGATATGCCACAAACGGGCCATTTTCTCTTTTATCCCCGCCCACCTCAAAATAAGAAATGACCTGCTCAAAGGGTAATTCAAATGGATATCCGATATCATGGAAAAGAGCAGTAAGTCCCCAATACTGCAAATAATGATATGCGGCCTCATGACTATCTGTCAGCCCATAATATTCATCATATTGGGCCCGATAAATAGAATTCGATTGATAAATAGCAAGACCAAGTACAAAAACATATACAGAGTGAGAATAATGATCCCGATGCTTCATCAGAAGTCTACTGCCATTCGCCTCAAACTCGGAAAGCAGTTCAATCATTCGCCTTATTTTTTCATATTCGCCAATAAACATCTCCAGATAGCAGAAGTATACATCAAAGGCATCCTCCTTTTTTCCGGATTTCAAAAATCTATCAACAGCATTCTCCAAACATAGCCTGTCTATATCCATCTGCATATTGTATGGAATCTCGTTTTCTTTCAAGCTGGTTCCTAAGAAAATTCTTTTTTCAAAATTTTCTTTTGATTCCATACTCTGGTCAAAACGTAAGCCTTCACAGTTCTCTCTAATAAATGTCAACGCAGCTTCTTCAAGACTAAATTGGCTGTATCTTTTCTTACCCACCGAGTTTTGCAACATTGTGTAACCCATCATCTACCTCCACCATAATTTTAGTCATTATTTGACTAAAATTATATATATCTGTCAGTTTTATGTCAACACATTTTACTCATCTTTAAGGTACTTTGACCTGACGAATAGCACTCTAATTGTTGATTCTAATAATTGTAATATTTAACTAAAAAATCCCCGGCACAATGCGCCAGGGATTATTCATATGTTTTTTAAACTACAACTTCATTTTAGTATTGTACCCTCTCAATCTCTTCCTTGGTATGCTGAACAGTCCCAACAAAATGATAAGATGGTTCATAAACAAAAAACCTCCAGTTTCCACTAGAGGTTTCAGAGAGCGATAGACGGGGCTCGAACCCGCGGTCTCGACCTTGGCAAGGTCGCGCGTTACCAACTACGCCACTATCGCATCTATTTAACTGTACTCAGCAATGCCCCGCACTATCCTTCTTACGACGCCGTGCGCGTAGCACACAAACCGGACACGCATCTTGTACAGGAGAGCGGGTGATGGGAATCGAACCCACGTATCTAGCTTGGAAGGCTAGTGTTCTACCATTGAACTACACCCGCAAACTGCTCACCGCCTAACTGAGCGGCTCAACAGTTGATATATTACCATATATTTTTCACATATGCAAGTACTTTTTTTAATTTTTTACATTTTTTTGCACAGTGCAGCCCATACCGGTCTCAATCCTCCCCGGCTTTGCTGCAAGGAGAATCTTGAGCCATACAGCAGGACTGCGCGTTTTCTTAATGGAGCACTCAGAACCCAGGGGAAAATCGGCACGGATGCCGATTTTAGGATTCCCTGTGCAGGGATGCACATGGAATCCGCCCCAAACGGCTGTAAATGCCTTCCGGCTCCATTTAGAAAACTCCAGTCCGAATGTTGTCTCAAAATTTTCCTTGCAGCAAAGCCGGGGAGGATTGAGACTGGTATGGGCTGAACTGTTGCATTTACCCTATCAGCACTTTTTTCCCCTGAAAAGCAAATCCGTAACTGCGGATATGCTCTCTCGGGATCCCTCGTGACACAAGCTGCGCCGCATACTGCTTCTGCTCTATCTGCCTTTGCGCCTCCTGTACAGTGTCCATGAGCGTTTCCTCATCCTCCGGGTCGTGCACTTTAAATTCCAGAATAATCGCATCATCCTCTTTCGGATTTTTTGGCTCCAGCATCACATCATATCTGCCAAAACCGCTTTCCCGATTCGAGGTAATGACATATCGATCCTTCAGTTCCACGACTAGTCCCAATACAAAGCCATGATAAAAGCGCTCCGGCTCCTCCTCAGAAGGTTTGTTTCCTGTGTCAAAATAGCTGAACATACTTAACGCGACACGATTTATATAGCCATTCATTGCTTTTTTGTCACCGAGCAGCAATGCCTGTATGAAATCATTGTAATCGGCTTCCGCTTCTGTAAACCAGTCATGGATCATATTCTGGAACATCAGCTTCACTTCCAGATTCGTAAGTGCAAGCTCATATTTAGGTTGTGTTCCTTCAGAAATATCCAGATAGCTTTCATAAGAAAGTACTTTCAAATAGCCGCTGGCTAACAACAGACTCCACACCGCCCGCTCATTTCCATCCAGCTGATTGTATACAATCTGTTCATCAATGGCTGACCGGATTGATTCACCCCGCAGCAATACCTCAAACCGCTCCTTGATCTTACGGTTTCCTTCCCTTAAAAGCTTTCCCACCAGACTATTGGAACTGGTGTTGGCCCAGTAGGTTTTGAATACTTTCTTATCAAGGAAGTTTAAGATAGACCATGGATTATAGATGTCTTCATGCTCCCCAAAAATAAAGCCGTCATACCACTCCTTGACCTTTTCCTTTTCCTGTGACATACCGCATTCCTCTAATGCGGCAAATACCTCTTCCTCCGTAAATCCAAAAGAGACAGCATATTTATCCGAGGTAGTAGTTACTACCTCAAGATTATTTAAATCTGAAAAAATTGACTCTTTACTAACCCTTGTAATTCCTGTCATGATGGCACGCTCTAACCACGGATTTGTCTTAAAGGTAGAATTGAACAGGCTTCTGGTGAAACCAACCAGTTCTTCCCAATATCCGTCTACAAAAGCTTCCTGCATAGGAGTATCGTATTCATCCAGAAGTATAATAACCTTTTTCCCATAGTAACGGTAAAGATAATTCGATAGCTGATATATAGCCAGAGTTGCATCACTGTCATCCATATTTTCAGAAACACGTTTGAAAAAGGAAATATCCGCTTCATGCAGCAAACCACTGTCTAACAGGAAAGAATGCTCCGTATATAAATTGGTAATCAACTGACAGATTTTCTTCCGGGTGGTTTTGTACTCCTTCTCCTTTATATTCGCAAAGGACAGGCTGATTACCGGATAAGTTCCCTGAAGCTCCCGATAATTTACATCGTTCCAAATAGAAAGGCCCTCAAACAGGCTGCCTTCTCCTGCATGATTCACAGAAAAAAAGTACTCCGTCATGCTCATATTCAATGTCTTGCCGAAACGGCGCGGACGGGTAATCAGTGTAACGCTGTCTCCGCTTTCCCACCATTCCCGAAGGAAATCCGTTTTATCAATATAAAAGTACTTTTTTCGAATCAAATCACCAAAATCCTGTATTCCAATCGCTACCGTCCTTGCCATAATCCCTGCCTCCTTCCTATACGAACTATTTTATTACCGTTCCACCGATGCCGCCATCCTGCGGTAGGTATGTCTCACCCCTCGTACCGCAATGGAATATGCCATAATATTTTCCGGTAATGCAATCCCCGTATAACCGGAATCCCCCAGATGGTGCATATCGGTTCCGGTCATCTTACACATCAGTGCCATCTGGCGGATAGTCTCCTGGTCCGCGCCCTCCTGTGATGTGCCTATGGAAGTAATGGTCAGCGCTCCCAGCTCATGTGCGTATTCTACCAGCTCCCGGACATCCTCCATCGTAAGTCCCGGTACACTGCCCGGTGCAGGCATAAGGATCACATCCGCTCCTGCCTCCACAAATTCCCGGATATCCTCTTTGGATAAAATATTCCTGCCGCCCTCTCCCAGTACCCCGGAAGCATGCATTTTTCCTGCCGCCAGAATCAGACGGTCACCCAGTTCCTTCTTATATCGCTTTAATGTCTCGACAATGGCACGGTTCTCGACTCCCACTCCGGGATTTCCCGTCAGGACAATCATATCCACACCCATTTCGCAGGCTTTTTTGCCGTTTTCCAAAGTTGCGCGTCTTCCTTCCGTCAACGCCCAGACCGGCGTTTCCCCGTTCTGCTCATTCAATACCGCCGGCTCCAGATTGATTCCTACCGGTCTTCCGGTCAGGCGCTTGATTTCCTGCACCAGCTGATCAGGCTCCGTTTTGGGCAATCCATAAATGACCGGATTCTGCACATCAAATAAGTTTAGCAGCAGAAAATCCGCACCCATAGACGCTGCCAGCTCTGCATTGGTCACATCACCCAAAAGCGGCATGACGGCTCCAATCGTCTCACACAAAAGCACTCTGCCCTCACTGCCTGCAATCGCAGCCAATAATTCCTCTTTTCCCATCGTCCGAAAATCCGATGCCATACAATCCAACAACCGTTTTCCCATACCCCGTCTCCTTTTCTGTTTCAAAATATTTTCGCTATTTCTATTTTAAGAATCCGTTGACAATCTGCGCCTCTGCTTCTGCCTCTGTCAGTCCGAGCGTCATCAGCTTGATAATCTGCTCTCCTGCAATCTTTCCGATTGCCGCCTCATGAATGAGACTGGCCTCCAGATGATTTGCCGTAATCTCCGGAATTGCACTGACACTGCCGTTGTCCATCAGAATCGCATCGCACTCGGAATGTCCCATACATTTATTATTACCATTGATTTTGGATAAAAATACCTGTCTGGAATCCTCTTTTGCCACCGAACGGGAAATCACATTCGCTCCGCAGTTCTCTCCGTTCAAATCCACCTCAAAATCGGTTTTGGCATACTGTTTTCCATGCGTCATAATCTTCTCATGGATGACCAGAGTTGCGCCATCCGCAAGATCAGCCTTCGTGAGACGGTCTGTCGAGTCCACTCCTTTAATCTGAGCCGTATCCATCTCCATGTAGCTGTCCTTTTCCATGTGCACAATGGTCTGTGGATTCATTACGCGCTCTCCGTTTCCGTCTCCGCTTCCGTAATGCTTCTCAATATACTTGACCCTTGCACCTTTTTCCAGATAAAAGGTATGGATTCCGTCATGTTTCGTCCGCTCGCTGCCTGCATTATGGATACCGCAGCCTGCCACGATTGTCACATCCGCATCCTCTCCGATATAAAAGTCATTGTAAACCAGATCATCCAGCCCGCTCTGGCTTAACAGAACCGGAATATGCACACTTTCATTTTTGGTGCCCGGCCTGATATGAATATCGATACCCGGCTTGTCCGTCTTGGTCACGATATCAATATGCTCTGTCGTATTTCTGCCTGCTCCTTCGCCGTTGACCCGCAGATTATATGCACCCTGCGGTATCTCATGAATGCCGGCGACCTCTTCCAATAATTGCTTCTGTATTGCGTCCATTTATCTGCCCTGCCTTTCCGTCTTTTCCTGCAGCACACTGCAAGCCGGTGCCGAGGCATCCAAAAGCTTCGGAAGAATCTCTTCCCTGCTGCCCTCCTCCGCAATCCTGCCATCCGCAATGACCACAATGCGGTCTGCCGTATTCAGAATCCTTTCCTGATGGGAAATGATAACAATCGAGCCTGTACGTTCCTCCTGCATCTTTTCAAATACCCGGATCAGATTCTGGAAGCTCCACAGATCGATTCCCGCTTCCGGCTCGTCAAAGACGGACAGCTGCGCCTTTCTGGCAATAATCGTCGCAATTTCAATACGCTTCAGCTCACCGCCCGATAAGCTACCATTGACCTCCCGGTTGATGTAGTCTCTCGCACAAAGACCAACCTCAGACAGATAAGCACAGGCATCCGTCGTACTGATCTTCTCTCCGGTCGCCAGCGTAATCAGATCCTTGACCGTAATCCCCTTAAAGCGCACCGGCTGCTGAAAAGCGAAGCCGATTCCGGCCTTGGCACGCTCCGTAATACTCCATTCGGTAATATCTTCACCCTTATAATAAATCTTGCCGGAGGTCGGCTTTTCAATCCCCACGATAATCTTTGCCAGCGTGGACTTTCCGCCTCCGTTCGGGCCTGTAATTGCTACAAACTCCCCTTCCTGTATCGTCAGGCTCACGTCATGTATGATTCCCTTATCCTCTCCGGTTTCCTTTACGGTATAGGATATATTTTTCAATTCCAGCATACTGTCAAACCATGCCCTTTCTCCGTATTTATCCGCTTTCTATCATAAAGCATTCCGCAGAACTTGTAAAGTATACTGCCTTTTTGCGGCCTGCAACGACAAAAGGCAGGCTGCCTCTGCAGTCCGCCTTTTATTGTTTGTATGTCAGTAAGGAGTCAGCCAATCCCCGGCCCTTTTGGAAGCTCCTCCAGAAAAGAGCTGCCATCATTTTGTCCGGAAGCAATCGAATCCACGATTTTTTCCATTTCTGCCTTGGATTTTGCATCCTTGCAGCGCAAAATGATATCCTCCTTCTCCGCCTCCGTCATTCTGCCAAACCGCTCCAGAGCTCCCTCATTCATCGCAAGTCCCATGGACAGCCCCATTGGTAATCCGTTAAAATCCATACAGCTACTTCCTTTCCCAAAGAATACACTGCCGTTATACGGCAAATCTCATCCCGGAAAGTAGTATATGGAGCATCCTGCATTTTATACATCCAATACCGAATCGCTCTATTTTTTACCGACATTTAATAATACAATAGAGCCGAAAATCGCTACGACTCCAATCACACCCATGACGCTCATCGGCTCATGAAGGATCAGGACACTGATCAAAGTAGCCACCATAGGCTCCACAAAGGCCATCACCGACGCTCTTCCCGGTTCGGTTGTCTTTAAGCCCTTTGTATACAAAAGAAACGGTGCCAGGGTAGATATCATGCCGATGGCCAGTGTATTGCCGATTACATTTCCTCCCTGCATCAAAACCGGCAGTACGTCCAAACCGCAAAACGGCAGAAGTGATACGGAAGCCACCAGAAAGGTATAGGCCGTCACGGTCATGGTATCGTATTTTTTCAGTGCCACATTTCCAAAAATCGTATATAACGCATAACCGATGCCGGAGCCAATACCGGTCAAAATTCCAAACAGGCTGATATGCCCTGCACCGCCGCCATCCAACAGACCGGTCGTACAGACGCAGCCTGCCATTGCAATCACCAGAGCTGCTGCTTTTTTCACCGTCAGCTTTTCACCAAACAGCAATACCGACAGCAGAAGTACAAAACAGGGAGCCGTATACAGCAAAATGGCAGCAACCGACAGTGTAGTCAGTTCGATCGTAATAAAATAGCAGATATTGAACAGCACGATGCTGAGCATTCCTGTTCCCAGAAACATCCACAGGTCCTTCCATCGTATTTTCAGCTTATCCCGCCCGCAGACGGCAAGATATGCCCATAGGCAGACGGCCGTCACCAGACTTCTTAAAAAGGTGATCTCCACCGCGCTGCATCCGGCATCTGCAAGCCTGGAAGAGAACAGACCAATCATTCCCCAACAGATGCCTGCCATAATAATCAAAATGGAACCGCTTTTTGTCTTCATTGTCCCGATCCTTTTCCTTTGTATTGTTTTTCATATTATTATAATTGTTTTTTCAAAAAAAGCACGTAAAAATGAAGGTTTTCTGAAATTTTATTTTCCCTCTAACTATTTTGGCCGATATATATT
Source organism: Lachnospiraceae bacterium (assembly GCA_017624235.1). Taxonomy (GTDB): domain Bacteria; phylum Bacillota; class Clostridia; order Lachnospirales; family Lachnospiraceae; genus JAAYNV01. The sequence goes on along the minus strand of JAGANL010000020.1, from coordinate 31,901 downwards.
ATAATAGATATATATTGTAATAAGAGCAAAAAAGACAACCGAAATATCACTCAGGATGAGTTAGCATACGAGGAGGAGATATCATGACATTCAAAAAAATAGGGAAAAAGCTTCTGGCCGGAGCACTTATACTTTGTAGCGCTGTATTCATTGCCCCTACAGCCAATGTAAAAGCATCTTCCACTCCGGATTACAGTCTGATTTTTGACTACAATTATTACTATGATAAATACCCGGATCTGCAAAAGGCCTATGGGAAGAATCCATTCAGCCTTTTTAACCATTTTATTACCAAGGGCATGAAGGAAGGCCGTCAGGGAAATAAGGACTTTAACGTATACAACTATGCCGCCAATAATCTGGATTTGATTATGCGCTACGGCACCTCTGACCTGTCCCTGTATTACATTGAATATATTACAGAAGGCTATGAGGACGGCCGTAACTGTTCACATCCCTATGACCCTTCCAATGAAGATGACAAAGACGGCGATAAGCTGAGCGATGAAACTCTTGCCGGCTATGTGGACAGCATGACCACTTCTATCAATCAGGTGCGCACCTCCTCCGACATGGACCGTTTCGCTGTATCCTCTGCTTTAAAGAATGCTGCCAATACGAGAGCAAAAGAATTAGTGACCCTTTACTCACACACCCGTCCGAATGGCAAAAATTATACCGATGTCCTGAATCAGTACGGCATAAGCTGTAACAATTCCTACGAGATTATTTCCTCTGACCAGTCCACCATTGGAGTACTTCTCGGCTACTGGCTCGCGGACAGCGGCATGAACTCTGTACTGACCAGTAAAACCTATAAATATATAGGTATCGGCTGTGCATCGGATGATAAGGGAAATGTGTACTGGGATGTCATTTTGACCTACTGATTGGTCAGCCCTGCCTATGCACTTGTTGGACACACCCGTAAAAAAACTGCCGCAGGACTTCGATTTCTTTTCGTCCTGCGGCAGTTTTTATCATTCTTATGGAGGATAAATCATCCTATTTTAAAATTTGATCCAGTAAATACACCCGGTTAAATGGAATTGAAAAATAGTAGCCGTCCACAAAATCCCCGGTCATGGCAATCATCTCTCTGGCAATGGCAACTCCGACCGCTTCGCCTTCCTCGCGGCTCATCCCTTCCTGATAACGCTCCACAATTTCCTCCGTTACCTGAATCCCTGCCATCTCATTTCGGATAAAGACCGCATTTTTCCTGCTGATCAACGGCATAATACCACACAGAATCCTGGCCTGCGGCACCTGTTCCTTCACAATTCTGAGCCGCTCCGCTTCCTCCCTGGTAAATGACGGTTGTGTCAAGAAAAAGGATGCGCCTGCATCCATCTTCTTTTTCAGGCGTCCAATCTCCACCTCCAGATTCCGCCTGTTGTGATTCAGCGCACCACCATATACGATCGGATCCTGAGCAAATTCTTCCTCATTCATTTCCTGAATAATCTTCATCAGTCCCACGGAATCAAAATTAAACACGCTGCGCACATCCCCACGCATCATAGAAGGAATCGGATCTCCGGTAATGACCAGAAGATTGCGGATTCCGTTCAGATAGCCTCCCAGAAGCTGTGCACGAATTGCAATGGCATTCTTATCCCGACAGCAGATATGGGGCATCACGCACAGTCCGGTATTGTCCGCTACCTTGATACCTGTCATAATCGAATCAGCCCTCGTCCTGCCCGACGGAGAATCCGGAAAGGTCACTACATCTGCCTGATGTGCGGCCAAATAGTGGGAAGCATCCAGTATCTTTTCATCATCCGCATGAAACGGGGGTGCAATCTCCACAGCCAACAGCTTCTCATCGGGAGCTTTTTGAGCATAGAATGCACTGTTTTTAGCGGATGCAGTCTCTATCGTCCGACTCTTCATCCGTTTCAGCCTTCTCGGACGCTGCTGCCAGTTCACCGCTGCTGCCGTTCTCCGAATATAGGATGGATTTGTGCCGCAGCAGCCTCCCAGGATATCAATTCCCAAATCCGACATTTCTGTCATTTTTTCTGCAAAGTAACCCTGATTTTCCAGAAAGACAACTCTGTCCTGCTGCAGCCTCGGATAGCTTGCATTGGGCAGGGCGGTCACAAATTTACCCTCCGGCAGATTCAGTTCCCCCAAAATCTGACACATATGACCCGGGCCGACACCACAGTTAAAGCCGATTGCATCTACAAGCGGGCAGTCCGCCAGTTCATCCAGAATGCGCTTTGCACTGATACCTGCCGCAGTGTAGCCGTGCTGGTTTACACTGAACTGAACAATGACAAATATGTCATCTTTTTTCATGTTCTTTTTCCCTGCATTTCCCGATGTGGAAAACACCTGCTTCAATACATCCAGAATCACCTCATAATCCGAAAAGGTCTCAAAGACCAGAATATCCACGCCCTCCTCTAAAAGTGTCTGTACCAGACGTACATATTCTTCTGTTTCACGCTGTCTGTCGGCTGCATGGTCCTGCAGTCTGTCCACCGGCCCGATATCTCCTGCCAGAAAGACCTCCTGTCCGCTTTCCTGCACGGCCTCCCTTGCCAGCCGGACAGCTGCCCGGATATTTTCCTGCTGCTTTTTTGCCGAACAAACCAATGTGAGCGTATTGCTTGCAAAGGTATTGGTACGGATCAGCCGTGCTCCCGCCTCTATATATTCCCGGTGTATCTGCTTTACCAGCTCCGGGCAAAGCAGGTTCGCCTGCTCCGGTATGAGCATCCCCAGATCTGCATTTTCTGACACGTCAGCGTCCCTGCTCAAAAATTCCTGTACGGCATACCTCTTTTCCGAAAAATAGGTTCCAAACGCTCCATCACAAAGAAGCTTTTTTTCTGCCAAATATTCCTTTATGTTCATTTCTGTTTCTCCATCCCTTGTTCTCCTTTTCCGGCTCTCTCCTGCTGCGCTCTTTCCGCTCTCTATCAATAGGCCAGAATCTCATAGCCCTTCTCGTTATCCGTCACAGCCACCGTAACCTCCCACTGTGCGGAATCCGAATCATCCTCCGTATAGATCGTCCAGCCGTTATCATCGTCAATCCAGACATCCGGCGCTCCCGCATTGATCATCGGCTCGATTGTAAATACCATACCCGGAGCCATGACCATTTCCGTATCGGGGTCTGTCACATAGCTTACATAAGGCTCCTCATGAAACTGCAGTCCGACACCGTGACCGCCGACAGCATACACGACGGAATAGCCCGCTGCCTGCGCATAGGCATTTACCGCCGCTCCCATGTCCCCCAGAGTCCACCAGGGCTTCACCTGACTTAACCCTGCCATCACCGCATTCTTAGCGGCTTCCACCAAGGCCCTTCGCTCGTCCGATACCTGACCGATACAGAACATCCGGGAGGAATCTGAAAAATACCCTTTATAAATGGTGGATACATCGATATTCGCAATATCTCCTTCCTCCAGAACCCGTTCCTGACACGGTATTCCGTGGCACACCTCATTGTTTATGGACACGCAGACGCTTTTGGGAAAGCCTTCATAATTCAGAGGTGCAGGAATGCCCCCCAGTTGCTTTGTTTTTTCATAGACAAGACGGTCGATCTCCTCCGTAGTAATCCCGGGTCTTACATGCTCGCTGACATAATCCAGCACAGCAATGTTGATTTTTCCCGACTCCCGGATACCTGCAAGCTGCTTTTCATTCTTGATAAGCTTATGCTTCGGAATGAGATACCCTTTCCTTTTCATTTCCTGCAGCTTTTTGTCAAAGCCTGCATGGCATTCCTGATAGCTTTTGCCCGAACCGCACCAGCAGGCCGCTTTTCTGTTAATCCTGTACAGCATTTTCCATCCTCCTGATTTCCTCCAGAAACCGCTCCCCATATTTCTCCAGCTTAAATTCCCCCACACCGGATACGTTCAGCAGTTCTTCCCTGCTTTTGGGAAACAGCAGACACATCTGTACCAGCGTCTTATCCGAAAAAACAACATAAGGCGGCACATGCTCTTCTTTGGCAATTTCCATCCGAAGCGCACGCAGCTTCTGGAACAACAGCTCTCCCTGCGGAGAAAGTCCTCCGATGAGCGCCTTTTTCTTTTTCCCTTTCCTTTCGCCCCTCTCGGTTTCCTTTGCCATCTTCATAATGGCATTCGCGCCATTTTGAGTGATATCTGCCGACTTTTCTGTCAGCTTAATAATCGCATACTCATCATTGGTCTGAATGAGATAACCATTTAACAATAAATAGTGAATGACCTGACGCAGCTTATAGAGCGGTACGTCTGCAAGTGTCGCGTAAAACGGATTCTCATTCAGCCTGTACTGTCTGATTTTTGCCGTATTGGCACCGTGTACGGCATCTATGACCGCTGTCATTCCGTAACGCTCCCCGCTCTTTTCAATACAGCCAAGCAGCTTTTTAGCAATATCGGTTACATCCACATTTTCAAACTGGGTCAGACAGTTTTTACAGTTGCCGCAGTAATTTCCTCCATATTCCCCAAAATAACGCAGGATATAGTCCCGCAGGCATTCATTGGTCAGACAATAATAGGTCATTTTCCGCAGTCTGGCCTCATCCCGCTCTCTTAAACCCTCCTGCTCCTCCCGGGAAAGCTCCTCACGTTCATTTCCCCTCTGAATCAGAAACTGATTTAACACTACGTCTCTTGGTTCATACAAAAGAATGCAGCGTGACGGTTCACCGTCGCGTCCGGCACGGCCGGCCTCCTGATAATAGCTCTCCATATTTTTCGGCATATTGTAATGGATGACATAGCGTACATTGGATTTATCGATTCCCATGCCGAACGCATTGGTCGCAATCATGATAGGCTTAAAATCATAGATAAAATCCTCCTGATTTTTCCGTCTGTCCTCATCCGACATTCCAGCATGATATTTTGCTACCGGAAAGTCCCATTCTGTCAGCTTATCATACAGCTCGTCCACAAGCTTTCTGGTGAGACAGTAAATAATACCGCTCTCCTCCGAATGCTCCTGCAGATAATTCAGCACGAACTTCTCTTTGTCCTTCGGACTCTGTACCTCGAAATAGAGATTTTTCCGGTCAAAGCCTGTCACCAGAACCGTAGGCTCCCGTAGTCCCAGCACACAGACAATGTCCTCTTTGACCTCTTTTGTCGCCGTTGCAGTAAAGGCGCTGAGAATGGGACGCTTCGGAAGCTTTTTGACAAATTCCACAATTTTTAAATAGCTTGGTCTGAAATCCTGTCCCCACTGGGAAATACAGTGCGCCTCATCTACCGTCACCATGGAAATCTCCGTCTGACATGCAAAATCCAGAAATTCTGCACTTTCTAACCGCTCCGGTGCCACATAGATAATCTTGTAGCGCCCCTCCTTCGCACGGTTCAGGGCCGTCCTGTACTGCCCTGCTGTCAGAGAGCTATTCAAATATGCCGCATGGATGCCTGCCTGATTCAACGAAAATACCTGATCCTTCATCAGAGAAATCAGCGGCGATATGACAAGCGTAATCCCCTCCATCGCCAGTGCAGGCACCTGATAACAGATGGATTTTCCGGCGCCGGTCGGCATGATACCAAGCGTATCCTTCCCCTGTAAAATACTCTCTACCAGCGTCTCCTGCCCTTCCCGAAAGCTGTCATAGCCAAAATATTTTCTCAGTATTTCTCTGCTGTTCTCCAAAAATCCTTCTCCCCTCTTTTTTTATCTTTCCAACCGCTTTATCCTTCCAAACGGATAAGCTGCAGCCACTGATGGTCTGTCTCCAGCCGCCCCTTCGTCTTTTCCACAATTTTCATCGGCTCGTAATCCTTCAGTCCAAGAGCCTGCAGACGCTCTTCCACATCATCCGCATCACGTGGAAAACACCGGCTCTCCAGAAACCACTCCAGCGCCTCCCAGGTCGGCTCCTCCATCGCACCAAAGGCACATTTGGAGTAATCCTTTACCCGGTTGGACACCGATACCCTTCTGTGCTTCTCATCCACATCAATGACACTGCATACCGTATACTCTTCCAGATAGTTGATGCGCAGGGTAAACTGCTCCCTTTCCTGCTCCATATGAGCCGCCAGATATTTATAGATCGTCTGCCTGCTCGTATGGAACTGCTCCGCAATTTTCTGCACACTCACACCCTCCTGATGCAGTTCACAGATCTCCTTCAGTTCCTCCTGTGAAAATTTGGCCTTTCTTCCCGCACCTCTTAAATTCCCCGGTCGTGAGGTCTGCAGGATGAGGTCATATTTCTGCGCCTTATCCGCAATTTTTTTCAGTTCTTCCAGATCATTAGTGCCGAATATTTCCTGACAGAGCTGCAAGCCCGCATTCCGGTACTGTCTGTCATAAATGTTTTCTTTCCGTTTCATCCTTCTGCTTCCGTGTCCTGACCGTATTTCCATTGACCGTCAGGCTCTTGGCGCTTCGCAGGAAACTGGATAATCTGCTGTAGCCATAATCCTTCAGGTCAAAATTCGGATGCTTCCCCTTCAGCCGTTCATGCACTACTGAAAGATTGTCAATGATACCGCCGTTCTTTTCAATCATATTTATGACTTCCTGTATAATGACACTCTTGTCAGCTGCAACCTCTTTTTTCTTGCGTACAAAGCATTGTTTGTCCTTCTGAAGCACTTCCAGCTGGGGAAATTCCTCATCCACAAACACACGAAGCTTGGAATATCCGTAGTTTCTGACATCAAAGTCAGAAAACTTTTCATTCAGACGGCTTCCGACACCGCACAGGTCAGCCGGCTCATCACCTTTTTCATTGATATAGGATAAAATCGCATTTTCAATCTCCTGAATCGGTGTAACATTCTCTCGGTTCTCTGCCTGACTGTCGCTCTGTTTCATCCTGCCATGTGACGATACCGTATGTGCTGCTGTCGTTTCATCATCTACCTCCGACTGCTCTGCAATCAGGTTCAGATGGATAAAACGATTACATGCCTTCGTCAGGGAAATCGGTGTTTTGGACTCTCCCATGCCGATGACATACATCTTCTCTTCCCGAAGGCGCATGGCCAAACGGGTAAAATCGCTGTCACTCGTCACCAGACAGAAGCCATCCACCTTCTTACTGTATAATAAATCCATCGCATCTATGACCATCGCCATATCCGTCGAATTTTTTCCCGAGGTATACGAGAACTGCTGAATCGGAATAATCGAATTTTCCAACAGAATTTCCTCGCTCCAGCCGTTCGCCTTCGACCAGTTGCCGTAAATACGGCGGCAGGATGCAAAGCCATACGCATCCAGCTCATTAAAAATGCTGGCTGCATATCTGGAACTGATATTGTCTGCATCAATCAGCACTGCAAACTGTTTCTTTTCCTCTTCCACGAACTCACTCCTTTCTATGATTTTTCAAATATGGTATTGTTGCCATTGATCCACCGCTGTCTCTTCCTTTATGCTGCCGTTGTATAATCCATAATAAAGATTTTGCTTGCAATTTTTTCCAGACTGTCCAGTATACTATCAATCTTTTCTGCAACTGAAGCAGCAAAAAATTCATCTCCACATTGGTCGCACTTCAAACAAGGTACATTTTCAATAATAACATAGCAATGATTCAACTGTGCAAAATATGTCGTCTTCGCTTCTTTCATATCGCCATATTTACAAGATAAACATTTCATTCCTTTTGCTCCCTTCTGGTTTTCAAATCCTCTTCAAATTTATCCGTATTTGGAATATATGCCGTAATGATACGACTTGCTGTTCCCTCGTCACTGGCTACAACGTGAAGAATTCTTCCATCTATGGCATAACCATATATTAAACAACTTTGAAAAGGAAAATCTTCCGGATATTGTTCTATTATCTCCCCCGAAAATATACAGTTTCTTATATCTTTTTGCTTTATTCCACGTCGTCTGCATCGTTCCAATGCATGGGCGCTGATAATTATTTTATCCTGATTATAGTATTCTTGTAATACTTTAATATCAATCATTTTTCCTTTATCCACCCCTTTTCATTTATCTTGTCATTTTTGAAATGCCTGGTTTATACTGTATATTCATTTATATCATACTATTATTGTATCATAGCGTCAAACAAAAGCCGCCTTCTTCTGCCAAGGCATAAAAAAGCTGAAAAAAGCCAAATTTACTTTTTCCAGTTAGCGTGATACGATAATAAAAGGTGTGATAGAATTTGTATTCAACCAGTATTCAGAATAAGAAAGGTATGGAAATTTCAATATGAGAATTATTTTTATCAGACACGGAGACCCCGATTACGAAAATGATACATTGACGGAAAAAGGCTGGCGCGAAGCTGAACTGCTTTCAAAGCGCGTGGTTCACTGGGATGTGAAGGATTTTTACTGCTCACCGCTTGGACGGGCACAGGATACGGCATCCTGCTCATTAAAGGCAATGAATCGCACCGCTGTCACACTTCCGTGGATGAAGGAGTTTTATTATCCGGTCACAGATCCCTGCACCGGGCGTTTTGGTGTGCCATGGGATTTCATGCCGGAGTACTGGACGAAGGTGCCGGAATTTTATGACAAGGACCGCTGGACGGACGCTCCGCTCCTGTTGGAAAATGCAGAATTGAAGCCTGCTGCCGCAGAAGCCTTCAAAGGCTTTGATGCGCTGCTTGCTTCCTATGGCTATGAGCGGGACGGAGAATGCTATCACGTAGCGAAGCATAATGATGACACCATTGTCATATTCTGCCATCTGGGCGCTGCCCTTTTAATGGTTGGACATCTCTGCGGCATTGCTCCCAGCTTACTCTGGCACAGTGTCTTTCTGCCCACTACCTCTGTTACCGTTTTAAACAGTGAAGAACGCCAGAACGATACCGCCTTTTTCCGCATACAGATGTTAGGCGATACAAGACATCTGCACGACGGTGGAGAGCCGGTTTCTATTGCAGGCTCTTATGCAGAGCCGTTTCAAGGGTAAAAAGCCCAAAAAGTCCCGCAGAACCTTTCCGTTCCGGAGACTTTTTGAAGGCGGATGCCTATGTGATACAGACATCCATTCTATAGTTTCTCAAATGCTAGGAGATATTAGCTATTATCACAGACTACCTGTATCTGTCCTTGATGCTTCTCTCATACACCACTGTTTCATAGGGCTTTAACCGCAAAATATTATGTGTATTTGTCTTTCTTTCTTCGGCTTCACACTCTGTCTCCTCATAATTACCCAGAATCCGTTTGCAGACGCAGATATCCAGCTCTATTTCCCTGTATTCCGCTGTCAGATTATTCACCGACAACAGTTCCGTTTCCGCATCGTATCTGCGATAAGCAAAGATACCGGGAACCTGGCTGCACAGCGCTTCTATTCTGCCCTCTGCGATTACCGGCTTTTCCTTTCGCAGGGCGATCAGCTTTTTATAAAAGGCAAGAACGGAAGTCTCGTCGCAAAGCTCCTTCTCCACGTTGATTTCCTTATAGTTCTTCGACACACCAATCCATGGCTCTGCATCCGAAAAGCCTGCATGTGCACCGGCCGACCACTGCATCGGAGTACGTCCGTTGTCGCGGGAACGCTCTGCCAGAATATGCAGCGCCTCCGCCTCGCTCTTGCCTGACTCTCTTAAAATTTCATAATAATTCAGGCTTTCCACATCACGATACTCCTCAATGGAAGTAAAATATGCGTTCGTCATGCCGATTTCTTCCCCTTGAAAAATATAGGGTGTACCACGCAGCAGATGGATACAGGCGGCCAGCATTTTGGCAGATTCCTTCAGGTAACGCTTATCATCTCCCAGCCGGGATACGATACGGGGCTGGTCATGGTTGCACCAGAAGACCGCATTCCATCCTCCATGCTCCTGCATTCCGATCTGCCATGAGAAAAGCAGCTTTTTTAGCTGTTCCAGATCCGGTTCCATGAGCTCCCACTTATTGCCGTCCTTATAATCCACCTTCAGGTGATGGAAATTAAAGCACATGGACAGTTCTTTTTCCTTTGGGTTAGAATAGCGGATACATTGATCCATGCTGGTGGAGGACATTTCTCCGACCGTAACCATATCTCCGATTTCCGCATCCTTCACCAGTTCCTTTAAAAATTCATGCACATGTCTGCCATCCGTATAAAACCGTCTGCCATCACCTTCCGTATCATCTTCAAAAACTGCTGGTTTGGAAATCAGATTGACCACATCAAAGCGAAAACCCTTTATTCCTTTCTTTTTCCAGAATCGCAGTATATCCTTAAGTTCTTCCCGCACTTCCGGATTCTCCCAATTCAAATCCGCCTGCGTCACATCGAACAAATGCAGATACCATTTTTTTAATGCCGGAACATACTCCCACGCATTCCCGCCAAACTTGGATTCCCAGTTGGTAGGCGGCAGATCCGGCGTTCCGTCTTTGAATATATAATAGTCTATATATTTCTGTTCGCCCTGCATAGCACGCCTGAACCACTCATGCTCCGTGGAGGTGTGGTTAAAGACCATATCAAGCATCAGACCGATTCCCCTTTTTTCCGCTTCTGCTATCAGCTCCTCCAGCTCCTCCATCGTTCCGAACCGGGCATCAATCTTTCGATAATCGGCCACATCATAGCCATTGTCCCGCTGCGGAGATACAAAAAACGGCGTCAGCCACACATAATCGACTCCCAGCTCCTTCAGGTAATCCAGTCGCTCTGTAATTCCCTTCAGATCCCCGATTCCATCTCCATTGGAATCCTGAAAGGACTTCGGATAAATCTGGTAAATTACTTTATTTTGAAAGTTCATAGTCCACTGCTCCCGTCTGCACTTTTACACAATCTATCACTCAATTCCTTTTTTCTTTCCTACTGCTACCGTCAGTAAAAACGGCACTGCAATCGCAACCGCCATACTGATGGCAAAGGTCAGCATATACTGCGGCTGAATCGAAAGAATCCCCGGAAGGCCGCCGACACCGATTGCATTCGCTGTTGTTCCGGTCGCAACGCATACGACCGCTGCTGCCGCAGAACCTATCATTCCGCAGACAAATGGAAATACATGTTTCAGATTCACGCCAAAGATGGCCGGTTCTGTAACTCCCAGATAACAGGAGATGCAGGAAGGTACATTGACCTCCTGAGCTGCCGTATTCTTTTTCTGCAGCAGCATCATACCAAGTACCGCAGAACCCTGTGCAATATTGGAAAGTGCAATCATAGGCCACAGCATCGTTCCGCCGTAATCTGCAATCAGCTGCAGATCAATAGCATTTGTCATATGGTGAAGTCCCGTAATTACAAGCGGAGCATATACAAATCCGAAAATGGCTCCAAAGATAACCTTAAGCGGCCCGGTAATACCTGCATAAACCACAGCAGAAATCGCAGAACCGATCTTCCATCCAATCGGCCCAAGTACAAAATGGGCTGCCACTACTGCAAGAACAAGCGAACAGAACGGTACGACAATCATGGATACTGCCTGCGGTGTAATTTTACGGAAGAATTTTTCCAGATACACCAGAGTGAAAGCAGCCAGAATGGCCGGAATAACCTGTGCCTGATAACCAATCATATTGACCTTGAAAAATCCGAAGTCCCAGGCCGGAATATCTGCTGCTGCCGTAGAAGCTACGCCATAAGCGTTCAGCAGCTGTCCTGACACAAGTGTCAGACCGAGCACAATCCCCAACATCTGTGTCGTACCCATCTTTTTCGTTACCGACCAGCAGATGCCTACCGGAAGCATATGGAACACTGCCTCACCTATCAGCCACAAAAAGCTGTCCACACCACTCCAGAACTGGCTGATATCGCACAATGTCTTAGTGCCGTTTTCAAACAGATACAAACTGTCAATACAGTTTCGAAAGCCCAGAATCAGACCGCCTACGATAATCGCCGGAATGAGCGGTGCAAAAATCTCTGCAATCGCCGCTACCGCACGCTGCAACGGATTCTGGTTTTGTTTCGCTGCCTGCTTCACCTGATCCTTGGAAACTCCCTCTACTCCTGCAATTTCTGTAAACTCATTATAAAAATCTGCCACAGTATTTCCGATAATGACCTGAAACTGTCCGGATTGCGTAAAGCTTCCTTTGACAGATTTGAGTGCTTCAATCCCTGCTACATCCGCCTTGGCCGAATCGTTCAATACAAAACGCATTCTTGTCATGCAGTGGGAAACCGCTGCAATATTTTCCTTTCCCCCGACGAGCTTCAACAGTGCGCCCGCGTCCTTTTCATACTTACCCATAGGTATCCTCCTTTTTTTCAAGCACTTCTCCCATGCTTTTTAACTTGTTTAAACATCTTGTAGTTATTTTATAACATACTTGTTTAAACAAGTCAATAGCGTTTCTTGATTTTTTTTGAAATACAATATATTATAATGATAATGCGGACAGATTATCTGTTCCATCTGCCCGGCAAAATAATGTACTTCAAATTCGATTGACGGAGAACCTCAAATGCCAAAAGCTATTTTTCAGACTATTTATCAGGATTTAAAGATTAAAATAGAAGAGCAGCAATATCCATTCCAACAGCTGCTCCCCTCAGAAAATGCCCTGGTCGAGCACTATCATTGCTCACGCAATACAATACGTCGTGCCATTTCTATGCTGGCAGAAGAAGGCTATGTACAATCCATGCACGGCATCGGGGTACGTGTGATATATCAGCCGGTGAGACAGACCTCCTTTACCATCGGCGGTATCGAATCCTTTCAGGAATCCGCCTGCCGGAACGGACTGACTGCTTCTACCCGGGTCGTTCAGTTTACAGAGCTTGTTTCCGATGAGCACATTGCAGAAAAAACGGGCTTTCCCATCGGCTCTGAGCTGTATTACATACAGCGTGTGCGATACCTGAACGGAAAAGCCCTTATTTTTGATATCAATATGTTTTTAAAAGCCTGCGTACCCGGACTGACACCGGAAATCGCTGCCCATTCCATTTACGATTATATCGAAAATACGCTCGGAATGACGATTGTAACCAGTAAGCGTATCATGACTGTGGAACGGATTACACAGGCTGATGAAAAATATCTGGATTTGAATGATTTTAACTGCATGGCCGTTGTCAGCGGCTATACCTATAATGCCGATGGTCTGATGTTTGAGTATACACAATCCAGACACCGGCCGGATTATTTCTGTTTTCAGGATACTGCTACCAGAAAACAGGGTTATCCGAAATAGCCGCCCGGCTTTTATTCCTTAATAAAAGATCTGCGCAATCGCCGAATCCTTATCCAACACAATCGTCTTGTCATCGCCCTTTAAGGATTTCTTTAACGCATCCAGGCTGCGGATATAGGTATAAAAATCTGCCTTGCTTTCGTCATTATAGGCCTCGGCCAGCTTCTTCATGTATTCGGACTCGCCCTCTGCCTCCAGCACGGCGGCCTGCTTTTTGGCTTCGGCTAACATCACCGATACATTCTTATCCGTTTCATTGCGGATTTTCTGCGCCTCCGCATTTCCGGCAGCCGTATAGGATGCCGCAATATTATTTCTCTCGGAAATCATACGCTCATACACCGCCTCCTTATTATCATCCGGCAGGTCTAACAGCTTGATTTCTGTCTTTACAATTTCGATTCCGTACTGTCCAATCGAAGAATTGGCGCTTTTCGTAATCATTTCCGTCAGCTTCGTCCCTCTTGCTGCAATAATTTCATCCTGCGTCATGGAGCTGATGACATTTTTTGTCGCATTATAAGCAGCTACGCTGCTTCGATCCTCTGCACTGGCAATGGAATAATTCAGAGTCTGTGCAAACCGGATCGGATCGGTAATGCGCCACAGAATATAATCATCCGCAATCATCGACTTTTTATCACTGGTAATGACATCCGACTGGGCAATATCATAAATTTTCAGTTCCTTCGGAATATAGCGTACCGTCTGGATAAACGGTATTTTCAGGTTAGCTCCCGGCTCCGATACGACATACTGTATCTTTCCAAACTGCGTTACGACCGCATACTGATTCTCTGCTACCGTATAAAAGGAGGCTCCGAACAATATGACTGCTGCCACAGCCAGTAATACTACAATCATCTTTGATTTTTTCATTGTCCTATTCCTCCCCATCCTGCGTACTTTCCGCGCTTCTGTCCTGCTTTTCACCCGTCGTACTCTGCCCGGTCTGTGTACTGCTGATGCCACCTGTACTGAACGGCTCCAGCGGCAAAATCTTCTGTGTTCCGCCGTTGTCAATAATCACTTTGGCATCCGGCAGCACCTCTTCCATCGTCTCATAAAAGATACGCTGTTTGGTGATCAGCGGATTTTTTACATACTCAGCATACATCTCATTGAAACGCGCCACCTGGCCCTCTGCCTCACTGATACGTGCAGCCTTCGCAGCTTCCGCCTGCTGCACAATCTGGTCTGCATCCGCTTCTGCCTGCGGTACCTTTTCACTCTGGTATTTTTTTGCATTATTGATAGCCGTTTCTTTTCCCTGCTTAGCTGTCTCTACGGACTTAAATGCCTGCATGATTTCCTCTGTCGGAGGCTCTGCATCCTGAATGGTCAGATTGACAAGCTGTAAGCCGATATCATTGTTGGTAAGCTCTTCGTTAAGCATCTCCCGGATATCCGCCTGAATCTGGCTCTTTCCGGTGGTAATGACATCGTCTACCTTATAATTGCTGATGATCGTACGGATACATGCCTGAGCGGTATTACGCAGGATTTCGGTCGGATGGTTGGATGCGTACAAATATTTCTCCGGATTGCTTACGCGGTATTCCAGGTAAAAGTCCACATTAACAAAATTAAAATCCGATGTAATCATCAGCGCTTCATCCGGCACCGTCTGGCTCATTCCGTCCTCACCGGTCCGATAACCGATCTGAAGGCCGTGGGTTGTAGTATCCACTCTCTGTACCTTCTGCACAAAAGGAACCTTGGCATACAGGCCGGCTCCCTTCGTATCCACGACCTTGCCAAACATGGTAATGACCGCCTGCTGCTGTTCACCCACCTTATAAAAAGTGTTCGCCAACAGGAACAAAAACAAAATAACCACTACCGCAATCTTAAAGCCCTTGCCGATTCCTCCTGCGGTCTTCTTCAGTTTTTCCTTCACAGCCCCTTCCTCGCAGTCCCGGAAATGTTCAAAATTACCCGATGAACTGCTGTTGTTACTGGAATTCCATGGTGTTTTCATTGGTTCTCCCTCTCATTTCTTTTGTTTTCAATATATGGACATTATAGTCAGATATACTTTGACGGTCAAATTAACTTTCTATAAAATCCTCTCTTCCTCCAAAACAGCCATTCCCCACGGCTCCAGCCTGAGTATGCCGCCCTTCTCCACCAGGCTTCCCGACAGCAGCTCTCTGCCGTCCTCATGCAGATATTCCTGCTTTCTTTCTTCGGATGAAAAATTGAAATAATAGTGGATTCGTCTGCCCTGCATATTGATGCCGCTCCGGATCACGATCGGAAATTCTGCCTGCTGTGCAGCCTCTTCGATGCCCGCTTCCTTTACAATATGGCGCATCAGCTCTCTTGTATATTCCGGTGTGATATGACAGCCCACATAGAAGGCTTTTCCTTTTCCGTAGCTGTTTTTCGTAACTGCACTGTACTTTCCCCAGAAGGGATGCTCATATACCGCAAGGCTCTCCGCGGTCTCCGGCATCAGAAATTCCATCCAGACGGAGCATTCCCTGCCCTCATCGGAAACAGAAAATAAATTATCTTTTAAGGACACCTTTACCGGAACGGTATATTCCTGATAGCTCATACCAAAGCACTCCGTCAGCATATGCGGCTTTGTATCGTGATAGACGGTCAGATATTCATTGGCATAGCCTCCCTTATAGGACATGACCAGACATCCGCCGTTTTCCACATATGCTTTTAACGCTCCCAGCACCTGCTCCGATGCACTGTAAAGTGCCGGAACCACTAACAGCTTATAATTGGAAAAATCATACTGCTGTGCTTCGGCATCCACCACGTCACATTCCACATTCAGCTCATACAGGGCATCATGGTATTCTCTGACAATATCATTGTAACATGTCTTTCCATCCGGCAGCGGAAACATCGGAAGTCTGCTTAACGACGTCAGTGCTTCATTGGACACTAAAATCGCCGCCTGGTTTTCCTTTTTCAGATTGACCAGATGTCCGCTCAGTCTGGCAAAATCCGCACCGATGGTTTTGGCCTCGCGGTAAAGTCTGTTTTCCTGCATATCATGTCCGAGCAGCCCCCGCCAATACGTCTCAAAGGAATTATGGATCGAATGCCAGTGCCAGTACATCACACTGTTTGCACCGTTTGCCAGATGCGTGAATGCCTGCAGCCTAAGCTGCCCGTCATACGGAGTCCAGCCCACATGCCCCTGTGCCTCCGTTTCCAGAATCAGGTAGTTATCCTGCTTCAGTGCCCTCGTGATGGCACCACAAAAGGACGCTTCCTTTCCGGTCAGCTCGTCCTGCGTGCGATGATAGATATCACAGCCTGCCACTGTTACCGCTTCGGCAGCCCAGAACTGATCCACCTCCGGCTGCAGCCCAAAGGAATAATCCCGCCACTCAAAGTCAAAATTGTGTGTCACAAACTGCTCCGGCCTGCGGTACTCATCCACGATTTTTCTCTGCCACAGCAGAAATTCCGTCACCAGTCCTCTGCGGAACTTTTCAAACTCTGCCATAAAGCTGCCGTTAATCGTTCCGGTCGCATCCGGTACATTTTCCCAGCAATCCACCCGGTTGCTCCAGTAATTCAAGCCAAATTCCCGGTTCATTTCCTCCACCGTGCCAAACTCCTGTTTTAAATGCTCCACAAAAAGCTTCTGCACCTTCTCTCCGGCCGTATGATAGTGCTTTGTCTCATTATCCAGTTGGAATCCGACAACATTGTCATATTTCTGCACAGCTTCCATCAGCTTCCGTATAATACGCTCCGCATAAAACCGATAATGCTCGTTGGTAATATCCATATTCTGCCTGGTGCCGTATTTTCCCGGCCCGTTTTCCGTTACGGCAATGATCTCCGGATATTTGGCTGCCAGCCAGGGTGGAATCGCATAGGTCGGTGTGCCTACAATGACAGATATGTCATATTTTGCCGCCATCTCAATCGTCCGCGTCACATGACCAAAGTCAAAAACGCCTTCCTCCGGCTCCTCGCTGGCCCATGTGGATTCCGCAATACGAATCACATTCATGCCTGCTGCCGAAAGCATCTGCATATCCTTTTCCAACCGTTCCTCCGGCATATATTCGTCATAATATGCCGCCCCATACCATAATTTCTGCATGATAACCTCCTTTATGATACCTTTGATCACCGTGTCACTGTTCACATGTAACCTGCAACTGAAACACAAATACCTCTCTGTCTATAGCAGAAAAGCCTGAAATGCTGCGATCAACATTTCAGGCTTTTCATAACTGCCGGCGACCGGAATCGAACCGGTACGGGAGGTTAGTCCCGCAGGATTTTAAGTCCTGTGCGTCTGCCAGTTCCGCCACGCCGGCATTTTCATATGCCACAGACTCCGTCGGAATCTGTACATAAACTCTCCGGTCTGTTTCACAAACCGACTGGATGGAGGTGGATTCGAACCACCGAAGCAATTTGCAGCAGATTTACAGTCTGTCCCCTTTGGCCACTCGGGAATCCATCCATAGGCAGATCCGGTTCAAAATCCAGACCTGACAATATAAATTTATATCACAGTTTTTGCGGAATTGCAAGGTGTTTTGTCACTTTTTTTACGATGCTTCAGCACTACTGCCGAGGTTGCAGGCAGCGTAACCGTCACCTTGCCGGACAGTACCAGATATTCCTTCTGCTCTGTGGTATAGCCGCCCGCCGTGGTCATCATAAGCTGCTCCAGAACCGCATTTCTCGGGATGCCAAGCTCCCATACGGATACTTCCTTCGTAATCTCATGATCTCCGTTATGGACAAGGATGACCGCCTGCTCCTCTCTCGTAAAGCGTCCGTAACCGATCAGCTGATATTCCGATATCAGCTCTTTGAGGGAACCGTTCCTGATTTCCGGATTTTCCTTACGGATACGAATCATCTGCTTATGAAAATCAATCAGCTCATGATCCTCCTTCCCCCACGGATAGGTACGTCTGTTATCCGGATCGGTAAAGCCACAGACACCGGCCTCATCACCATAATAAATAGTCGGCGCTCCGACCCAGGTCATTTGCATCAGTACCGCTTCCCGGAAAACCGCCTTATTCACACCCTGATTTGCCGTCTCCGGCCCATAGGTGCTGACACGTCCTACGATTTTATTGGTTCGCGTCAGGAAACGGGAGTGATCGTGGTTGGACAGCTCATTCATAGCTACCTCCATGGAGGGTCTGGCAAAACCGGAGCCAAAATGTCTCATCGCTCCCCAGAAAGCATCCGCATTGCCATACAGTTCTTCCCGGTAATCGTCACTGTGCTTCTGCATACCGGTTAAAAACCAGGTAATCGGTTCCATGAAGGCATCGTAATTCATGACCGTATCCCACTCATCGCCCTCCAGCCAGGAACGGGGATCTCCATAATGCTCTGCAATAATAATCGCATTCGGGTTCGCCATTTTTACATTACGTCTGAAATCCTTCCAGAATTTATGGTTAAACTCCGGCGAATGTCCCAAATCAGCCGCCACATCCAGACGCCAGCCGTCTACATTGAATGGCGGGGATACCCATTTTCTTGCAATATACATCACATAATCATATAACTGCTTGGAATCCTCATAATTCAATTTCGGCAGCGTATCATGCCCCCACCAGCCGTCATAGGAAGTATTATACGGCCAATGGTTCTGAAAGAAGGCAAAGTAGCTTCTATACGGACTGTTTTCCGATACGAAGGCACCCTTTTCATAGCCCTCCGCTTCTTCGTAAATACGTTCCCTGTCCATCCATTTATTGAAGGAACCGCAATGATTGAATACACCGTCCAGAATCACGCGAATGCCTCTCTTGTGCGCTTCCGATACCAGACGGGCAAACATTGCATCGCTCGCTTCCAGATTCCGTTTGTCCGAAACACGGGTAATATAGCGGGATGCCTGTCGGTTTTCCGTCATGCCCGGCTGCAGCAGCTCTCCTTCATCTACCACGATTTTGCCGATATGCGGATCGATATGGTCATAATCCTGAATATCATACTTGTGGTTGGAGGGTGATACGAACAGCGGATTAAAATAAATGACCTCAACACCAAGCTCCTGCAGATAATCCAACTTATCAAGCACTCCCTGCAGATCACCGCCATAAAATTCCCGGACTCCCATAGCCGCCGGATATTTATTCCAATCCTCAACCCGTTGGGAATAGTCCCCGATATAATAATATTCATTCGTCAGAACGTCATTGGATGAATCTCCATTGCAGAAGCGGTCCACATAAATCTGATACATGACCGCTCCCTTGGCCCAGTCCGGTGTCTTAAAGCCCGGAATCAGCTTAAATTCATATTCCTCCCGGAGCTCTCTGGTTACGCCGCTGGCATCAAAATAACATATAATCTTACCGGTGCGGATTTCAAAATGGTATCTTACCGTTTCATTCTCCAACTGAACCCGGATTTCATAATAATCAAATTCATCGTCCGATGATGTCTTCATCATCAAAAGCTTTTCATATTTACTGACAAAATACACTCTGTCAACATTATTGACTGCAGACCGAAATCGAATCGTCACCTCATCATAGGCTCTCGGCTCACTCGGTGTCAGGTAATCCTCTGACATATCACTGAATAATGCCTTCTTCTTTAATACCGGACGCATTCCGGTTATATAGAGCTGACTCTGTTCTGCTTTGGAATACAGGCTGAAATCCACTGTATATGCCTCCTGTCTCTTTTTTATTTCATGCTTCCTATTTTATACCATATTATTACCCTGTTCAAGCAAAAAGAACCGTCCGCAAGCAAGCTGGCATCCGTGCCATGCTTTCTTTTGGGCAGTAAAAAAGACAGCCTGTCGATCGACTGTCTTTTTTAGAGAAGGTATTTCTTTCTTATGGGGTATAGCAAAAAACTATATAATGTATTGGGGGGGTTACGAGTATTATAATATCAAACGATGCTTTTAAAGTCCATACTCATGATTCACAAATTTCACAAAAACCATCTTTCGTTTTTGTACACATTTCACAATCCCTTCCCCTCTTATACGGAAAATAACGCTTCAAACTCGTCTCTGGTAATCTTTTCCTTTTCCAGAAGAAGCTGTGCGCAGCTCTCCAGTACATTTCTGTGTTCCAGAATAATCTGTTTTGCCTTGGCGTAACAATCGTCAATAATGTTCTTGACCTCTTTATCGATTTCACCGGAAACCGCCTCACTGTGGCTCTTGGCATGTGCCAAATCCCTGCCGATGAACACCTCGTCGTCATCGTCATCATAGCAGATTACACCGATATTTTCCGACATTCCAAAACGTGTCACCATTTTTCTGGCTGTCTTGGTTGCCTTCTTGATGTCACTGGATGCACCTGTCGTAATATCCTCGAATATAATTTCCTCTGCAATACGGCCTCCTAAGGACACCATGATATCCTGAAGCATCTTTCCCTTTGTCAGGAACATTTCATCCTTTTCCGGCAGCGGCATCGTATAACCTGCCGCACCGATTCCGGTCGGAATAATGGATACCGTATAGACCGGACCCACATCGGGCAGCACATGGAACAAAATCGCATGGCCTGCCTCATGATAGGCCGTAATTTTCTTTTCCTTCTCAGAGATGATTCGGCTCTTCTTCTCTGCACCGATTCCCACCTTGATAAAGGCTGTCTTAATATCTGCCTGCCTGATAAAGCTCCGGTTATCCCGTGCCGCACAAATGGCCGCCTCATTTAACAGATTCTCAAGATCCGCACCGGTAAAGCCCGCGGTTGTCTGTGCAATCTGTTTCAAATCCACGTCATCGCCAAGCGGTTTGTTCTTGGCATGGACGGATAAAATCTCCTCTCTTCCACCGACATCCGGTGTCCCTACCGTAATCTTACGGTCAAAACGGCCCGGACGCAGAATAGCCGGATCGAGAATATCCACACGGTTCGTCGCTGCAATCACAATGATTCCCTCATTGATGCCAAAGCCGTCCATTTCCACTAACAGCTGGTTCAGGGTCTGTTCTCTCTCATCGTGACCGCCGCCCATTCCGGTTCCCCTGCGCCTTGCTACCGCATCAATCTCATCGATGAATACGATACAGGGAGAGTTCTTTTTCGCATCTGCAAATAAATCCCGGACACGGGATGCACCCACACCTACAAACATTTCCACAAAATCCGAACCGGAAATACTGAAAAACGGCACGCTGGCCTCTCCTGCAATGGCCTTTGCCAGCAGCGTCTTACCGGTTCCGGGAGGGCCTTCCAGCAGAACACCCTTTGGTATTCTGGCTCCCACCTTGGTAAACTTGGCTGGCTCCTTCAGAAATTCTATGATTTCCTCCAGCTCTTCCTTTTCTTCCTTTAATCCTGCGACATCCTTTAACGTTGTCTTTCCATTCCCTACGGAAAGCTTGGCACGGCTTTTGCCGAAATTCATCATCTTGCTGCCGTTTCCGCCGGAATTCTGCGCATTCATCATAACAAAGAAGAATACCGCGATAATGAGCACTACCAGAATCGGCAGCACATATACCAGAAACCAGTTCTCCTGCGGCACATTCTCCATATTGGCTTCCATATCATACTCATCCAGAAGCTGTTCAATCTCCTTGACATCCGAAACAAAAAGTGTCTTTTCCGCGCCCTGTTTCAGCTCTACATAAACGGCGCCTGTCGGCGTCTCCTTATTCGGCCGGATCGTCACATCCATAACATTGCCCTGCTCCAGATCCTGCCGGAATCCACTCTTGGAATAGTAATCATGCGGCTCTCTTAAGGTGCTGAACCACACTGTGAACAAAAGCAGCGCAATGATGACTACAAAGTAGGCATTAAATCCTTTGTTCCTGTTCAATCGTAAACCTCCATGTCTCTTCACTGTATTTTAATTAAATTCCACCACTCCGATATACGGCAGATTGCGGTATCTCTGGTCATAATCCAACCCATAGCCTACCACAAACTCATCCGGAATGTTAAAGCCTGTATAATCCACCTTTACATCGATCACTCTTCGCTCCGGTTTGTCCAACAAGGTGCAAAGTGCCAGGCTGTTCGGCTCTCTTTTGCGAAGCATTTCCAGAAGATAGCTGAGGGTTCTTCCGGAATCCACGATATCTTCAATGACGATGACGTCCTTTCCCTTTAACGGCTCATCCAGATCCTTTACAATCTTGACTACTCCGCTGGATTTCGTCTCGCTGCCATAGCTGGACACGGACATGAAGTCCAGTGATACCGGCACGGTAATACGCTTTGCAAGCTCACACATAAAAAAGCTGCCGCCCTTTAACACACATACCAGATGCACCTGCTTCCCGGCATAATCCCTGCTGATCTGCTCACCGATTTCCTGAATCTTTGCATCCACTTCCGCTTCACTCAATAATACTCTGACTCTTTCAGCCATCTGCCTCTTCTCCTCTTAACTGTACCTGTAAAATTCTTTTGGTATCCTGATTCACTTTATAATATTCACTGATCCGATGTCCCATGACCCAGATGATATGGCTTCCATCCGCCAAGAGCAGAATACCGTCCCTCTCCTGTCTGGGAATCTTTTCAGCAATAAAATATTCCTTCAGCGTCTTTTTAGCAGGCTCCCGGCCGCTTCTATGAATCATCAGATAGTCACCCGTCTGCCTGCTGCGTATTGCCAAAGATTCCTTTATTTTATCATAATCAAACCATTTCGTATACGGTTTTTGCGGAATATTTTCGGGAAACCCTTGATTTTCCCCTGCATCCAGTAGAGAAAATACCACTTCCTTCCCATCGGAAAGTCCTTCTGCAGACCATGTGCCTTCATCCTCAAGCTGCTTTTGAGAAATACGGAAACAAAAAGGCTCCCTCTTTTCTTCCTCCGGTTTTGCCTTTTCTATGACAACTACGTCATATTTTCGGTATGCCCGCAGACCGTATGGAAGGAAAACCTGCTTGTTTCCCGCTTTTTCCAATAATCCTCTGACCGCTTCCACATGAACGGACTCCACATCCTTCCGGTAAGGCGTCAGTTCCTCAAACAGTCGTAACAGCACCCGTTTCTGCAGCACCGGATGCTCCCCGGCAAATTCCCGCACGACAATACGTCCGGCCGGGTGTCCGTCTCTCTGTTCTAATATGACACATCTGTCATATGACTTTTGTGTCTCTTCTGCAAGATAATCCTCCGCCTCCATACAGATTTCCGCTGCCCTTACCACATGCTCCACACTGCGGGTACAGATTTCCTGCTCTGCAAAGGGCAGAAGATGGTGACGAATTTTATTCCTCGTATAAGTATCCTCCAGATTTGTGGAATCCATACAATACAAAACATTTTCCTGCCGGAGAAATTCCTCAATTTCCGACCGGGTCACACATAAGAGCGGACGGATAATCTCCTCCCGTACCGGCCGAATACCTACAAGTCCGGCAAGTCCGGTTCCACGAAACAGATGAAACAGTACTGTTTCTGCCCGGTCATCCATGTGATGCGCAACTGCAATCTTCACCCCCACATGGTCCGAAGAACCAGCCTGCTGCTCGTCTTTTCCTGCCTCCCGAAAGCTCTGATACCGCAGCACTCTTCCGGCCTCTTCACAGCTTATTCCTTCTCTTGCCGCATATTTTGCCGCCTGGACATGCACTGTCTTTAACGGCACCCGAAGACGTTCGCAGAGCTGTTTTACATATTCCTCATCCTCACCCGCATCCTCCCGCAGACCGTGATGTACATGAACCGCTTTCAGCTTTACGGACAGCTCCTTCTCGAACTCCTTTAACAGAAGAAGAAGGCAGACCGAATCTGCCCCTCCCGAAACTCCGACAATCACCGTATCTCCCGGCTCTGTCATATGATGTTGTTTCATATAATGCAATACTTTTTTTCTCATACCCCTACTATAGTCAATTTTGTGAAAATACGCAATACAGAGAATCAAAACAGAGGTTCCGAAAACACCCGCCCCCCCGCACCCGTCTCCGCCCACCCTGCCCGACGGCACAGTGAACATTTCGAGACGACATGCGGACTGGAGTTTTCTAAATGGAGCAAAGAAGCATAGAAAACCGTTCGGGTCGGCGTCAATGTGCATCCGTGCACATGACGTCTAAAATCGGCATCCGTGCCGATTTTCCCCTGAGTTTTGAATGCTCC
This sequence comes from Lachnospiraceae bacterium, assembly GCA_017624235.1. Classification (GTDB taxonomy): domain Bacteria; phylum Bacillota; class Clostridia; order Lachnospirales; family Lachnospiraceae; genus JAAYNV01. Next base: position 7,753 of record JAGANL010000020.1, on the reverse strand, counting down.
ATTAAGAAAACGCTCAGTCCTGCTGTATGTCTCGAAATGTTCACTGTGCCGTCGGGCAGGGTGGGCGGAGACGGGTGTGGGTGGGGCGGGTGTCTGCCACAAGCTACTGATTTTCCCACAAGCTCAGAGTCAATACGGTCATATCATCGCGTATCTTTCCCTGGCTCTGGTGAATGGCGAACTGCAGGATATTGTTCGCAAGCTCTTTGGCATTTTTCGTAGGAAGCATCTCGATCACATCCCGCAGGGTAGCTTCCTTATTTTCGCTTCGTATACAGTCTGCCACGCCGTCGGACAGCATGATGATGCACTCTCCCTCTGCCAGTCTGCATTCATACCGTTCAATATCGGGCTGTCCGAAAACCCCCATCGGCAGTGTGGCTGAGGGCAGGATTTCCACGCCGTCCTCGTGCTTGATATATGTGTAGGCCGAACCCACCTTGAACACGTCTACATTTCCGGTATACAGGTTCACATCACACAGATCGAGCGTAGACATATTTTCCTCTTCGCTGCGTGCCAGCAATGCTCCGTTTATCATTTCGACCGCCATTTCCTTTGAAAATCCTGTCTCCAGATACTTTTCCAGAAGCTCAATAACCAGTGCACTGTCCCTGCATGCCTTTTCACCGGAACCCATGCCGTCGGAAAGCACCATGACCATATGCCCGTTCTCTGTCTCCAGAAAGCTGTAATTATCTCCGGATATCTTTTCATTTTCCTTAATGGCTCTGGCGGCTCCGGTCAGCACACCAAATCTCGCCCGTTCCTCAAAAATAACCGTTTCAAACTGATCCTTCAGGAAAAAGATGCTGTTCTTCTCCGGCAAAAGCTGCTTATCAAACAAAACGGACAGGAAATCGGCAATTTCCTCCACGGTAAAAACCTCTGTCCGCAGACTCTTCATCGTTATGCTGATCTGAAACCTTTCATTTCCGTTTTCCAGAAGATAGATCTCCTGCACCTGAATCCCCTGTTCCTTCAGGGCACGGATAATCTGTCTGCGGTCACGCTCAGAAAGCGGCAGTGTCTGAAAAGTCTGCCTGGCCACGGACTCCATAATCTGTGCCATTTCCTTCAGATGTCCTGCCATCAAGGCACGGTTCTGCGTCATCTGACTGTGCCAGAGACAGAGCGAGCGCTCCTCCTCCGTCACAGGCTCCTGTGCATAAGCCTGTCCACTCTCTGTCATGTACACAGAGTTTTCTGAATCCTCCCCCTGTTCTTCTCCCAGACTAACGTCCAGCGCATCCCTGTGAAAAGGATTTCCCTGAGAAAAAGGACTACCGTTTTCCTCCTGCTCAAACAGCTTCGCCAGTCCCTGAAAGGATTCCGCATAAGCCAACAGCTTTCTCCTGCCGTAACCCGGTAACACCGTCAGTTCTGATGTGCCTTTTCCTGTCTTCACGTTCATTCCTCCCATCTTCTTTCCCTTAGTGTAGCAGATGGGACTCTCATTATTTGTCAAAAGAGCGGCTAAGAACCGCTCTTTTTTCAGACAAAAAATGCGGACAGCCTTTTTACTGTCCGCACTATTTCTCCTTGAATACAATTTCTCCCTCATAAACAAGACCCAGCTTGTCCTTTGCCACTTCCTCGACATACTTTTTGGTCTGTGTATATTTCCGGTATTCTTCTATTTCCTCTGTCCGTTTTTCTTCCGCTTCAATCTGTTCCAGCAATGCCTGCTCTCTGGCCTGATAGGTTTCCTGCTTTGCCCTGAGTTCAAAGCTCTTTACCGTTACCACGACCAAAAGCATCGCCAGCACCGTCATAACCATCAGCATTCCCAGACGGTTCTGCCGTTTCTTACGGAAGGCAATCTTTCTTCTCACCATCATTTAACTCCATTCCACTCCGCGTAATCAGTCCCCTACTGTTTACATAATATTATTCTAAACATTTTCCAGGTTCGAGTCAACTGCTTTTTCAAAAAGCGTCCGGTTGCCCGCAACGGCTTTGTCAACAGCCGGAATATCCTTCCAAGCAATCGGAGCACAGCGCCTATTCCCTTTGCGGCAAGATCTACCAGAAAACGGCTGACCGTAGCTTTGTAAAGCAGCATTCCGACCGCCGCCCCCATCACGACAAACCACCGGAGTATCCCGTTATTTTCACGATATAGCAGAAGGAAAATACAGATGGAACAGAAAACCCAGAAAAAAAAATCCTCCAACGACACAAAAAAACCATGATGTCTGACTACCCGCCTGAAAATACGAATCAGGTCATACAAAAAGGTAATCATGACACCCAGCAGCATGGAACGGAGCAGAAAATCCAGTTCGCCCATAATTTCAGCGCTCATAGCCGCCGCCTCTTATTTGAACAATCTTGCCAGAAGAGATTCGCCCTTTGCTGCATAACCTCCGGCCTCGGAATAGGTAAGACTGTCCACTTTTCCGTCAATGTCCACTTCACCCTTTTCCAGCGTCAGACGATTTACATGCAGTTCATTGCCCTTGATCATGAGCATTCCCATATCCGTTTCCAGCAGGATCTCATTCGGATCAAAGGAAAGCACATCCGCCACCCCGTTAATCGTGCAGCTTTTTCGGTTCGTCAGCATCACCTTGTGCTGCCTCTGTTTCATCGCAGTCAGATCTTCCATACACAAATCCCCCTAAGCATATTCTTGATAGAGTATATTAGAGGGATTCTCGTTTTATGAATATTTTTATCCTGAATATTTTTGTTCCGGATCTTTTCCCTGATCTGTTCCGGTCAGCCTCCCAGATAAGCTTTTCTGACCGCATCATCCTCCAGAAGCTCGGCTCCGGTACCGGTAGTGACAATCCGTCCCGTCTCCAGAACATAACCCCTGTGCGCAACAGACAAAGCCATCTGTGCATTTTGCTCTACCAGAAGAATGGTAGTGCCTGCCTCATTCAGCTCCTTGATAATATCAAAAATCTGTTCCACCAGAATCGGTGCCAGACCCATGGACGGTTCATCCAGCATCATGAGCTTCGGCTTTGACATTAACGCACGTCCCATCGCCAGCATCTGCTGTTCACCGCCGGAAAGAGTGCCTGCTATCTGCTTGTGGCGCTCCTTAAGTCTCGGAAATCTCTGATAGATTTCCTCAATGGATGCTTCTATTTCCGAACCCGGCCTGCTGTAAGCCCCCATTTCCAGATTTTCCTGAACGGTCAGCTGGAGGAAAATTCTCCTGCCCTCCGGGCACAATGCCATGCCCTTGCCGACGATCTTATGTACCGGAATGCCCAGTAAGGAATTTTCCTCAAACTGAACCGAACCGTTCTTTGGCTTTAAAAGCCCTGCAACCGTATTCAGGGTAGTGGACTTTCCGGCGCCGTTGGCACCGATCAGGGTTACAATTTCTCCTTCATTGACCTCAAAGGAGATACCCTTGATTGCATGAATGCTTCCATAATATACATGCAGATTTTCTACAGACAGCATGGACATCTATGATACCTCCTTTTTCTTGCCCAGGTAGGCTTCAATGACCTTTGGATTGTTCTGTATCTCAAGCGGCGTGCCCTTGGCAAGCGTCCTGCCAAAGTTTAACACCAGAATCGATTCACAGATTCCCATAACCAGATTCATGTCATGTTCTATGACCAGTATCGCGATATGGAAGGTGTCGCGAATCTTACAGATATTTTCCATCAGCTCTGCGGTTTCCGACGGGTTCATACCCGCTGCCGGCTCATCCAGCAAAAGTACCTTCGGCTCCGTAGCCAGCGCACGCACAATCTCCAGACGTCTCTGCGCACCATACGGAAGAGAACCGGCCTGCGCCTCTGCAAGATCCTGCATATCAAAAATGGACAACAGCTCCAGTGCCTTTTCATGCGCTTTCTTTTCCTCACGCCAATAGCCCGGCATGCGGAACACGCCGCTTAACATACCGTAATTCACATGATTCTGAAGACCGATCTTTACATTATCCTCCACGCTCAGCTTGTCAAACAGCCGGATATTCTGGAAGGTTCGGGCGATGCCTGCCTTATTCATCTGTGTAGTATTCATACCCTTCGTCTGCCTGCCATCCAACAAAATCGTGCCTCTTGTCTGCTGATATACCTTGGTAAGCAGATTAAATACGGTCGTTTTGCCTGCACCATTCGGCCCAATCAGGCCACAGATTTCCGATCTCCCCAAGGTCATATTAAATTCATCTACAGCGGTCAGACCGCCAAAATCAATACCCAGATTTGTTACCTCCAGAATCGGTGAGGTATCCGTCCGGTCTTTCTTCATTTCTTTCTTTTCAACTACGCTGTCCATAGGCTTCCTCCATTCCATCCTGCTATTCCTGTACTGCCTTCGATTTCCTGAACCGGCCGCTTATACGTGCAACCAGAGCTTTGGCTTCCTCATTGTTCGTAAGCAGCATGACCAGAATGAGCACAATCGCATATACCAGCATACGATAATCCTGAAACTGACGCAGCAGCTCCGGCAATACCGTCAGCAGTGCAGCAGCAATCATTGAACCTCTGAGATTGCCGATTCCTCCCAGAACAACAAAGACCAGTATCAGAATCGAGGTATTAAAATCAAATTTCTTCGGAACCACAGTAGAATAATTTAAGGCATACAGCGCACCGGCTGCACCGGCTATGGCTGCACTGGTTACAAAGGCTTTGAGCTTATATTCCGTTATATTCAGCCCGCATGCCTCTGCTGCAATACGGCTGTCGCGGATCGCCTTGATTGCACGGCCGTTGCGGCTGTTGACCAGATTTTGTATGTAGAAAAGCACCAGCAGAAGCAGCACCACTCCTGCGGTAAAGGAGGACAGCTTCTGGATGCCGACCGCACCGATTGGCCCGTTCAAAATCACGGTTCCATCCATTTCCATGTTCATGGAATTGGCATCCTTCATACTAAAATGCAGGCCATGTCCGTCTACACCGATATAGAGACAGTTCAACACGTTTTTGATAATTTCGCCAAAAGCCAGCGTAACGATTGCCAGATAATCTCCCTGAAGCCGCAGTACCGGAATGCCGATGACAATTCCCATGACTGCTGCAATCGCTGCCCCAATCACAATAGCGATAATCAGTCTGAGTACTCCTGCCGGCACGGCATTTTTCAGACTCATGGCAACAATTACGCCCGTAAAGGCGCCCACGCTCATAAATCCCGCATGTCCCAGACTCAGTTCACCGGAAATACCGACTACCAGATTCAGGGAAAGCGCCATAATGACATAAACACAGATCGGTACAAGCTGACCCATCAGAGAGCTGCTCACCCTTCCCTGCGAAATGAACAGCTGGACAACCAGATAAAACAAAAGAACGATACCGTAATTGATAAATGCGCTCCTGGAGCTCTTTGACATCTTTTTCATAAGCACCTCACACTTTCTCATTGACTTTTTTGCCCAAAAGTCCTGTGGGCTTCACGATCAGGACAATGATCAATACGGCAAATACAATGGCATCGGAAAGCTGTGTTGAAATGTAAGCCTTTCCAAAAATTTCAATCAGTCCAAGCAGAATGCCGCCTAACATGGCTCCCGGAATCGATCCGATTCCCCCAAATACAGCTGCGGTAAACGCCTTGATACCGGGCATGGCACCGGTCGTCGGCATCAGGGTCGGATAGGCAGAGCAAAGCAGGACACCCGCTATGGCAGCCAGTCCCGAACCGATTGCAAAGGTCAGGGAAATCGTACCGTTTACATTGATTCCCATTAACTGAGCGGCTCCCTTATCCTCCGATACGGCACGCATGGCCTTTCCCATTTTCGTCTTATCCGTAAACAGGGTCAGCCCAACCATGATGATGATACAGGCTGCCACCGTAACCATTGCCACCGATGAAATCTGAATGGAGCCAACAGACAGATTCGGAAGGGAAACCAGATTCGGAAAAGCCTTTGGATTCGAGGACCAGATTAACAATGCAGTATTCTGCAAAAAATAGGATACCCCAATGGCCGTAATCAAAACAGCCAGCGAGCTTGCGTTACGAAGCGGCTTATAAGCCAGACGCTCAATGACAATACCTAAAACCGTACATACCAGAACCGAGAACAGCACCGATGGAATCGCCGGCCATCCCAGATAGCTGGTCGCGCAAAAAGCCATATAACCGCCCACCATAATGACGTCTCCATGCGCAAAATTCAACATTTTGGCAATGCCGTATACCATCGTATAGCCAAGCGCAATGATGGCATATACACTGCCAAGACTGATTCCGTTAATCAGATAGGTCAACATAGTCATACCCCCATTTGTATAGATAGAATCCTGAATACAGGAAATGGGTCAGGGACAGCATATGCTGCCGCCCCGCCCGCCTTAAAACCATTTTTTATCTTTTACAGACCTGCGTAAGCTCCGTCCTTGATTACAACTGCCTTCGGTGCTTTATTGACTTCACCGTTTGCTGTCCATGTCATAGCCTGACCAGTGATACCGTCTACCGAAAAGCTGCTGTCGGAGAATACGGAAATCAGGATTTCACACAGATCGCTGTAGGACATACCGTCTACGTTCAGACCGCCGTTCTTCTCTGCATAGTAGCAAAGCGCTTTATAGATTGCATACGGACAATCATAACCATCTGCTGCAAACTGGGAAGGAACCTCACCGTTTTCTGCCTGATACTTTTCTACAAAGGATACGGTAGCTTCGTCTGTTGCATCTGCGGAGAACGGAGTCAGAAGCATAACGCCTTCTGCCAGAGAGGTATCAAAGCCTTCGAGAGACAGAATACCATCCATACCGTCTACGCCGAACAGTGCTACCTCATAGTTCATGGAAGCTGCCTGCTGCATGATTAAGGATGCCGGTGTATAGTAGATCGGTAAGAAGATCAGTTCAGCGCCTGCCTTCTGTGCTTCGCTTAACTGTACCGAGAAATCATTTGCCGTATCATCCGTAAAGGTCGTTACCGATACAATCTCCATACCAAGAGAATCTGCTGCGCTCTGGAAGGTCTGATAGATGCCGGTAGAATATGCGTCGGAGTTATTGTAGATTACCGCAATCTTTTCAGCCAGCTTATTATCATATATGTACTGTGCGGATGCAGAGCCCTGGTTCGGATCAGAGAAGCAGAGCTGGAATATATTGTCCTTGCCCTCTGTAACTGAGGTAGCGGATGCAGAAGGTGTCAGCATGAACATTCTGTCTGCATTTGCTTCCGAAGCGACTGCTACACAGGGAGTCGTGGTAACACAGCCAACAATTGCCTGAGCGCCCCAGTCCTTTAAGTTGTTGTAAGCATTGACCGATTTTTCTGCATCATGCTCATCATCCTGCGCATCCAGTTCAATCTGAAAATCCGATGCGATTGCATTGATTTCTTCTACCGCGATTGCTGCACCGTTACTTGCGGAAGTGCCATACAGCGCTGCTGCACCGGTCAGCGGCCCGATAAAGCCAAGCTTTAAGGTGCCGGTCAGTCCCGATTCATTGGATGCTGCTGCCGGTTCTGCTGCACTCTCTTCTGCTCCGGCTTCGGATGCTGCCTCTGTCACTGCCTCATCAGTTGCTGCTCCGGTACCTGCCGTTGTGCTTCCGCAGGCACAAAGGGAAAATACCATAGCGCCTGTCAACATCATTGCTAATATTTTTTTCATAATAATCCTCCTTTTCTGTAAACACCGAGTCTTTTGCAAATCGGGTAGGAGGTAGATAATTATTTTATCTACCGACCTCCCACACCACCTGGCATACGGTTCCGTACCAAGGCGGTTCTTTAGTTTTCACATATTTTCAAATAGTACTCTGTGAATGTGGGATACCCCCATTCACGG
>JAGANL010000019.1 GCA_017624235.1 Lachnospiraceae bacterium | reverse complement strand
GTCAGACCAGAGATTTGCCATCCGACTTCCTTCAGATTCCACCTCACGATGGACACCCTTGTCTTTGGCTGTATCCTTCCCACTACTAGGGCGGATTAGGGACTTTCACCCATTAGAAACGTGCGCCGCAAGGCGCACAACGTAAAAAGAGAACATGCTGTTTTGCATGTTCTCTTTCGTGTCGCTCTTCCTGATCTATTCTTCCTTCATTTCATTCAAAAAGCTCTGCGCCTTTCTGGCTTTTTCCGTACCTTCAAACTGGCTCACCACCTGCTCATAGATTTTAGTGGCTTCTTCCTTTTTCCCCGTATTGCGGTAGCAGTTACCCAGATACAATAGCGCATCTCCATTGGCCGGATCAAATTCCACTGCCTTCTGCAGATTCGGAATCGCTTCATCATACATCTCTCTGCGGTAGGAATCATAGCCTGTATCATAATAGCTCTCCGCAATAGTTGGCCCGACTGTCTCCAACAGCTTCTCATACAGACCGATAAAGGCCTTGCTTCCACTGTTTTCTACCGTCTCTGCACCGATTTTTTCCAAATTCTGTGACACTGCCGAAATATCCTCCGGATTCGTCAGATAAGCATTGACCGCATCCATCAGATATCCGATGGCCTCCATGGTGCCATCCGTTCCTTCATAGTGATCCAACTGTGACTGGATATCGGTATTATTCTGTGTCAGCTCTGCAATCTTCTGCTCCAGCTCCGCTATATTGGCAGTCTTTAAATCATTCTGTTCACTGACCTTTCGCAGTTCCTCCCTTACCGCACTGTCTGCCGTCTTCAATCTGGCCGGCAGGATCAGGAAGCAGGCAATCGCAATACCGATTACGATTCCGATTCCCATATTCAATAGAGTGGATACTCCGCTGGATTCTCTTGTACCTACCGGCTGGATGATCGTCTCATTGCCGCTCTGATACTTGATGACATCGTCATCCTTCTTCTTCTTTTCCTTGCCCCTTCCGTTCTCGGTCACGGCAAGCATCGCATCCACTTCCTTCATATAGCGGAGTGTGGTCGTATTATTGGCATCAATTTTCTGGCACTTTATCAGCTCCCGTCTGGCCTTCTCCCAGTCCTCCTGATTGATATAAAGAAGCGCTAACAGCTGGTGTGCCCGGATAAAATTCGGATTCAGAGACAGCACCTTTTTGAGCTGTATGACCGCCAGATCCAGACTTTCCTGATGGCAGTAAGCCAGTGCCTGATTGTATTTCTTAATCGTCTGATTCAGGGTATCCAGCCTGCCCTGATTGCTTTGTATCATATTCAGATAATCATCGGCAATGTTTTTATTGGGCCGTAGATTCTTGCTGATGACCCATTCGCTTAAGGCTGCCACCGCCTCGCCCATTTCAAAATAGACCAGCCCAAGAAGATTTCTGGCCTCGATATTATTCTTATTAAATTTCAGACTCTGCCGCAGACTGTTGACCGCTCCGGACAAGTCTCTGACTCCTGCTTTTTCCAGCCCGTCATTGTAAAAACGGTTCGACGTGCCTATGATTTTTTTATATACAGAGACATCTGCACCGCAGGCCGTACAAAAATCCTTTTCTGACAAAGTACATCCGCAATTATAACACTGCATGAAAACGTCTCCCCTATTCTTCTTCCTTGATATCCTTCACCATGCCTACTACGATATCCGCCATATCTGTCAAATCCTGATTATAAATCGCCTCTTCTGCCTCATCAACTTCAAGGCTCGGATGAAATTTCTTTAATTCCTCTTCAAAATTGATCATGTCTGTCATATCCTTCCTATTATAAGGCAAACGACCATCCACCTAGCGCTTTGCCTCCAGCCATTCCTTAATCTGTCCTACCAGATACAAAGAACCGGCTGCAAATACAAGCTCACCCTCCTGCTTCTTTTGCAGCAGACTGCTGAGGGCGTCTTCCACACTCGCATAACAGCTGCACCGCAGTCCATACTGCTGTGCCAGCTTCTCAAATTCTTTCCTTTCCGCTGCCCTGCTGTTTTGCAGCGCAGCCAGCGCTACTTCCTCAAAAAGCCCCTCTTCTGCAATTTCCTGCAGCATCGCGGCATAATTTTTATCCTTTACAGCAGAAAACAGAAGATAAAACCTTGTTGTTCCTGCCAGACTGCGCATCTGTCGTACTGTTTTTAAAAATGCGGCAATGCCGTCTTCATTATGGGCTCCGTCCACAAATACATCCGGCAAAACCTCTTCCATCCGGCCCTCCCAGACTGCTGACTGCATGGCAGCCTCCATCTGTCCGGCAGTCATCCTGTTTCCCAGAAGCACCTCGGCTGCCCGAAGCGCCAGTGCGGCATTCTCCGTCTGATAGACCGCACCTGTAGACAGCATCAGCCTAACATAACCATAATAACGAGAATGATAGGAAAAATCAATTGATTTTTTATGAAAAGAGCAGTCAATGGCATCGCCCTCCCCTACCGGATAGAAAGGGGCATTTTTCTCCTCAGCCCTTTTTTGAATAACCGCAAATGCCTCACCCGGCACATCCAGCGTAACCACCGGAACACCTTCCTTGATAATTCCAGCCTTTTCTCCTGCAATCTTTTCCACCGTATCTCCCAGATATTCCATATGATCCAGGCCGATTCGGGTCAAAACCGTAAGCACCGGATGTGGAATACAGTTTGTCGCATCCAGCCTTCCGCCCAGCCCGGTCTCCAGAATAATATAGTCTGTCCCTTCCTTCTCAAATAATATCATACCGATGAAGAAAAGAAACTCGAAAAAGGTCGGATGATACCCGGATAATTTTTCCGTTTCAGCCGCCCGTTTTACTGCGTCATAGACCTCTGTAAAGGCCTCTGTAAATTTTTCCTCCAAAATGGGTATCCGGTTTACCTGAATCCGTTCTGTCATCCGCACCAGATGGGGCGAAATGAACATTCCGACCGAATGCCCCGTTTCCTGCAAAAGTGCATTCAAATAGGAACAAACGGAGCCTTTTCCATTTGTCCCTGCTATATGAATGATTTTCTGATGATTGCCGGGACAGCCAAGAAACTCCCAGAATGCTTTCGTATCCTGCGGTTTATTTTTCGACGTAAACCTCGGAACATTCAGGATATATTCCTCAGCCTCCCTATATTGCCACAACTTCTGCATGAATCACACCATTTTTCAATGTATATTTTGTAAAAGAGGTACTCTTATCCAATGGCATCCTTTCACCGGCTATACAGATGATGCTGCCCCGGTTAATCGTGCCCCGTATAAAAATCGCTGCTTCCTTGCCTGTTTCATGAATACTGGACAATCTTGCCTTATCCTGCCTGACCTCATCCAGCGCCTGGAACAGTCTGTCCTTCTTCTCATTGAGCTGCCTGAGTCCCTGCTCTGTTTTCAGCTGTACCTGCTGGCTGGTCGTACTTTTATGCCGCTGAATCAGCTCCTTCATTTCATCCACCAGCTCTGTCAGAGTCTTGGTAATCTCTGTTTCCCTGCGTACGGCATCCTTCAGCTTCCTAAAATCCTCCGGCAGAATACCGCAGTGAACAGTAGTCTTGACCTCCACCTCATTGCCCAGAGTCTGCGCTTCTACCCCGCACAGTCCATGAATGTTGCCTCCGATAATAGCCCCTTTCTTTCCGTTCAGGACAACTCTCTGCTCAGCGCTGATCGTCGAGTTCAGGATGATATTAGCCTGTACATCCTTTCCAGCCTTGACCTCTGAATATTCGATAAATTCAGCAAAGACGTTTCCCTTTGCCTTAATCTTGGCCTTACTTCCGCCCTGCACACCGCGCTTCAATACAATATCTCCTCCGGCATACAGCGTACAGCCCTCGACCGTACCCTCAATCGTCAGATTTCTTCCGGCACGTATGACAACGCCGGAGGTGACATTTCCGTTCACGATAATGTCTCCGAAAAACTCAACCTTTCCGGTCAGCATATCGACATCTCCCGTAATCTCATGTACGGTCTGGATATCTACCTTATTATCCACAATCTGAATCTTTCCGTCCGTATTCGCAATATACAGATTCGGATTTTCTTCATCTCTGCTGACTCCTCTGCCGTTCAGCGGCGGCAGCTCCTTCACCAGCTCGGCTTTTTTCTCCTGTCCGGTTACCGTCACGCCGTTTTCTCCCTGCACTGCCGGATAGTAAAGAGCGATTTTCTCTCCCTTCCTGATATTCTGCAGGGATTTCATGCTGGTATAATCCACCGATCCGTCTTCCCGAATCAGCGGCGCTCTGGAAAGGTCAGACGGTGTGAAATAAAATTCATACCGCCCGTTCGTGCCCTCCACAGCCTGCTTTCCTTCCGCCACCTTGACTTCACGGCGATAGATTCCCTTTTTTGCCATGGCAGAAATATTGGACGATATCAGACCCTCTACGACACGATTCTGATTCAGAAAATCAATCAGACCTGTTTTCGTATAGCTTTCTCCCTCTGTCGGCTTGCCCAGATAGAGCCACGCCTCCATCTCATCCTCCGAAATGCGGACATAGGATTCACTCTCATTTACCGGATTCTTAATCAGTGTTTCTTTCAGCGTATCCATCTGTTCTTCCGTCAGGAACTTCGACATTTCACCTGCCATGGCTATCACCTCTTCCTACTACTATTATCAGCCATTATACCAGCTGTTGCAAGCGTAATTTTACCTGCTCCAGCATCTGTGTATATTTGGCCAGCTTTTCCTTCTCCTCTGCCACCTTGGTTTCCGGCGCTTTGGATAAGAATTTCTCATTCTTTAACATACCTTCCGCACGGGCAATTTCTCCGGTCAGGCGCTTTTCTTCCTTCTTGAGACGCTCTACTTCCTGTGCAATGTCCACAAGCTCCGCAAACGGCATATAAAGCGTTGCATCTGGGATGACAACGGAAACCGCATCCTCTGCGATGCCGCTCTTATCCTTCTGCAAAATCACCTCGGAGGCGTAAGCTAACGGTGCAAAGAACAATTTGCCCTCGGTAAAGATCTTTAAGATTTCATCCTTTTCGCTGACTACGTATACCTGTGCTTTTCTGCTTGGCGCTACATTCATGCCGGTACGTACATTACGGATGCCGCGAACCGCTTCCTTGATCGTCTCAATCGCCTTTTCTTCTTTACCAAATGCCTTTTCCTCCTGATACAGCGGCCAGTTCGATACCATAATGGACTCTTCCTCGCTCTGCAGGGTACAGAAAATCTCCTCGGTAATGAATGGCATATACGGATGCAGAAGCTTCAGTGCATCGATCAGCACATTTTTTAAGGTCCAGAGCGCTGCACCCTGGCTCTTCTTATCATCGGAATTGTAAAGTCTCGGCTTTACCATCTCGATGTACCAGTCACAAAATTCATCCCAGATAAAATCATATACCTTCTGAACTGCAATACCCAGTTCAAAGTTCTCCATATTATCTGTTACATCTTTTACCAGCGTATTCAGCCTGGACAAAATCCATTTATCCACCGGTTCCAAATCTGCCTGAATCTTCTCAAAGGAAGCATTGACAGCCGCCTCATCCGCATTTTCCATATTCATCATAATGAAACGGGATGCGTTCCAGATTTTATTTGCAAAGTTACGGCTGGCTTCTACTCTTTCGTTGTAGAAGCGCATATCGTTACCCGGCGCATTTCCGGTAATCAGGGTCAAACGCAGTGCATCGGCACCATACTGGTCGATGATTTCCAAAGGATCGATACCGTTTCCTAAGGATTTGGACATTTTACGTCCCTGAGAATCACGTACCAGACCATGGAACAGTACGGTCTTGAACGGTCTCTCTCCCATCTGCTCATAACCGGAGAAAATCATACGGATAACCCAGAAGAAAATAATATCATAGCCTGTTACCAGTACATCCGTCGGATAGAAGTATTTCAGCTCTTCTGTCTGCTCCGGCCAGCCCAGAGTGGAGAACGGCCAGAGTGCGGAGGAAAACCAGGTATCCAGCGTATCCTCATCCTGCTTAAAGTGTTCGCAGCCGCACTTCGGGCATACCTTCGGCATTTCCTTTGCTACGATGACCTCACCACATTGATCACAGTAATAGGCCGGAATCCGGTGCCCCCACCAGAGCTGTCTGGAAATACACCAGTCGCGGATGTTGTCTGTCCAGTTAAAGTAGGTCTTTTCCATACGATCCGGTACGAGCTTGATATCACCATTTTTTACGGCCTCTACAGCCGGCTTGATCAGCTCGTCCATCTTCACGAACCACTGCGGCTTGATCATCGGCTCTACGGTCGTCTTACAGCGGTCATGGGTTCCTACGTTGTGTACGTGATCTTCAACTTTTACCAGATAGCCCTGCTCATCCAGTTCCTTTACAATCTGCTTTCTGGCTTCATAACGGTCGAGTCCTTCATACTTACCGCCGTTTGCATTGATGGTAGCATCGTCATTTAAGATATTGATTTCCGGCAGGTTATGACGTTTTCCCACTTCAAAATCGTTCGGGTCATGTGCCGGTGTGATTTTTACGACACCGGTTCCAAATTCCATATCTACATAAGGATCGGCAATGACCGGAATCTCTCTTCCTACGAGCGGAATCATCAGCGTCTTTCCAATTAGATCCTTATAACGCTCATCATCCGGGTGCACTGCTACGGCAGTATCTCCAAGCATGGTTTCCGGTCTGGTCGTTGCAAAGGTAATGTATTCATCGGTTCCTACGATTGGATATTTGATATGCCAGAAGTGGCCTGCCTGCTCCTCATATTCTACCTCTGCATCCGAAATGGAGGTCTTGCAGACCGGACACCAGTTGATGATACGGCTGCCCTTGTAGATCCATCCTTTTTCGTGCATCTTGCAGAATACCTCGGTTACGGCCTTATTGCAGCCTTCATCCATCGTAAAGCGTTCTCTGTCCCAGTCGCAGGAGGACCCAAGCTTCTTTAGCTGGCTGATGATACGTCCGCCGTATTCCTTCTTCCATTCCCAGGCTCTCTCCAGAAAGCCTTCTCTTCCGAGATCGTTCTTATCGATGCCTTCTTCCTTGAGCTTTTCGATAATCTTGACCTCTGTCGCAATGCTGGCATGGTCTGTACCCGGCTGCCAGAGTGCATTATAGCCCTGCATCCTCTTAAAACGGATCAGGATATCCTGCATGGTATTATCGAGCGCATGTCCCATGTGGAGCTGTCCGGTAATGTTTGGGGGCGGAATCACGATGGTAAACGGTTTCTTACTGTGGTCTACTTCCGCATGGAAGTATTTCTTATCCAGCCATTTCTGGTAGAGTCTGTCCTCTATGCCCTTCGGGTCATAGGTCTTTGCCAGTTCTTTGCTCATATTGTATGTCTCCTTTTTCTGATTTGTGATAGAGGGTGCATATATAAGAAAAGCCCTTTACCGATCGTTCGGTAAAGGGCGAAATGCTCCGCGGTACCACCTTTATTTGTTACTCTGCTGCTTCGGATGGAGACCTGCCTTCGACATGTTCCATCTTAAAGCCGCATCCGTTAACGGGGATGAAGCGGGAAGGCTTAGTAACTGTATGCGTTCGGTCTTCCGGTTCCAAAGCTACCTTCCATACTGCTTCCTTCAAACGACCTTTCAGCCAGCGGGTCATTCTCTCTGGTAAGGGCACATATGTACTCCTCTTTGTCATCACCTTTGTCTTTTACTAATAACTATAGTAAGTTCAACGGCATTTGTCAAGGATTGTGTGATTTTCTCCCAATTCAGCTAACGTATATATTGTTCAAAAAAGCGACATTCCTCATCATTACATTCCTTCGCTTCCGGCAGGCGCATATTACAATGGAACACATGTGCCACATCCTCTCTGTCTTCTGCACCGTAGATTCGGTACTCACAGGGCACACCCAGACTCTTTAAGTGCTCATACATAGGCCGCGCATTCTCCTTCAGGAAATCACAGTAGGAGGTCATCACGAAGGAGGGCGGAAAGTCGGATGTTACATATTTCATCGTATCTATTTTAGACAGGACCTCTTCCCTTCTCTCTCCAATATATGCCTCCAGCACCCCGTCCAGCGATTGATCGGTCCATGCCCTCATATCATAAACTCCACAGTTTAAAGCGGCTGCATTGATCCGAATACGGTCTGACGGAATCAATAAATCATACAGCTTCTGAAATTCCGAATTCGTCAGCATGGCAAGATACTGGCTGAGAAGCTGTGCGCCCGCCGAATCCCCCACTGCAAATAAATTCTTCGTATCAATATGATGTTCGTGCCCATGATCCGCAATCCAGGTAAACAGAGCGTTAATATCCTCTATTGCCGCCGGGAACGGATCCTCCGGTGCCAGTCTGTAATTAAAATTCACTACGGTAAAGCCTCTCTGTGCCAGGCTCATGCAATAGAACTGATAGACCTCCTTCGTTCCATACACCCAGCCGCCTCCATGGACGTTTACAATCGTCTTCTGACAGCCTTCCACACCCTTCAAATGGTAAATATCCATAAGGTTCCATTTTCCATGGATTCCGTAAGAAAGATCATCATGCCTGATTATATTTTCCGGTGTAGTGAGCCCCGCATCTCTTATGGCATCCCCCTCCGCAAAGGATTTTCTGGTTTCTTCCGGTGTACTCATATCCTATTCTCCATCCTTGAACATTTCGATAATCTGCTTCATGCGCACCAGATTATCCTCATTATTCGCTACCAGTCTGGCATTGCCCTGTACGACTCCTGCTACCTCCAGGGTTCTCTGGGCAATGTTTGTTACCTCCTCGGCCGCTTCACTTACCGTACAGCTGACACCATCTACAGAATCCGCAATCGAAACAATGGCATCCTGCAGCGATTCAATCTCTTCATTGATAACGCTCATATCATAATCAAACTCTGTTGCATCCTGTGCATAGCGGTCTGCCACCTGCATAAAATTATCATAATCCTTTAATACGGTTGTTTCCAGGAACTCCGTACTCTGATTCAAGCATGCCGCCAGATTTTCCACTGCCTGAATCACTTCCTCAATAATCCTGCTGATATCGCCTGCCGTAGTGGAAGTCTGTGCCGCCAGCTTGCCGATCTCATCTGCAACTACCGCAAATCCACGCCCCGCTTCTCCGGCTCTGGCAGCTTCTATGGACGCATTGAGTGCCAGCAGATTCGTCTGGCTGGAAATTTCCAGAATAGCCTGGGTCAGCTGTGTAATCTGTTCTACCGCCTTTGCCTGTTCCATCGCTTCGCCCGATTTCTGTCTGACCTCTTCATACATCTGGGTTGTCCTGCGGCTGGCAAGATCGGTAGTCGACTTCAAGCCGTCCGCACGTTTTCTGCTTTCCTGTGAAGTCTCCTGTCCCTCTCTGGAACGCTCCCGGATAACACCGGCACGTTCCCGGATATTTCCAATCGTATGGTTGACATCCTCCATCGTTGCTGCCGTTTCTTCCATGGCTGCTGCAAGCTCCTGCGTCGTGTCGGAATTTTCCGTACTCATAGAATCTACCTTATCCGTCGTCTGATACAGCTGCGTCATGGTTTCCTGCAGATCATGCTGAACCTGCTTGATATCAGCTATGATCTTGCGCAGATTCTTGCGCATGTTGTGAAGAGATTTGGCCATATTCCCGGTCTCATCCTGCCGTTTGTAGAGCTGTTCATTGGCCGGATTATGTGCAAACTCAAATTCTGCCGTCTGCTGTACAATGCCATTGATCTGCGTAATCGGTTTGGTGATGCCAAACCCCAGCACTACACCGATTACTACGGACAACACGAGGGCTATCACTGCTCCTCCCAGAATCAGTCCGGTATTCTTTTCAGCCTGTGCCAGCAGCTCCTTCTCCGGTGCCGTCATAACATAACGCATGCCGTTGGTCAGCGTTACAAATCACATTTTCTTTTCCTGCCCTTGATAGGAATAAGAAAGGCAGGTACCTGCTTTTCCCTCATCCGCAATGGCATCGGCTGCCACCGAAAGTCCGCTGTCCGCATCGCGCAGCTGTGTGCCGACCTCCAGTTCCTTATGATACATGATATTTCCATCTGCATTGGCCAGGAAAGCATATCCGGTATCGAACAGGCTGGTCGCACTCAGCACATCCGTAAAGGAACGGAAATCAATATCCATTCCGATGATGCCGATCGACTCCCCGCCTATATAAATCGGTATTACATAAGAAACCATATACACATTGATATTAGAGTTCAAATACGGCTCCATCCAGGTCGGCTTCTTATTGTTGACCGGAATGTAATACCAGCCCACATGCTCCAGATCCCCTGGATCATACATGGAAAAATCCGTCGGTGCCACACTCGTAAATTCACCCTCACTGCTGTCCCTTGTAAGGAACAGTCCGCTGGTCGGCTCCGTAAATTCCGGATTATACCGGATATAAGCGGTCAGCGCTCCGTCTGTATTTTGGGCAAATTCCCGTAAAATTCCTTCCATTTCATTGGTATAGCTGTCCACATAGGCTTTGCTCGTCTTAAACTGTCCAAGATCATCCAACTGCTCCAGAGCAACGCTGTATACATTCTCCACCGACTGCTCCACACGCTTCATCATGTGATCCATCTCCATACTCTTATTCTGTGTACTGAGCAGCATATATTCCTGAGAATTGACATAGGATGATTCTCTGGAGTTTTGAATGCTGATTCCGCCACACACCAGTGCTGACAAAACAGCACACAGGACAACCGAGGCGATGATTCGCACTTTTATCGTTCGCATGTTTACCTCCCCTTGCAGCTTCATTCGTGTTATCAATTGGCATTTTTATGTTATCACATTTGTCGTTTTTTGGGAACACTTATCTCCTCTTTATCTGCATTTTGCACAATTTGCGATCAGATCCTTTACCACCTCTCCACCAATCAGAAGTCCTGCCATGGATGGTACAAAGGCGGTGCTTCCCGGAATATCCCTCCTCTCCGTACATTTATGCGCTGCACCGGGAGGACAGATACAGTTTGTCCTACAGCTGATTGCCATATCCTCGATAGGACGGGTGGGAATCTCTTCCGAATAAACCACCTTCAGCTTTTTGACTCCGCGCTTTTTTAATTCCCTTCTCATCACCTTTGCCAGAGGACAAACCTTAGTCTTGTACAGATCAGCCACCTTAAACTGGCTGCCGTCCAGCTTGTTGCCTGCCCCCATACAGCTGATGATGGGAATGTTCTTTTCCTGTGCTTTCATGACCAGTTCAATTTTAGCCGTCACCGTATCCACCGCATCGACGATATAATCAAACTCTTCAAACGGAAACTGATCTGCATTCTCCGGCAGGAAGAAGCACTGATGAGTTCTTACGTCCGCTTCCGGGTTGATTTCCAGAATGCGTTCCTTCATCACCTCCGTTTTATACCGGCCAACCGTCTTTCTGGTAGCGATAATCTGTCGGTTCAAATTGGTCAGACAAACCTTATCATCATCGACCAGATCAAATGCCCCGACACCGCTTCTGACCAGAGCCTCGCATACATATCCACCGACACCGCCGATTCCAAAAACGGCGACACGGGATCTGCTTAAGCGCTCCATCGCCTCTTTTCCAAACAGGATTTCCGTTCTTGAAAATTGATTTAACATAATAATCTCCATTTCTTACTCTCATATCTCTTTCCAAAAATACAACCGCCCTTACCTCTTAGAAGGACGGCTGTCTCATTATATCACACATTTTCTCAGCGTGAAAACCGGTTTTTGATGACTTAGGCAGCTTGAGCGGTTACCGCTATCGTTTTCTGCAAGCTGCTTACTCGGTCTTCGTATCCTCTACCACGCCGCCTTCTACTACCAGACTGTCCATATCAACAGCCGTGCCATATACCGGCTCCAGAGTCGCTTTGTAATCAGCATGGAAAAATTCTTCCTCTGCCAGTGCCCGGATTTCTTCATTAATCCAGTTTAACAGCGTTTCATTTCCTTTCGATACTGCCGGAGCAATCGTATCCAGATTTCCGATGGACTCGATGCCTACACTGAAGCCTTCATTCTGCAAAGCCCATGCCAGTACCTCGGTATTGTCGGTCGAGAAGGCATCTCCGCGGCCATCTAATAATGCGTTATAGGCCTCTGTATACTGATCGAATTTTACCAGCTCAACCTCCGGATAATGTTCGGTAAAAAAGGTCTCGGCTGTTGTTCCCTTTGTCACAATAAGCTTTTTGCCGTTTAACTGCTCCGGCCCGGTAATGAGAGCCTCATCCGGTGATACCACGCCAAGAGCTACCTTCATATAGGGCAGGGCGAAATCCACGGACTCTGCTCGTTCTGCGGTAACGGTAAAGTTCGCCAGAATAATGTCTACCTTACCGGTCTTAAGATACTCCACGCGGTTGGCTGCATCGGTGGAGATATACTCTGCAGCCACACCAAGATCCTTTGCGATACGGTCGCCAAAGTATACGTCATAGCCCTGATAGTGTCCGTTTTCATCCACATAACCGAATGGATTCTTGTCGCTGAATACACCGATTTTGACAGAGCCACTCTTCCTGATTTCGTCCAGAGTACGATATACGGCAGACTCCGAAGCTGCCTCTTCCTTTACGGCCTCTGCCTCTTTTGTTCTTCCGCAGCCGGTCAGGACTCCGAATGCTGCAGCTGTGGTGAACAGTACTGCGAAAAATTTTTTCATGCTTTTTCTCCTCCCTTTTCATAGACAAATGTATTCAAAAACCGTCTTGCACGCTCGGCCTTTGGCTGGGTAAAAAACTGCTCCGGCGCATCGCTTTCCACGATTCTGCCGCCATCCAAAAATACGACCTGGTCGGCTACCGCCCTGGCAAACTGCATCTCATGTGTTACAATAAGCATCGTATAGCCGTCATCGGCAAGCTCTAAGATCACATCCAGCACCTCTCTTACCATCTCCGGATCAAGAGCTGCCGTTACTTCATCAAACAACAGGATTTCCGGCTTCAGGATCAGTGCCCTGACGATGGCAACCCTCTGCTTCTGCCCTCCTGACAGTTGTCTGGGATAAGCATCCTTCTTATCCAAAAGCCCCACTCTCCCAAGGAGCTTTTCCGCCTCTAAGACAACTTCCTTTTTTTCTCTTCCCTGTACCTTAACCGGGCCAAGCGTAATATTGTCCAGCACGCTCATATGCGGAAACAGGTCATAGCTCTGAAAGACCATGCCGATCTTCTGTCTGACCTTCGACCAGTCCGTTTTTCCTTCGGTAAGGACATTGCCAGTTAAAAGAATCTGACCGGCCTGAATCTTCTCCAGTCCGTTTATGCAGCGCAGCAGGGTGCTTTTTCCACAGCCGGAGGGACCGATCACCACTTTGACCTCTCCTTTTCTGAGCTCCAGAGAAACTCCGTCCAGCACATTTCCCTCTCCATAATTTTTCACAATATTTTTTACCTCCAATAAAACCGGCTGTTGTGCCATATACTCACCTCATTTTTCACCGAAAGCCGCTCCTGCTTTCCAATACAGCTTCCTATCTTTGAAACCGCCTTTTATTTTGATCACCATGCCCTCTTCTCCAGCTTTTTGGCTGCCAGGGAAATGGGCCAGCATACGAGAAAATACAAAAAGAAGATGGTGCCATAAATCCACAGTGCCGAATCCGGTACGGTATAACGGTTTGCCTCAATCATCTGCTGTGCCACTTTGAGCACCTCTACTACACCAATCAATGACACCAGAGAAGTGGTTTTGATCATTCGGGTCGTCAGATTGATGGCAGGCGGCACAAGCCTTGTCAAAATCTGTGGAATCATAATATAGTGATAGACCTGCCATCTGGTCAGTCCGATTGCTGCACCGCTTTCATATTGATGCTTTGGAATCGAAATCAATGCCCCTCTGACCAGATCGCCCATTTCCGCCGTCCCCCAAAGGGTAAAGACAATCACGGCGCTGGTTTCCCCTGAAAGATTGATTCCAAAGGACCTGGTGAGTCCGAAAAACACGAGAAACAAAAGTACCAGCTGCGGCATAATGCGGATAAATTCCAGATAGAGCTTTGTAAGCGCCTTTATCACCGGATTCCTTACCGTCATCAGCATGCCAAGCAGAATACCCAGGACAATCGAACAGGCAACCGCAATCAGGGAAATCCGAAGTGTAATCCACAGCCCTCCCAAAAGTCTTTGAAGGTTATTCCCCAGAAACAGAACCCTAATTCCCAAATCCTGCATAGCGAAGCCTCCTTTCCAGTGCTGCTGCCAGAACTGAAATCGGCAGAAGTATCATCAGATAGGCAATGACCAGCATAAGCAGCGCTTCGTCCGTTTTATAGTACAGACCGATCAGATCCTTGGCCACATACATCAGATCGGCTAATGCTACCACGCTGAACACGGAGGTCTCCTTCAACAAAAAAATCATATTCGCACATAAGGCCGGAACTGAAACGGATATGGCCTGTGGCAGGATGATATATCTTACGACCTGGCTTTTTTTCAGTCCCAGCGCCAGCGCCGATTCCTCCTGTCCCCTTTCCACCGATTCTATCCCGCTTCGGAACGCCTCGGCCATATAGCTGCCTCCCAGAAAACAAAGCCCGATCATCGCGCAGCCCTGTGAGCTGATGCGTATGCCGGCCTTCGGCAGACCGAAATAGAGGAAAAACAGCTGTACCAGTAACGGTGTGTTGCGTGACAACTCAATGTAGACCGCTGCAAGCTGCTTGAAAACCGGAAGTCTAAAGTACTGAATCCATACGATGAGCAGACCCGCCACAACAGAAAGCACGATACCGACCAGCCCAATGCCAAGCGTCAGCTTCGTCGCTTCCACATAAAGCGGAATATATTTGACGATAAACTCCGTATCCATCCTGCCACACCCCTTCCTCTTATCTTATAAATATGACCATACCGTCTCATTTGCCATTCTCCCACCTGATTTCACGATTTTCTTTTTTAGGAATCGAGATAAAGTTTTCCAAAAGAAAAGGATGCACATCATTCTGTACATCCTCTTTCTCTTCCCATATTCAGTTATTGCCCACAATTCCTTTTGAAATCCTCCGTTTTCGAGATTTTAATCCAGTTCGCTCAGTCCCGTATACAATTCATAATACCGTCCCTTCTGGGCCAGCAGCTCTTCATGGTCACCGCGTTCTATGATCTCACCGTTTTCCAGTACCATAATGGCATTGGCATTGCGCACGGTGGAAAGTCTGTGTGCGATGACAAAGGTCGTTCTGTCTGCCATCAGGCGGTCCATGCCCTTTTCGATATGTCGCTCCGTTCTGGTATCAACCGAGCTGGTGGCTTCATCCAGAATCAGGATCGGTGCCTTGGAAATGGCAGCTCTTGCAATGTTCAAAAGCTGTCTCTGTCCCTGACTTAAGTTGGCTCCGTCTCCCTCTAACATCGTATCATAGCCATGCTCCAGACGCATGATAAAGGAATGGGCGCTGGCTGTTTTTGCCGCCTCCACCACTTCCTCATCCGTGGCATCCAGACGTCCGTATCGGATATTTTCACGTACGGTTCCGGTAAAAAGATGCGTATCCTGCAGCACCATTGCCACATTCCTCCGAAGGTCATCCCGACGGATGTCCTGAATATCGATACCGTCAATGGAGATACATCCCTGTCCAATATCATAAAAGCGGTTTAACAGGTTCGTAATGGTAGTCTTGCCCGCTCCGGTAGAACCAACAAACGCAATCTTCTGTCCCGGCTTTGCATACAGGGTAATATGCTTCAAGATCGTCTTATCCGGATTGTAACCAAAGTACACATTTTGAAGGACGACCTCCGGCTTTAATTCCGGCTGCTCCTTCCGGTAAGTATACTTCTCCTGTTCCTCCGGAATCTCCCAGTAAAATCTGCCGTCTTTTTCCGCGATGCCGACCGCATCCTCTTTATCCTCACATTCCGGCGCTTCATCCATCATGGCAAAAACACGTTCCGCACCGGCAAGAGCCGAAAAGATGGTATTCATCTGCATGGACAGCTCATTGATCGGTCTGGAAAATTGTCTGGAATAGTTGACAAATACCGTCAGACCGCCTAAATCAAAGCCCCGAAGCACACAGAGCAGACCACCGATACAAGCCGTCAGCGAATAGCTGATCTGACTGAAATTACCCATGACAGGCCCCATGATACCGCCAAAAAACTGTGCCTTGATCTGCTTATCCCGTAAATCCCGGTTCAGATAATGAAACTCTTCTTCTGCCGTTTCCTCATGACAGAACACCTTTACGACCTTCTGCCCGGTAACCGTTTCTTCAATATAACCGTTCAGAGTACCAAGAGCCGCCTGCTGTGCCTTATAGTATTTCTGGCTGCGTTTTCCTACAAAACCGGCAGCCTTCATCATAAGTGGCAGCATCACGATCGTAATCAGTGTCAGCCAGACATTCGTATAAAGCATCAGGGCAAAGGTTCCTGTAACACTGATGACCGCGGAAATGACCTGTACGATCGTATTGTTCATCATTTCTCCGATAGCGTCCACATCATTGGAAAAACGGCTCATAATATCACCGTAGCTGTTCGTATCATAAAACCGCACCGGAAGCTTCTGCACCTTTCCAAACAGATCATTCCGAATCCTCTGCAAGGCTCCCTGCGATACACCAATCATAATGCGGGCCTGCAGATAGGATGCCGTTACGCCAACCAGATAAATGCCTGCCATCAGCACAATCGAGCCAAACAGCTTCTGCACGCTGCCGCCTTCCTCCGTCAGTCCGTTGATGATGGGGCGAAGCATATAGGATCCTGCAAGGGATGCCACCGTATTGAGGATGACACAGAACAGAACGAAGACAAGCTTAATCCGGTCTGCCTCAATATAGGAAAAGATTCTTTTTAATGCCTTTCCTGCATCCTTGGGTTTGGCGCCACCCATTCTTCCCGGCCCTCCATGTCGTGGTCCCGGCCCCGGGCCATGCTTTTTCGGCGGTGTCTCCAGCTGCCTGTCTGCCGACTTTTTATATTTCTTTTCCAGACGTTCCAGTCTCTTTGCATCCATTATGCCTGCACCTCCTTCACATTCTGTAAAGCCCCGGCCTCTTTGGCTGCTTCCATCTGAGAATTGTAAATTTCCTGATAAGGAATACAGGCGCTCATCAAGTCCTCATGCTTTCCCATACCGGCAATCCTGCCTTCTTCCAGAACCAGAATCAGGTCTGAGTCCATGACCGAAGTAATCCTCTGTGCAATAATCAGCTTTGTCGTATCCTTCAATGTCGTGCCAAAGCTTTCCCGGATGCGTTTCTCCGTTGCCGTATCCACAGCACTGGTAGAATCATCCAGAATGAGAATCTTCGGCTTCTTTAACAGCGCTCTTGCGATACAGAGCCTCTGCTTCTGACCGCCGGACACATTCACGCCGCCCTGTCCAAGCTCGGTTTCATAACCGTCTGTAAAGCTTTTCACGAAATCATCGGCCTGTGCTGCCCTTGCAGCCTCCATCACCTGTTCCTCTCCGGCTTCCTCATCGCCCCACTGCAGATTTTCCAGAATCGTACCGGAAAACAGGACATTTTTCTGAAGAACCATTCCGACACCATTGCGCAGATGTTTCAAAGAATAATCCCTGACATCAATGTCATCTACCAATACCTGGCCATCATCCACGTCATAAAGTCTCGGAATCATCTGCACAAGTGTCGTTTTTCCACTTCCGGTAGAGCCGATGATACCGACCGTCTGTCCCGGTTCTACCACAAAGGAAATGTCATCCAGCACCTTCTCATGATTGTTCTTGTAATAGCGGAAAGAAACGTTCTTAAATTCAATTTTTCCGTTTGTAACCTCTGCATCCTTTCTGGCTGCCTTCTCATCCGTCAGATCAATTTCCGTATGGAGCACTTCATTGATACGCTTTAAGCTGGCTACTGCACGGGAGCTCTGCAAAAGCACCATGGCTAACATCATCAGGGACATCAGCACCTGCACAATATAGGTCGTAAAGGCCGTCAAATCACCCACCGGCATCGAGCCTGCCAGAATCTGCTTTCCTCCGAACCATACCACCGCCAGCGTGGTCACATTCATCGCAAGCATCATGATAGGCATCATCAGGATAACGACCCTAAAGGCATGGAGACTGGCTTCCTTCAGATCCCTGTTCGACTCCTGAAAACGTTCCTCCTCATAGCTTCCCCTTACAAACGACTTAATGACACGCACGTTGGTAAGCGCCTCCTGCACAGTAGAGTTCAAACGGTCTATCTTTTTCTGCATCGTATCAAACCTTGGAAAACCGACACGAATGACACATGCAATTGCTAGCCCTAAAAGCGGAATGACGATCAATATGATCGTTGCCAGACTGGCATTCATCACAAATGCCATAATGACCGCACCAATCAGCATTCCCGGTGCTCTGAGCATCAGTCTGAGCATCATCATCAATACGTTCTGCACCTGGGTAATATCATTGGTCAGTCTGGTAACCAGAGAACCGGTACTGAAGGTATCGATATTTGAAAAAGAAAACTGCTGCACCTTTTTGAAAACATCCTCTCTCAAGTCTGCCGCGAAGCTGATAGATGCTTTCGCACTGAAATAGGCTCCTCCAACTCCTCCTATCATCATGACCACAGCAGTCAATACCATAATAATACCGCGCCCGATAATATATGGCACATCCTGATTCGCCGCACCAATGTTAATAATATCCGCCATCAGCGAAGGCAGAAGCACTTCCCCGATTACTTCCGTAATCATCAGAATCGGTCCGATGATAAAGGCAGGCAAATACGGCTTTACATATTTCCAATATTTTTTCATCCTTTAAACCTCACTTCCTTTGCTCTTTTCCGTCAGACTGCCGCACCGGTCCAGGTTATCATAAATCCGCTCCAGCATCCCAATGAACTGCTCCAGCTCCTGATCGGAAAAGTCCTGAAAAATGCAGCTGTCAATCCGGTGAAAAATAAGCATACTCTCATCCACCACACGCTGCCCCTGTTCGGTCAGGGTGATGCGGTTTCTTCTATTATCATGCTGCACATTTTCCCGTTCCACATAACCGCCCTTCTCCAGCTTCTTTAACCCTACCGCAACCGCTGCCGGAGACACCTCCATATGCTCTGCCAGTGCAGCCTGTGTACAGTCCGGGCAATGAAACAGGTGCATCAGCATCTGATGCTGTCCCCGGTACAGGCCGGTTCCGGCCACACTCCGTTCAACCACTCTGCGCATCAGCTGTTCTGTCATGTGGAATTTCAGCATGGCCACATGCTTCTTATTATGAAGCATGTGAATCCCTTTGCTGCCCTCTTTCCCCTGTTCTTCCATACTTATCACCATCCTCCTTTCCAAATCCTTCTTGATAGACTCATAGAATCAAATCACTTGTTATCATGCAATTAGTTAATTAGTTAATTATTATCCAGTTAACTATTGTATGCACATCTACTGCTTCTGTCAATAAAGTGTATCTAAACTTTTTCTAAAATGTAATTCTATACCCGGGAAGCTGAGACAGGGCAGAGGTGGCGGGGCAGTATCCGGATAAACTGGTATGGTTAAAAAGATATAAAGTGGCTATTTTTGTAGTGCCACGTTGCCGTATAATAAACGCTAATGGAGAGGAGCATTATTATGAAACAACCTAACACAACTATCACGAAAGAAAAGAGGGAAAATCTATGAACCAGAAAGTACAGAAAATTGCTTTGACAGGCCTGTTTGCGGCACTGTCCTATGTTGTATTTACCTTTTTACAGATTAAGATTACGCTGCCCGGCGGAGACGCTACATCTATCCATCTCGGAAATGCTGTCTGCGTACTCGGTGCACTGCTGCTTGGCGGCTACTATGGCGGACTCGGCGGTGCAATCGGCATGACCATCGGCGATCTGTTCGACCCGGTCTACATCACCTATGCTCCAAAGACGTTTATTTTAAAATTCTGCATCGGCCTGATTACCGGCTTTATTGCACACCGGATTGGCAAGATCACCTACAGCAATGACAAAAAGCATGTTTTTCTCTGGACACTGCTTGCAGCCATCGGCGGACTTTTATTCAATGTGATTTTCGACCCGCTTGTGGGCTACTATTACAAGCTGCTCATTCTCGGCAAACCGGCCGCAGAACTGACACTTGCATGGAATGTCGCTTCCACCAGCATCAATGCCGTAACCTCTACGATTGTATCTGTAGCAATTTACATGGCATTAAGACCGGTCTTGAAAAAATCCGGAATGTTCTTTACAATAGGGAAAAAACCAGAATAAGGATGAACCCCTATGAAAGTCAAGACACCGAAAAAAATCGCAGTCATAAACAGCTTTGCAGGCTTCGGGCGCTGTTCCATCACAGTTGCCCTGCCTGTCATCAGTGCAATGAGGGTACAGGCATGTCCTGTACCTACTTCTATTTTATCCAATCATCTTGCCTTTCCCCACTGTCATTTTGATGATTATACCGATCGGATGCCCGATTATCTGGATACCTGGCAGCAGCTCGACCTTTCCTTTGACGGCATTTTATGCGGCTTTCTGGGCAGTGTACGCCAGATTCAGATTGTAGAGGATTTTATCGGAAAGCAGTCAGCTTCCCATCCTGTCGTCATTATCGACCCTGTCATGGGAGATCACGGAAAAGCCTACCGCACGATTACTCCCGAACATTGCGAGGCAATGAAAAATCTGGTCAAAAGTGCAGATATCATCACGCCCAATATTACCGAGGCCTGTCTGTTGACTGACACCCCCTATCATGAAAGCAGCTGGAACAAGGACTCTTTGGAAGCTCTTTCCGCAGCGCTTCATGCCATGGGGCCCTCTCATGTCGTCATTACCGGTATTATGGAACCGGGGCATTTTATCAACTATGTCTCCTATGACGACATTGCCTGCACCTGCTCCACACCGATTGCCGGCGAATCCCGGCCCGGAACCGGAGATATCTTTGCGTCCATCATAGCCGCGGATGCCGTCAATAAAACAGCCTTTCTGACTTCCGTAAAGAAGGCTGCTGATTTTATCCGCACCTGCACCAAAGCCTCCTCGCAGGCTGACATTCCTGTCAGGGAAGGTGTCTGCTTTGAAAACTTCCTGCATCTTTTGGTACTGTAGCTGATCATCCAGCATGGACCATTCTCATAGAAATGGTAAAATCAAAACTTCTGTCCGGGAGGAACCTATGAAATTAAAAAATGTGCTTATTGTTGTAAAGGATATTGAAAAATCAAAGAAATTCTATAAAGATTTGTTCGGTCTTGAGGTCATTGTGGATCACGATGGCAACATGATTCTGACGGAAGGTCTGGTGCTGCAGGATGCAGCTATCTGGGAGAGGTTCACAGGGAAGAGCATCGTGCCCGAAAACAATGCAACGGAGCTTTATTTTGAAGAGCGTGATATCGAGGCATTTGCAGAAAAGCTTGACCAATATGAGCCACCGGTCAAGTATGTCAATCGGCTGATGGAGCATTCCTGGGGTCAGAAAGTGATTCGATTCTATGATCCGGACGGGAATCTGATTGAAGTTGGTACGCCTGTGTGACCGATGGAAAAGATCGTCATGTGCCAAAGCATATATTTCAAGTCCATTCCAGCAAAATACCCGTCCACTTTTCACGAAATGGACGGGTACTTTTTCATTCTCTTATATCGTTTCCTCCGGAATGATAACCGCTGCAATAAAATATGCCAACAGTGCCGTTCCGCAGCTTGCAATCGCGCCGATGACCCAAAGAATCCTGATAATAGTCGGATCGACTGTAAAATAGTTGCCAATTCCTCCACAGACTCCGCACAACATCCTGTTTGTTCTTGATTTCTCCAGCTTCTTATAATTGTTTTCCATTTTCATTTCCTCACTTTCTGCCTGCCTTCTGATACAGGCTTTTTCCTGCTTATGTGCTATTCAAAGCTGACCTCTATAGAACCCATGGAACACTCCAGTTCCATCCGGCGGCCCGCTTTGTTATCCACTTTTGTCTTTTCATTCAGCCCACTGTAGGAGTGGCTGCCGACACTGATTTCTCCGGCGGCTACACCGATTTCATAGTCAAAATCCGTTTCCTGTCCGTCCAGTTCAAAGACTGCACTTCCCAAATCACAAACGGTTTCCAGCTTTTTCCCGATGCTGCCCTGATATTCCAGTTCACCCGCTCCAATCTTAAATTCGCCTTCCTCCACCTCGGCATTTTCCAGATACATGGAACCGGCGCCAATCTTTGCCTCCGCTTTTACACATCCCAGATTTTTCACGGTCAGCATTCCGGCACCAAGCTTAAACTCTGCCGACTGGGCTGTCAGCTTCTGTATTTCCATCACGCCTCCGCCCAGCTTGCATTCGACCTGTTCAAAGTACTGGTTCTGAGGGATATAAAGATAGATGACTCTCTTATTATAGCTGCCAATATGATGTCTTTCTGTGGCTTCCTCAATCCGAAGCGTCTCTCCATCCTTTTTGCAGCGCAGCGCATACTGATCGTCATATGCAATACTGATGGTATTATCCTGAGAAGGTTTGATACATACTGCACCACCCAGCAAAGAAAGCTCCAGCTTTCGGATCCGTTCCGGTTCCTGCGCTAAGACCGTTCTGCTCAGCTTTTCCTCCTGTCCCAGTTGCTGCAGAAGCTCTGTGGAATCCACCTCAGGCTCTTCCATTCCCTCCACAGCTTCCTCCCAGATATCATCCTCTGCTGTCTCCTCCCAGAAATCATCGTCCCAATCATTCGGACTATAATGTATGCTGAGGGAGCCATCTCTCACCAGCTCTGCAACCTGCTCCATTCCGCCCGCGGCCACAGCGCCTGCCAAAATACAGATTCCAAGTATCACAAAAACCAGTGCTGCAATCAAACATCCCTTTATAAACTTTTTCATCTTCCTCCCTCCTTTCTCTTACCAAACGGCTTCTGGCACAGTGTCACAATCCATCTAAACAGCGGCGGTACCAGCTTCCATACCAGCCACAGCATCAAAATAGTCAGAATCATGCCGATGCCAAGCATCAGAAGTCCTATGCCCAAAAGTACCGCTCCGCCAAGCGGCAGCGTAAAGAGCTTGACAAAACCGCATACCAGAAGGATAAGTCCTGCAAACAGTAACGCAATGCCTACTGCCAGCAGACCAATCCACACTCCGAAAACCGCACCTGCTGCTCCCAGGATCAGCCCCAGAACTGCCGCACCAAACGGCAGGATGACCGGGCTGAACAGGATAACCAGAAGTACGATCAACAGAATCTTTCCGATTCCATTTCCCTGCATTTTTCCGGCGGCTGATTTGGAAGCCTCTCTGTCTACCGTTGCGTCGTCCCCTTGCGTCTGACCATAGGAAACGTATGGCTGTCTAGCCGGCGGTCTTCTCGTGCTCTCACCGCTTTCATAACCGTTCTCCGTAAACTCTCCTTCTTCATTGCCGTTCAATCCGGCCTTGATGTGCTGTGCGATTTCTTCCGGAGTTCCCAGCTCCTCCATCGCCTCCTGTTCATCCTCTTCACCTGCATCATTCAGGTAATCTTCATAGTACTGCAGGGCCTCCCTGCGTTCGCTCTCCGGGATGTCGGCAAGTCGTGCCTCCAGCTCTCGCATAAATTCCAATCGGTTCATTCTAATATCCTCCCTCAAATATTCCGGTGATCTTCGCAGAATATTTTCTCCATTCACTTTCATACAGACTAAGCTGCCTTCTGCCACGCTCTGTTACCTTATAATATCTGCGGTTTCGTCCGGCGCATTCTCTGTCATAGACTTCCAGACATTCATCCTTCTGCAGCCTCCGAAGCACCGGATATAGTGTAGATTCCGACACCTCAATGACCTGCCGCACCTCCTGCGTGATCTTATAGCCATATGTCCCTTCCATTTCCCTGGACACAACAGCCAGTACAATAGCATCCAGCAGCGCCGCACCTGTATTAAATACCATGCTGCCACTCCTTTCCTAAAGCCCTCTGTCACATTGTGTTTTTATAATATTATTTTTCTTAACATATTATACGATGTATAATATCTTTCCGTGCGTATACTATACAACATATAATATTGTGCTGTCAATATCTTTTTTTATTCTTTTAGAAATATTTTTTCGATAACAGGAGTTCAGCCCGCGGCAGGCGAAACTCTTACCGGCTTCCAATGCTTCGGTTGACCTTCTCCACCATCCCGGCCATCACTCCCAAAAGCACCAGCACATACACTGCAAACAATCCATATCCAAACCGCCCTCCCAGAACACCAAAGAGAGGTGCCATACAGGTCGTTCCCACATAAGCTGCGGACATCTGAAGCCCCATAATCGCCTGACAATGCTGATAGCCAAAATTTCCCGGCGTTGCATGCAGCAGACTGGGATAGATTGGCGCACACCCCGCCCCCATCACTAAAAATGCTGCTTTCAGCAATAGCTCTGTCGTTCCTGCCGCAGTCAAAAGGACACCTGTTGCTAAAATGATCTGTCCCAGCCGTATCATCTGCCGCTCATTCAGCCAGTCTGTCAAAAAACCGGCCGCCAGCCTGCCCCCTGTCATACCCACATAAAACAGCGAAACAAAACCGGCCGCCGCTGCCGCTTCCACGTGACGGCAAAGCACAAGATAGCTGCCGCTCCAAAGCCCAATTGTCATTTCCACTGCATGATAGCAGAAAAAGGCCACCAATACAGCCTTCACTCCCGGTAGGGACAGCAGGCTTCCAACGGGAACCACCCCGCTGCATTCGGCCTTTTCCTCCATCTGTAACACTTCACTTCTTTTTAAAACAGCCTCCTGCTCCACCTTTTTCCATAACGGAAGAGCCAATACCAAAATAGCACTGAGCGCCAGCTGCACCAGACCGATGGTCCGGTAGCCCATGATCCATTCCTTTCCCCTGGCCAGCCAGAAGGACAAAATGACCGGGCCTGCCGTTGCCCCGATTCCCCAGAAACAGTGCAACCAGTTCATATGCTTTGCCGGATAATGCTGCGCCACGAAATTATTCAGCGCCGCATCCACACTTCCAGCCCCCAGACCAAGCGGAATCGCCCACAGACAAACGATTCCAAAACTGTTTCCATAAGAAAATCCAAGAAGAGCTGCCGCTGTCATACAAACGCTTCCTGCCGTTACTACGCCCGTTCCCAGACGGCAAATCAAACGGTCACTAAAAAAGCTGGACAAAATTGTTCCAGCCGAAATAATCATGGATAACACTCCTGCATAGGATACCGGCACATTCATCTGTTCATACATCGCAGGCCAGGTCGAACCAAGCAGCGAATCCGGCAGTCCCATGCTGATAAATGCCAGATAAATAATCATCAGCAAAAGCGTAATAAGCATATTGTTTCCTCCAACATTTTACACCGCATGATACGATACTCATGTCAATCTGAATACTATATACTTATTCCGTTTTGCTGATGACGTGCTTCTCCTATTTCAGAGTTTCCATTTCCTGATTTAACTTTCAGAAGATTCCCTAGCGCTCCATCTTCCAGTAAGCTGCACTGTAGGGCGGCAGCTCGCTGCCTCCTCCGAAATCATGCGTCTGACCTGTAATCAGATCCACCGCCTGACCGCAGCCTGCATCAAAATGTGCCGTATAAGCTGTACTGTCTGCATTGATAGCTACCAGGACTCTCTCTTCCTCCGTTTTACGTTCAAAGATACACTGTCTGTTCGTTAAGACAACTGACCGGAACTCTCCATAATTCAAAGCCTTGCTGGACTTCTTCGCCTCTGCCAGCTTTCCTATCCACTCCGTCAGCTCATTTTCAACCGGCTTCTCAAAGCATGCCCTGAGTGCCGGATCGCCTTCTTCCTTTCTGGCCTTTGCACCCCACTCGCTTCCATAATAAATACATGGAATGCCCGGCATACCCATGCAGAGCGCATAGATTAACGGCAGGTGAGCCTCGTTTGTCAGATTGCTTGCAATTCTCGTGACATCATGATTGTCCACAAAGGAAAGAAGGTGCATACCACGGTAAAGGGTCCAGTTCTCCGGGCCAAACTGTCTGAGCAGAGAATGTACGATCTCAAACAGATTGTTGCTGTTAAAGCTGGAATACAGACCCTTAAAGCATTCATAATTGGTAGCGCTGTGCAGCATTCCCTCTCCTACGATCTGCTTATAATCACCGTGAATCATTTCTCCTAACAGGAAAAAGTCCTCCTTCAGGCCGTCACAGAAGCCCCGTAACCGATGAATAAAGTCACGGTCCAGACAATAAGCCACATCCAGTCTCAAACCGTCAATTCCAAATTCCTCTACCCAGAAACGTACACTTTCAAAAATATGGGAAATCACCTGCTCATTACGCAGATTCAGCTTTACCAGATCATAATTGCCTTCCCAGCCCTCATACCAAAGACCGTCATTATAATTGGAATTACCGCCGAGATTGATATGAAACCAGTCCAGATACGGAGAATTTTCCCGGTTCTTCAGCACATCCTGAAACGCCCAGAAGCCTCTTCCCACATGATTGAACACACCGTCTAACACCACACGGATACCGGCCTCATGCAGCTTATCGCATACCTCCTTAAAATCCTCATTCGTTCCCAGACGCACATCAATCTTTTTATAATCCCTGGTGTTGTAGCCGTGGGTATCCGATTCAAAGATCGGAGAAAAATAAATGGCATTTGCTCCCACCTTTTGAATATGCGGAATCCAGTCCATCACCTTTCTGATCCGATGCTCCTGCTGCCCGTCATTTTCAAACGGCGCTCCACAAAATCCCAACGGATATATTTGATAAAACACACTTTCATAAGCCCACATTTCATTTCCTCCTTCTGTCCAAGCACAGTTGTCCTTCTGCCTGTATGATTTGTCTGAGACTATTTTACCACATCCTTCCTATTCTTAACAACAGCTAACTGTCACATGCGTTCAGTCCATAAACTCAGCCACGGCACCAGTACGGCCAGCACCAGCCTCCGTTCTCACCTGCCCTGTCACCCACAGAACATTTCAAGACATACATTAGGACTGAGTGTTTTCTTAATGGAGCATTCCTATACTTAGGGAGAAATCGGCAAGGATGACGATTTCAGGATTCCTGCACATGGATGTGCATGGAATCCGACCCGGCCGCAGTCTATAACTTCCTGCTCCATTTAGAAAACTCCAGTCCGAATGTCGTCTTGAAATGTTCTGTGGGTGACAGGGCAGGTGAGAACGGAGGCTGGTGCTGGCCGTACTGGTGCCATTCACGTTTACATAATCTCATTGACTGATTCAGTATCATTTTTAATGCTTTCCGAATATTCCATCGCCCGATTCACCAAAAAAAATGACGAATCCAACTTATTTTTTAAAGAAATCCCCAATTTCCACATACTTATCCACATTGACACTTGTGTCATATTACTTATGCACACCTGTCATACCCTGTGATTTATCTTTCTTTTTTG
The DNA here is from genome assembly GCA_017624235.1 of Lachnospiraceae bacterium. Classification (GTDB taxonomy): domain Bacteria; phylum Bacillota; class Clostridia; order Lachnospirales; family Lachnospiraceae; genus JAAYNV01. The sequence goes on along the minus strand of JAGANL010000019.1, from coordinate 9,307 downwards.
ACATTTTCTCTTCCGTATTGCAAATATTTTGCATAACATAAAAGATATGGCAATTTGAAGTTATGTATACCACTATTGATTCTTTTATGGTATGCTAAGGAAAAATATTTTCCTCAGGAAAGGAGGAATCCCCATGTTCCGAATCGGCTCCCACGTATCCATGTCCGGCAAAGAAATGATGCTCGGCTCTGCTAAAGAAGCAGTCTCTTATGGTGCAAACACTTTCATGCTCTATACCGGTGCCCCACAAAACACCAGACGCAAAGAAATAAACGAACTGAATATCCAGCCTGCCTGGGACTATATGAAGGAGCATGGCATTGATACCTTTCTGGTTCATGCTCCCTATATTATCAATCTGGCCAATTCCGTCAATCCCGACACCTTTTCTCTTGCCGTAGATTTTCTTGCACTGGAATTAGAGCGTACTGCCGCTATGGGAAGCCCCATTCTCATCGTTCATCCCGGTGCGCACGTTGGCGCCGGTGTCGAACAGGGTATCGAAAAAATTGCCGAGGGATTGAATGCCGTCCTGACACGGGAGACCCCCTGCTGTGTCGCCCTGGAAACCATGGCTGGAAAGGGTTCTGAAATCGGACGTTCCTTTGAAGAGCTGGCCGCAATCTATGACAGGGTTCACTGTTCCGATAAACTGTGTATCTGCTTTGATACCTGCCATGTACACGATGCCGGCTATCCCATTGTCGAAGAGTTTGACGGCGTCATAGACCAGCTTGACAAGCTTCTGGGGAAACAGCAGATTGCCGTATTCCATATCAATGACAGTAAAAACGAACGGGGTGCAGCCAAAGACCGTCATGCGAATATCGGTGACGGTGCCATCGGTCTTCCGGCTCTGAAGGCGATCGTAAACCATAAGGACTTTCTGGATATTCCAAAGATTTTAGAAACTCCATGGATCCCAGATCCCAGGAATCCCTCAAAAAAAGCTGCCCCTTATCAAGCAGAAATCCGTATGCTGACCACTTAAGTCAACATACGGATTTTTCCGGTTTCTACAGCCATTCATCCCAGAACCTCTCTACTCTATGTGCCGCCTGCTCCCGTTCCACGACCTCATACTGCTCCCACTCTCTTGGAAAGAGCTGCTGATAGCTTCTTTGCAGGAAACGATCATCTAACAATGCGATAATACCCACATCCTCTGCCGTACGAATGACCCGACCGGCCGCCTGCAATACCTTGTTCATTCCCGGATACCGATACGCATAATCAAAACCGTTTCTCCCATTGGCATCAAAATATTCCTTCAGGATTTCTCTCTCCTCGCATACCTGCGGAATCCCGGTTCCAACTACGATTGCTCCAATCAAACTGTCATTTTTCAAATCGATTCCCTCGCTGAAGATTCCCCCCAGTACACAAAAGCCAACCAGAGTCTGTTCCATGGTATCCTCCTGACCTGCCCCCTTCGCAAATCTTTGCAGGAACTCCTCCCTCTCCTTTTCCGTCATTCTCTCCCCCTGTACGATACACTCCACCTCTGCTCCCTGAAATTTCTCCTCATATCTGGAAAGCACTTCTTTTAAAAACAGGTGTGATGGAAAAAATACCATATAGTTTCCGTGCCGGTTCTTTATGATTTCGTGAAGATATGCCGCTATATTATAATATTCCTCATTGCTCCTTCGGGAATACTTGCTTGTGACATCGCACCCTATCAATAACATGCGTTTTTTATTGTCAAAGACCGATTTGGCATAAACCTCATAGTCCTCTGCTTCACCGCCCAACAGATTCTTGTAATACTGAATCGGCAGGAAGGTCGCTGAAAACAGAATCGTGCTCCTGCCCCGACCCATACATTCCTGCAAATTGATCCGCGGATTCACGCAAAACAGCTTCAGCATAAATTCCCCTTCCGGCAGCATCTGTGTATAAGTGACATAATTGTCATCGACTCTTTCATAAATGTCCAGAAAGTGCGAAATTTGGAAGTAAAATTCCAACACTGCCTGTCTGAGTTCTCCATCCTCATGATTTTCCAGAAAGGCCTCCATAGTCGCATGAACACGGTTCAGAGCAATCACAAAAGGAGAAATAAACTCCACCACCCGATAAGTCTCGCACTCCCGTTTCAGAGCCAGCAATTCCTTATTGCACTTTTCCAACTGACGTTCCAGCTTGCGGTCCGCTTCCCGTACCTTCTTTTTCATGGAAAGAAAATCTTCCTTTTTCAAGGAGGCACTGTACATTTCCCTACCCCGCTCTACCAGATTGTGTGCCTCATCAATTAAGAAAAGATAATCCCCTTTCACTCCTTCCGCAAAGAATCTTCTCAAATACACATGCGGATCAAAGACATAATTGTAATCACAGATCACAGCATCCGAAAACAAGCTCATATCCAATCCCAGTTCAAACGGGCATACCTGATGCTTTTCTGCGCAGCCTTCTATCCCAGCTCTGTCAAAATTGTCCGAGTGAGTCAACAGATCATAAACCGCATCATTGATACGATCAAAATGACCTTTTGCATAGGGACACTTTTCCGGATTGCACTCCGGCTCCTCCAAAAAGCAGATTTTTTCCTTTGCAGTCAACAGAACACTTTTTAAGAGAAGCCCCTTCTCCCGAAGCAGTGCAAACGTATCCGCCGCAACCGTTCTGGTAATCGTTTTCGCCGTCAAATAGAAAATCTTATCTCCCATTCCCCGTCCGACTGCCTGAATTGCAGGAAAAACAGTTGTTATCGTTTTGCCGACACCGGTAGGCGCTTCAATAAACAGCTTTTTTTTATGATAAATCGTCTGATAGACATAAGAAGCCAGTTCCTTCTGTCCCTCCCGGTACGGAAAGGGGAACGCAAGGTTTTGAATCGACTGCTTTCGTTTTTCTCTCCATTCATATTCAAAGTCCGACCACTTCTGATACTGCCTGATTACGGCAAGAAACCAGTCCTCCAGCTCCTCTCCTCCGTATTCCTCATAAAAATATTTCAACTCCTCCGTATCCAGATGACAGTAGGTCATACGGACACGCATCTGCTCCGGTTTTTCCTCCTGCTTGTACCAATAAAAAAAAGCATAGCACTTTGCCTGTGCCAGATGTACCGGAACCGGCGCCTTCATTTTCTCCAGATCCCGGTAGGTTCCCTTGATTTCATCCACTGTGATTCCATTCTCATCGTGAATAATGCCATCAGCCCGTCCATCCACCACAATGTCATAACGTCCGGTCGTATACCGAAAGGAAAGCGGAACCTCTGCCTGATAGCTGCTGTCCATCCGCTTCTGGATCATGCGATGTATTCTGCTGCCTTCCGCCATTGCACTATCCGGGGCAGTTCCTTTTCGGTTATCTATATCTCCGCTGCGCAGGATAAACTCCACCAGATTCCGTACCGATATCCTGATTTCCATTCCTGCCTCTCCTTTCTGCCTTTCCCGACTTTTCTTCCAGAAACAAACGGCCCGCCTGCAGGCTGCTCATCCACGCGGAGCGTTTTTGTATCATGGAAGATTGGGCGGAAGTCCCTGGGAAAAGAAAACTCCCTGCTACGGATAGTTTACTCTATCAACAGCAGGGAGTCAATTTTGTCCTGTACGATCAATGTGCTCTGAACAAGAGCCCGATGTGCATAGAAAAAGAATACTGGTCTGATCAGCACGCAACTGCCAGACTTGCAAGATAGCTTTCCAACTCTGCATTATAACCATTATATCTGACCGTCAATACCTTCGTCAGATCCAGACCATATACACCCAGAATTGATTTTGCATCTACAATATATCTGTTATAAAAAATATCAATATCAAAATCACACTTTGCAGCAACTGATACAAATTCCTTGACATCTTCTGGTCTGAGCATAATTTTACGCTGTACCATAAAAATCATCCTTTCTACTCGCCATACACGGCATATAAATACCAATTTTTTACAGTATCTTACTACTTATTATCGTATTATACGCAAATTCACTTAAATGTAAAGTACTTTAATCTGTACAATCCTGCATGTTTTTGACTCTTTTTGGCGTAATCATTTTTTTTAACAAATCTTCCCCTATCCACCTCTCAAATTTGTTCAGAATGCACATCGTACTTTTATCCTATAAATGATATTCTTATGCTTTTTATCACTTTTGTTGAAATTCCGGCATGTAAGATTGGAACCTGAGCGGCAGCATCTGCTGCTGTAATCTCTCATTCCTCCGGCTTTCTATTGCTATCTTATGACAGAAATACCGAAATAGTTCCTGATATTCTTTTTCCCTGTCCGAATAGACCAGGCTCTCCCTTGCAATAAACGGCTCCCCATTTCTATCTCTGCTGCTATCTCCACAGCTGTTTTCCTTTTCCCGCCAAAGCCTTTGCACATACCATTCCTTTCCGGCCGGATGTATGACTAACAGCTCATGCTTCTCATCATAAATCATAAAATTTTCACCCGGCAGCCGGTCTGCAAAATGCGGTGCCAGATAAACCACGATATCATTCACAGCCCCTATTCTGGCAAACAGCACTCCATTCTCCAGCTCTTCAAAGCGCAGAAACTCTTTGAAATGGTGTGCTTCATTGAGCACGTTCCGGCTCAGTTCAAATACCGTCCGCACGGCATCGTCTGCCAGATCTCCCATAATCTGAGAGGGTCTCCTGCTCAAAAGTCCCTTTACAATCGTATGATAAATCGCATCTGCCTTTCTGCTGTCCGCAGACGAGGCCGCCCTGCAGATAGCCTGAAACGTCTCCTCACCCATACGTTCCCGCAAGGTTCTCATCACCTTTTTTGCCTTTTCTGCTTCTGTCTCGATCGATATATATTCCGTAAACAGCCTGTAATTATCCACTTCACCGCACTGCAGACGGGTTTGCTGCGGTACAAAATGGCACCGGTAGGCTTCGTACACTCCGGTCAAAATACCCTCCAAAGAATCCTCACACAACAAGCATTTCTCCGGCATCTCTCCACACTCCTTCCAACACAGTCTGCTGCTGCCTTTTCCCAGCTTCGGCTGCCTTTCCCTCATCCCTCTCCGCGGCCTTCCAGCTATGCAGTTCTGCATCCTCATAAAAGTTTTTATCATCAAACAAAGACAACTGTCTATAGGTCATGCCATCTGTAGGAAAAGGCAATTTTTCCTTCACATTCAATAAATTTCTTGTAATATAATCCTCATCGAGTTTCGTCGGATACATCATCCTTCCATTACAGGTAATGAAATAAAGTGCACGCTTTAAAACCACGCCGATTTTCTTCAAATTCTCAAAAGTCAGGCTCGCATTTCTCCTCGCTCTTACAATCCTCTGCGCACTTTTCACACCAATGCCCGGAATCCGTAAAAGCAGCTCATAATCTGCCCGGTTGATTTCCACCGGAAACAGCTCCAGATGCCGCAAAGCCCAGTCGCATTTCGGATCCAACAGCATATTGAAATTAGGCTTCTGCTCACTTAAAAGCTCCCCGGCTTCAAATCCATAAAACCGCAAAAGGAAATCTGCCTGATAGAGTCTGTGTTCCCGCAAAAGAGGCGGTCCTCCCGGCAGTGCCGGCAGCTCCTTATCTTCATTGACCTGTATAAATGCGGAGTAAAAAACTCTCTTTAGGCCAAAATTCTGATACAGCTTCTCTGCAACCGTCATAATCTGATAATCTGTTTCAGGAGTCGCTCCGATAATCATCTGCGTGCTCTGCCCCGCTGGTACAAAGCGGGGCGCATTCCGGTAACGCACAATTTCATTTTGATTTTCCGTGATTCCGTTCTGAATGAGACGCATCGGGGTCAGAATATTCTTACGGGGTTTATTCGGTGCGAGCCGCTTCAGGCCTTCTGCCGTCGGCAGCTCCAGATTCACGCTCATACGGTCTGCCAGAAGGCCGGTACGGTAAACCAGTTCTTTACTGGCTCCCGGTATGGCCTTGACATGAATATACCCCTGAAAACGATGTCTTGTCCGGAGCAGGAGCACTGTGCGGTAGAGCATCTCCATCGTCAGATCCGGACTTCCCAGAATCCCCGAACTTAAGAAAAGTCCTTCAATGTAATTTCTCCGATAAAACTGCATCGTCAATTCACAGAGTTCCTCCGGTGAGAAGGCCGCTCTGGGCACATCATTCGATCTGCGATTGAGACAGTATTTGCAATCATAAATACATTCATTGGTGAGCAGCACCTTTAATAAGGAAATGCAGCGTCCGTCCGCCGAAAAGCTGTGACAGATTCCGCCTGCAGCAGTATTTCCGATTCCTGTGCCGTCACCCTTTCTGTCTACTCCGCTGGAAGTACAGGATACATCATATTTCGCCGCATCCGCCAAAATTCCCAGCTTCTCCATCGTCGTCATGGTCTGGCTGTTCCACTTTTCCACCCTGTATTCCATGGTTTCGTCCCTTTCTTCTCACTCCGCTTTCTAGAACATCCGTTCGTTTCTATATTACCACACAGCTTAAAGAAAAGCAATAGTTTTATCGAACATTTGTTTTGTTTGTCTATATGGATGACCTAACCATTCCGCCCACACCAGTCTCCGCCCGCCCCAGCCCTGTTGCACGGAAAACATTTCGGGACGACATTCGGACTGGAGTTTTCTAAATGGAGCATGAAAGAATGGAAAGCAGTTCGGGGCAGCGTCAATGTGCATCCGTGCACATGACGCTTAAAATCGGCATCCGTGCCGATTTTCCCCTGGGTATTGAATGCTCCATTAAGAAAACGCACAGTCCTGCTGTATGTCCCGAAATGTTTTCCGTGCAACAGGGCTGGGGTGGGCGGAGACTGGTGTGGGCAGAACTGCCACCGATACCCTATAACTTTAGATTTACTGCTTGCAAATTTACCTGAAAAGCGTTTAAATAGTATATGGTAGAAAATGAACCAGATAGGAGTAATAAAGCAATGAGTGAGATAAAAATACCAAACGGTTATGAATCCCATTTGAATCTTCACGATACACAAATCGGCATTAAAACTGTCAAGGATTTCTTCCAGAATCTTCTGGCAGAGCGTTTGAACCTTCTGCGTGTATCTGCCCCTCTTTTTGTAGATCCCGCTTCGGGCTTAAACGACAATCTGAACGGGGTGGAACGTCCGGTATCCTTCGGTATCCGGGAGCAGGGAGATGCAGAAGCGGAAATTGTCCATTCCCTTGCGAAATGGAAACGCTATGCACTGAAAAAATATGGATTTGCTGAAGGCGAGGGGCTTTATACCGATATGAATGCCATCCGCCGCGATGAGGATACCGACAACATCCATTCCATCTTTGTAGATCAGTGGGACTGGGAAAAAATCATTTCCAAAAACGAACGCAATCTGGATACGCTGAAGGAAACCGTAAAATCGGTATACAAGGTACTTCGCAAGACCGAAAAATATATGGCTATCCGTTATGATTACATAGAGGAAATCCTGCCGCATGACATTTTCTTTGTCACCACGCAGGAACTGGAAAATATGTTCCCGGATTACTCTCCAAAGGAGCGGGAATACTATATTGCAAAGGCAAAGGGCGCTGTCTGCATACTGCAGATCGGTGACGTTCTGGAATCCGGCGAACGCCATGACGGCCGTGCCCCGGACTATGATGACTGGACACTCAATGCAGATATCGTCGTTTATTATCCTGTACTGGACTGCTCTCTGGAGCTGTCCTCCATGGGAATCCGCGTTGACCGTACCGCACTGCTGTCACAATTAGAAAAAGCAGGATGCCCGGAGCGCGCCGAACTGCCGTTCCAGAAAGCCATTCTAGAAGAAAAGCTGCCCTATACCATCGGCGGCGGCATCGGTCAGTCCCGCATCTGTATGTTCTTCCTGCGCAAAGCCCACATCGGTGAAGTACAGTGCTCGCTTTGGCCTGAGGATGTGGTAGAAAAGGCAGAATCAAACGGCATACACCTGCTCTAAACCCGGCTACTTCAAAGGAGAAGTTTAAATTATGTCAACCTTACTGGAACGATTTTATCAATATGTACAAATAGATACCCAGTCTTCCGAAGACTCTGTGTCCTGTCCAAGTACCCAGAAGCAGTTTGATCTGGCCAGACTTTTGGCCGCGCAGCTCAAAGAGCTTGGTGCCTCTTCCGTCCGGCTGGATGAAAAGAACTGCTATGTCTATGCAGAGCTCCCGGCTACGGAAGGCGTTCCTGCTTCGGTACCCTCCATCGGATTTATTGCCCACATGGATACCTCTCCGGCAGTCAGTGGAAAAGGCGTCTCTCCTCAGCTTGTCAAGCACTATGACGGAGGCGATATTCTTCTCTCAAAGGAAGAACATATCGTACTCAGCCCCAAAGATTTCCCGGAGCTTCTGCACTATATCGGGCAGGATCTGATTACCACAGACGGAACGACCCTTTTGGGAGCAGACGACAAAGCCGGTGTGGCAGAAATCATGACCATGGCAGAATATCTGCTGACACACCCTGAGCTGCGTCACGGTAAAATCTGCATCGCCTTTACACCGGACGAAGAAGTGGGCTGTGGCGTAGATGCCTTTGATATCGAGCATTTCGGCGCTGACTATGCCTATACGGTAGACGGCGGCCCAATCGGTGAACTGGAATATGAAAACTTTAATGCAGCCGGAGCTATACTAACCGTCAACGGACGCAGCGTACATCCTGGAGATGCAAAGGGCAAGATGCTCAATTCCATTCTCCTTCTGCAGGAATTCCAGTCCATGCTTCCCCAAAAGGAAATGCCCCAGTACACGGAAAAATACGAAGGCTTCTTACATCTGGACAGCATCCGGGGCAATGTGGAACAGACCATTGCAGAATATATCATCCGGGATCATGACCGTTCCAAATTTGAAGCAAAAAAGGAGCTGTTTGAGACCATCTGCAGTCGCCTGAATGAAAAGTACGGAGCAGGTACCTTCATCGCCGAAATCAAAGATTCCTACTACAACATGAAAGAAAAAATCACACCGCACATGTTCTTAATCGACCATGCGAAAAAAGCCATGAAGGACTGCGGTGTCACTCCGATCATTCAGCCGATTCGCGGCGGTACGGACGGAGCCAGACTTTCCTTTATGGGGCTTCCCTGTCCGAATCTCTGTACCGGCGGCCACAATTATCACGGACGCTACGAATACTGTTGTGTGCAGTCCATGGAAACGATTGTGGAAATATTGGTGAAGCTGGCAGTCTCCTTTGCAGAATAGGAACTATCACTTGCAGTATTGCATTTCCCATGAATCGGGTAGGAGGTAGATAATTATTTTATCTACCGACCTCCCACACCACCTGGCATACGGTTCCGTACCAAGGCGGTTCTTTAGTTTTCACATATTTTCAAATAGTACTCTGTGAATGTGGGATACCCCCATTCACGGAG
>JAGANL010000018.1 GCA_017624235.1 Lachnospiraceae bacterium | reverse complement strand
GAGTTTGGTATTCGTTATCATGATTTACCTGAAGATGCAGATGCATCATTCTTCCTTTGTAAGGAACTGATTCCGGGATATTTAAGTGGAGTGACGGGTGAGTATACACCACCGCAAGGATATTTTGTGGATGAAGACGAAGCAGAAGAATTTGATAAAGGATTTTCTTATAAAGAGAAACTAAAACTTCCGGGACAACTTTTCTAATTAAACGAGTAAGAAGCAGTGTTTTCATGCGTGACACGAATCGTGTCACGTATGTGACACTGCGTTTCTTTATGCTTAGGGAGTCTTTTGCTACTTTGAAATTAGCCGATAGGCAAAACGAAAAGAGAAAGGACTATACGCTGGTTACCGGAAAAATGGAGCGAATTATATCCGTTAATAGAAAAGCGTTTCGAAGAAATTTCAGAACGCTATGCAGATATGATTCCTGTGTTTGATTGTGTGAACGAACCATCACGCCTTTTTGACCAGCAATTTGAATATAAAAATAGTGACTGGAAATATATAAAGGAACTTTTCTTGGAGGGAATCTGACTACTGCGATCAAGAAGAAAACAAAAAATGGCGGTGCCGTTATCTGGGGTGGTGTCCGTGATGTGGAACAGATGAAGGAGGTTTCGGATGTTCAGGTATACTACAGAGGTATCAGAATGCCATTATCATCTAAATTCCACCAAAGAGGCATTGGACGTGCCATTGCCATAGAACTGGCAAAGGATGGCTATGAAGTGATCGTACATTGTGCCGGGAATATTGCCAAGGCAGAAGAAACAAAAGCTTTAATCGAGGCACAGGGAGGATCAGCAAGTATAATATCGGCTGATTTGTGTGATATGGACAGTGTAAAGGTACTTGCAGAAGCAATGGGTGAGATTGATGTGTTGATACTAAATGCTTCCCTGCAGATCCGCAGACCTTGGATGGAGATACCGGTAGAGGAAAGTTACCAGCAGTTAAACTGTAATTTTGTAGCTTCTTTAATGCTGATTCAGGCAGCAGTACCCCATATGAAAGAGCAGAAATGGGGCCGTATCGTAACCATCGGTTCTGTGCAGGAGGCAAAGCCACATCCGGATATGCTGGTATACTCCGCTTCCAAGGCGGCTCAGACCAATATGGTGCAGTCTTTGTCATTACAACTTGCAGCAGATGGTATTACTGTAAACAATGTGGCACCGGGAGTGATCTATACCGACCGAAATATGGAAGCTTTGTCTGATGAAGCGTATGCAAAGCAGGTTACAGCAACCATACCGGTAGGTTTTTATGGAGAACCGGAGGATTGTGTAGGAATCGTGAGTTTGTTGTGTTCTGAGCAGGGAAGATACATAACCGGGCAGAGCATCTATGTGGACGGTGGGAAGAGCGTTCAGTAAGGAAGTATTTCAATGGTTGTTGGAGAAAAGGAGAGTTTCGTCATGAATGACAGAAAAAAGGTATTGGAATTATTTGAAGAGCAGAAAGCTTTTATGGAGGACAGAGTAAACAGCGGCATCGAGAGAAACAGGAAGGGATATGCCCATATCACGGTTAAGAACAGAGAGGGAAATCCTGTAGAAGGAGCCCGTATCCGTGTCAGCCAGAAGTCCCATGAATTCCGGTACGGAGCGAATTTGTTTATGCTGGAGGAACTGGAAACTCCGCAGAAGAATGAGGCCTATAAAAAGTATTTTTCCCAGTTATGTAATATCGCAACCCTTCCTTTTTACTGGGATGCCACAGAGCCGCAGCGGGGAAAAACAAGATATGCAAAGGACAGCGAAAAGCTGTACCGCCGTCCGCCTATTGACCAGTGCATTGAATTTTGTGAGGCCAACGGGATAGAGCCCCGTGAACATGCTCTGGCATATGCCCACTTTTTCCCCAAATGGTTGGAGGGCGCGGATACACAGGAGGTCAAAGCTGCATTGGAGAAGAGATTTCGGGAAATCTCGGAAAGATATGCAGAGAAGATCCCTGTGATAGAAGTGACAAATGAAATGTGCTGGGAAAAAGAATCCATAGCTTTTTATGATGAGGATGATTACATAGAATTTTGCTTTAAACTGGCAGAAAAATACTTCCCGGCCAACAAGCTGTGTATCAATGAGTGGTCGAGTTTCTGGGAGGGGAACGGCCGGTCTACGGACTTCTATTATTCCTATATTGAGAATGCCATGCTGAAGGGTGCCAGAATCGATGCTGTGGGCATGCAGTATCACATGTTTTTTAAGAAGGAAGAGGAATACAGGGCAATGCGGAAGTCCTATGATCCGGTTCAGCTTTACAGGATCCTGGATCGCTATGCAAAGCTGGGCAAGCCCATTGAGATCACGGAGGTGACGATCCCGGCCTACTCTCAGGACGCGGAGGATGAAGAGATTCAGGCAAAGCTAATCGAAAATCTGTATTCTATCTGGTTTTCCCATGAAAATGTGGAACAGATCATTTATTGGAATCTGGTGGACGGATATGCAGCCTTTGCCCCTCAGGGAGATATGACCAGCAGTGAAAATTACTATTACGGAGGGCTGCTTCGATTTGACATGACACCCAAACCGGCTTATTATACCATTAAGAACCTGTTTGAGAAAACCTGGCATACGGAAGGAAGCCGAAGGCTCAAAGACATGGGGCTTCCCAACGTGAAAGCGCTTAAGCCGGGAGAAACGGTAATAGTAGGAGACATACAAATCAAAGATGTTACTGCAAAACATACTGTGGAAGCCTTCGGAGTGATCCTCAGGGCAGAAGGGAAAACCCTGTATTTCAGCGGTGATACCCTGTATGATGAAAAGCTTTTTGAGATTGCACAGGAAAAGCCGGATATTACGTTTATCTGCATCAACGGACGGCTGGGCAATATGAATGTGGAGGAGGCTGCGGATACTGCCCGCAGAATCCATGCCGGGGTAAATGTTCCGAACCATTACGGAATGTTTGCTTCCAATACCGAAAATCCCGAGAAATTCACAGCACTGGTGGACAATGGCTTTATTATGGAGTATAACCGGGAGTATATTGTGGATAAGTCAGGTGGTTTGGTGGAGGAGATGTGAATAAGCTCGGATATTGAAAAACCTCTTTTATGAAAGAATGGTGGGAGAGCGGTGACAGCGTTACGCTGATCACCCGTCTCAGACCGGCAGCCCCAAAAGAGACATATCCTCTGAACTCATACCTTATCAAAAACGTAATGGTGAACAAAACAGAACGCCAATCCATGTATTTGGGCAAAAAGACCGTTTTAGAGGTTTTTTTGCCCAAATGGCATGAATTTTTACTCGCAGATAAACTGCACCGGAATATAGATCCTGCCCGGACGGTCATGGGCTGTTGCTTCCAGGATCACGGTAGTTACCGGCTCCGTCACAGGTCCTGCAGTGATATGTGCCTCAGAGTATGCATTGCCTGTTCCACAGTGATATTGGTTTAGGAAGAGCGCTGTGTGTGCTCCCGTATCAATGGTCCAGCCCTCCGGGAGGATCCAATGAAGCTGCAGCCATAGCTGACTTCCTACAAAACCGGATATATTCTCAGCATGCAGCTTCAGGGTTCTGGTCTCACCTTCGCGGATGCGGATGCCGTCACTGACGCAGACCTGAATCTTCATGATTGCATTTTCGCCGGTAAAGGTTTCAAAGCTTTCCGGATAGGTATCTGAGAAACAATATGGCTTGATCGTCCAGGTCTGCATGGGATGATCGTAAAGGTCTTCAGGGCTGTCAAAGGTGATTTCGGCTCCCGCCGCATAGAGGTCAAAGCTGCCGTTCATAAATGTCGGCATCAGGCTGCAGGTGCGGTCTGTCAGCTCTGAAATCGTTTGGGGAATACGGATCAGGCTGCACTTTTCATTCAGAGAGCAGGTTTTGATTTCCTCTCCGATGGGCTCCAGCCATTTCGCGGGAATGGCGGATGCTCCCAGAATGATGCCCATAATGGAACCCAGGGTAGCGGTGGTACAGTCTCCGTCTTCTCCGCAGCCGGCAGCAATACAGATACTGCGGCTGAAATCTCCCTCCCCATAATACCAGGCCAGAATCGTCAGGCCGATGTTGGAGGGAGCATCATAACCCCAAGGTCCCTGAGGGATATGATCCGGATTGGGTGTTCTAAGCTGGCCGCCGAAGGAACCGGGTATTTCTGTCAACAGCCGGATTCTTGCTTCTTTCCAGGTAATGCCGGATCGGTAGCAGTCGATGGCAAGCTTTACTGCTTTGGCGACTCCGCAGGTTTCCGGAATATAGGAAAGGCCGATTTTTACCAGCTCCTCATAGTCGGATACTGCAAATGCGGCACTCTCCAGCGCTGCGGTGAATACCTCGGCGTAAACGCCTTCGTCTGCATGGTCTACGATCGCATCCTGGTAAGCATAACGGACAGCTGCCTGCGGATGGCCGGGCATCAGGCAGGCCCACAGCTCACTGCGGATCCAGGAACCGTTGGAGTCTTTAAAAGCATTGCAGAAGCCGCCGGATACGGGGGGCTCCAGACCCAGCCGCAAATTTGCTTTGCCTACGCCATATTCTGCCCAGTTAGGCATAATGGTGGAGATCCAGTACTCTGCCAGGATCTTTGCGTCAACAGCAGTGCCGAAGCGTTCCGCAGCGCACAGCCAGGACAACTGGAGATCCAGATCGTCGTTGGGAAGGGAACCTTTTGACAGATCATGGGTATAAAACTCCAGGTCATGTGCTTCCCTGCAGGCTTCAAAGGGTGCGCCCAGGGTGCCTCCGATATTTTTGCCGAGCCAGCAGCCTCGAACTTTGTCACGATATTCTTCTTTGGAAATAGTATTCATGGCAACAGCCTCCTTTTTGATTTCAGTATACAGGAAGGCTGTTTTTTTGTAATTGGGGTAACCTGACTTCCTTTTAGGGAATTCCTATTCCATTTTTCGGTAGCATCCCGGTGCTGTGCCGTAGATCTCGTGGAAGTGGCGATAAAACATCTTGCTGTCCGTGTAGCCGCTTTGCAGCATGATCTCGCTGATGGGAAGGGATGTCGTCCGCATCAGCCGGGCTGCCTGGGAGATCCTTTTTTCCTTTACATACTGGGAAAAGCTCTTGCCGCAGTATTTTTTCAGCAGCCTGCTGAGATAATCCGGGTTGTAGAAGCCCCTGGCAGCAATGTCGTTCAGCTCTATTTTTTCCGAAAAATGCTCGTTGATATATTCTACCACATCCTGTATGGAATTCTGGATTACTTTGTCTGTGCCGCTGTTAAGCCTGCGAAGCATCCAGGAGAAGAGAGTCTGGGTGCTGGCACGAAGCACAGACAGATAGCCGGGTTCCTTCCGGCTATATTCATTCAGCATGATCTCGATCAGATTATCTGCCATTTCCCGTTCTTCCTGATAAAAAGCAACACACTGGGTGGCATTTTGCTGTTTTCCGGAAAATTCAGAGAACAGATTATAGCAGAAAATATCAATAATACTTTCCACGTTGACCAGTTCCCGGCTGAAAAACTTCGGCTCCAGAAGGATGTGTGCAAAGGTCATGCTTGTACCGGGAAGGATGCTGTGGGTCTGGCCGTAATCAATAAAAAGTAAATTCCCGTGGGATACCGGGTATTTTCTGTCGTCGATCACCTGAAAGCCATCCCCTGCCAGAATATATACCAGTTCAATAAATTCATGACGATGAACCGGATAGGCTTCCAGCATGGTTGATTTTTCTACCTTGATCCGTCCCTCGTCACTGATGGTATCTTTTGTAAACAATAACATATCGAAATATCCTCCTACTTCAGATCCACACTTGGCGGCTGCCCGTTTTCCTGCAGGTACATTTTGTAAAAATTGGAATAGTTGCCAAATCCAGCCTCCATACTGGCCTGGGTAATGGACATGTTCTGGGAGCAAAGCTCGCGGACATAAAGGAGGCGTTTGTGGGTGATATACTTATTCAGGGTATAGCCTGTGTGTTTCTTGAAGGCGCGGCAAAGGTAGCTTTTGTTCATAAAAAACTGCTTACTGATGCTTTCCAGCGTAATGTCAGAGGTCAGATTCTCATTGATATAGGAAATCACTTCCCGGATATGACGGTTTCCCAGATTCTGCTCTTTGTGAAGGCTCTCCTCTGCCTGCCTGCTTTTATTCAAAATATGAAGAAATTCAATAAAAACGCTTTTGACCAGGGTCTCGCTTTCCCCCGAAGACTTATATTCCAGAAGTCGTTCTGTGCAGTCCCGGAAGCGGGAGCTTTGTGTGATCTCACGGGAAATCAGGTTTCCCTCCCCCAGTGGCCTGTCAAAGAAAAGACCGGCATATTCCTCACATTCATTTGACATGAAAAAGGCAGCAGGCAGGTTGATCACGATCCGCTCATAAGGGGTATCGGACAGATGGACCACACGGTGCATCTCATGATTGGAGACCACAACCGTATCGTAAGGGGCAAGAGGATACACAGAGCCTTCCACCCGAAATTGCGCGTCTCCCGCAAGAAAGACAAGGATCTCCAGCATGTCGCGGTGATTGTGCAGGCGAAAATCAATGCTGTACGGGTGGAGCGTAAAGCTTTTATCGATATAGAGATACTGTGTAGCTGCTTTATTTCGTGGATTCTGAGCCATTTCGATTCCTCCTGTCTGCTGCCGGGTGAAGCTGTTCCCGGAACCAGTTTAAATTTGTCCTGTGTTTTTCCTTATTATACCTGTTTAAGTCAATATTAGCAATGTATATGTCAATATTGATGGATAAAAATTTGTTTTATTTATATTATAATAGTTACAGTTCAGCCAGCTGGATTTGAAAAAAGGAGGTAGCAGGAATGGAGCGTTTTATCATTACAGGATTTTCGGATGAGATTGACGAAGAAGTAAGGAAGCAATTTACCTGGCTCAACAAGCTGGGAATTTCCTGGTTTGAGCCCAGAGGAATCGATGGCAAAAATATTTCGGATTTAAATGACGAAGAGGTGCTTGCGCTGAAAGCAGTGATGGAGGAATATGGAATCAGTGTATCTTCCATTGGATCCCCTATCGGTAAGATCGGTATCAGGGATGATTTTGAGGAGCATCTTCAGAAGCTTGAGAGAACCATAAAGACAGCGAAAATGCTGGGAACAAAGTACATCAGGATGTTCAGCTTTTACATACCGAAGGGAGAAGCTTATGAAAGCTTTACCCAGGAAGTGATCCGCAGGATGAAAGCCATGGTTGCCCTGGCAGCAGAGAATGATATCATTTTGCTGCATGAAAATGAGAAGGGGATCTATGGGGATGTTGCCTCCAGATGTCTGGAGCTTTTGGAAGCAGTGGATTCTCCAAACCTGCAGGCTGTGTTTGACCCTGCCAATTTTGTGCAGTGCGGACAGGACACAAAGGAAGCTTATGAGCTGTTAAAGCCCTATATTGTATATATGCATATCAAGGATGCATTGCCGGATGGCAGTGTGGTGCCGGCAGGCTACGGTGTGGGAAATGTGGAATGGATCCTGAAACAGCTGTATGTATGCGGATATACCGGATTCTTAAGCCTGGAGCCTCATCTGGGAAGCTTTAAGGGTCTGGAGAATCTGGAGCTTGACGATCATATGCTGGAGCTTGACGGCAGCACACCGGAGAAGTTTGCTTTGGCACATAAATCATTGATGGAGATCATCCGTCGAATCGAAGGATAACAGGGAGGAAAAAATGGATACGATCAGAATGGGAATCATTGGTTTCGGCAATATGGGAACCGGTCACTGTAAAAATATTTTCGATGGAAAAATACCGGGAATGGTCCTGGGAGGAATCTGCGATATCCTGGAGGAGCGCAGGGAAGCAGCCAGGGCTGCTTATCCCGGGGTACCTGTCTATGCATCGGCTGCAGAGTTTTATGAAAGCGGCAGTGTGGATGCGGTGGAGATCGCAGTACCGCACTACGATCATCCTTCCCTTGCCATTGATGCCTTTGCCCATGGGATTCATGTGCTGGTAGAAAAACCGGCAGGGGTATATACCAAACAGGTGCTGGAGATGAATGAAGCTGCGCAAAAATCCGGGCTTGTGTTTGGCATTATGTATAACCAGAGGACGAATCCGGTATACCAGAAGATCCGTCAGCTGGTACAGAGCGGCGAGCTTGGCCATATCAAAAGGATCAACTGGACCATTACCAACTGGTATAGACCCCAGGCTTACCATGACAGCGGCACCTGGCGCTCTACCTGGAAGACAGAGGGCGGCGGAACCCTGATCAACCAGAACCCTCACCAGCTGGATCTGTGGCAGTGGATGTTCGGAATGCCGTCCAGGATCATGTCCCATGTATCTTTCGGCAAATATTATAATATCGAAGTAGAGGACGATGTGACAGCTTATATGGAATATGACAATGGCACCACAGGAGTCTACATCACCTCCACCGGTGAAGCTCCCGGCACCAACCGCCTGGAGATTGCCTGCGATATGGGACAGCTGATCGTGGAAAACAATAAGATCGTATTCTATCGGAATGTGGTATCAGAGAGAGAATTTAACAAAAAGAACAACCTGGTATTCGGGCAGCCGGAGAGCTGGCGCTGTGAGATCCCTGTATCCCAGGACGGCGGCGAACAGCATGTGGGTATCTTCAAGGATTTTGCAAGGGCGCTTCAGACAGGTTCTCCTCTTCTGGCACCCGGGGTGGAGGGTGTCAACGGACTGACCATTTCCAATGCCATCCATTATTCTGCATGGACCGGCGGATGGGCAGATGTAAAGAACTTCCCTCACGAGGAATTCTATGAGCTGCTGCAGGAGAGAATCAAGGCTTCCAAGGTGGTAAAGAAGGAAGCACATGTACTTGCAGGTACGGAAAATACTTATAATAACAAATAATGTATTCCTTTCAAAGCCTCAGTTTCCGGTCATTCGGAGGCTGAGGCTTTGGAAATGACGGTTAAGCTGTCACAAACAAATCATCGAGCGTTATTACCGACTGGATATTATCTGCATAGGAATTATCCACAAGGCCGTAAGTTGTTATTAATGTGGGATGGATGGCATATTTTGTCCCGGTCAGCAGCAAAAAATCATGTATTTTGTTTTGAATACTTCGGTTCACTTTTTCTGTTACCGTATACTCCGAACCGGAATATTTTATCTCGCACAAATTGATCACCTGGTCTTTCCTCGTGATCAAAAGGTCGATTTGCGAGCCAAAGATTCCTTTATCAGGATCCGATTTACAATACCAGGAGTTCACTTCCGTTAATACTCCGGATATTCCCAGCTTTATTTTGATCTGATTCACATGCTCCATACAGACTCTTTCAAATGCAAGTCCCATCCATGTGTTTACCACTGGAGTATTTAACTGATTTGACCAAAAATGTTCATCAGTGGGGGTATCCTTTAAAAATTTAAAATGGAATAAGGTGAAGCAATCTATCAATTGATAGACAGCATTTTTCTTTTTCATCCCAAAGGCATAATACTTTCTGATAAAGCCACAGCTCTCCAGCTCCTCCAGTTTTGCAGTTAAATCCCCTGAATTGGCGATTCCGGAAGCTTCTATCAGTTCTTCTCGTGTTATTCCTGCTTTTTTCAGCCCCAGAGTCTCAATGATCATTACATAGATATCCGGTTTTTTAAACACAGAGGCATACAGATATTTAAATTCTTCTTTTAGAGGGGCATTTTTTGCAAACAAAGTATTGTCAATATTTTGAGACAGACTGAGACCTTTCTTCAAAAATCCCCAGTAATAAGGAACGCCCCCAAAAATCATATAATACTGTAAAATCTGATTCCGGTTCATTACCAAACCGGCAGCCTGCACATATTCCTCACACTCTTTCAAGGTAAATGTCTGCAGAGGAATCTGTTCGGTTAATCGATTATACAATCCTCCTTTATTGTGGATCACTTTAGAAAGCATCCATGATGTAGCTGACGTACATACAATCAGAATGATATCTTTTCTGGCTGACGCGAAGCTATTCCAAAAATTTTCCAAAGCCATCATAAGGTCACTTTTCTGGGTATCCATCCAGGACAATTCATCAATGAAGATTACTTTCCTTTTTTCATTAGATTGCCTTATCAGGCTTTTCAGTCCTTCGAAGGCTTCTAACCAGTTCTTTGGCTTACGACTCATGACATAACCGGCATCTTTCAAAGAGGAAGTAAATGCGAATAATTGCTCCTTCATTCCTCCTTCTGATAAACCTGCATGCTGAAAGGTGAAACGATAACCGAAGGATTCTCGAATCAGAAATGTTTTTCCTACCCTCCGTCGACCATATACTGCTACAAAATGGGATCTATCATCCTGCAGTACAGAATGCAGTAATGCGATTTCTTTCTTGCGCCCTACAAGCATCTTGTTCTCCTTATACTTTTCTTAATCCTAATAATTTATACGGTTTAAGAAGAGTTTACAATAATATTTTGAAAAAATCAATAGATAAGGAAGATATACTTTACTTAAAGTGCAAAAAATCATAAGATTAAGTGAACTTTAAACCTTTTCAATAATACAGGTATGTTTTCGCAGCCCTTCCCTGGAATCTTTTTCATAGTTGATGCCTACAAATCCCGTCTGACTTGACGAACTGCTTTGGCAAATTCCAGCCGAATTTCTTCATTGGGGATGTGTACTGTTCTGGTATCTTCCTGATAAGCCAGATAACCCAGGTGGATCAGCAGTGTCAACACATCGTCCCTGTTCCGGAAGGTAATCAGATCGTTGGCGAAACCGTTGGTGTCCACCGAGACTTCAATACCGCCAAGAAGCTCTGCAAGTGTTTTGGAAAGACTGTCAAAGTCCAGGCTGATATAGTTCATCAGGCTTTTGGCGGCGGATGTTTCTGTCCAATAAGATCGAAAACTATTGCTGCGTACAGCTTTCATCACAGAGTTTGGATTGTAGATGGAACCTGCATCACCAAGCGAATATCCGTCGTACCATTGCTTCATCATGGAAAAATCTCTGTGATGGTCAAGACAAAGCTGCTTGACTTCTTTTTCCGTAAATCCCACATATTCCGCGAAGGCATCCGGAAAAACCATGGTAGATTCCTGAAAATCTGAAATTGCTGACTGAGATCCATCCTTTTTGATAGGAAGGATCCCGGTCATATAGGCAGCAGCAAATATTTTGGAGGTCGTACCACTGTTTTTGAACAGGGAGCGGAGAAATTCCCAATATTCTTTCTGCACATCAGGTTGATAGGCGGCTTCCCGGATCGGGGCATCCCATTCGTCAATGATCATGATGAACTTATTTCCTGTAACATCAATAGCATTTGCCAGTGTACCGTAGAATGCTTCCTGGGTTTTTAACCCGGGATATGCGTCGGTCAGCTCCTGGGTCAGCTCCTGGGTCACATTTCGTATGATAAACGGTACGACATCATTTTTGACAGTTGCTCCGATAATACCGGTTATGTCCAGATAAATCACATCATACTTATTCAAATGCTTTTGATAGGTGCCGCTGTTATCTTCGGCAATTGCCAGGTCATCAAAGAGGCTGGACGAATCGCAGGTCTTGTCATAATATGCGCAAAGCATCTGGGCTGCATAAGATTTGCCGAAACGGCGTGGTCTGCTGACACAGGTTAGCTTTTGCTTTGTCCCGATAGTCTAGTTTCCTTCTCAGCAGCTTTCACTACTTCTTCCCCTCCAAAGAAACATCCGTTGAACAATGCCGCGAAGCGGTAATTGTTGTTCAGGTAGTCCAACATAGCGTCATTTTCTTTTCCCATCTGCATCCTACTTACTTTTTTGCAGAGACCGTAAGGACAATCCTGAAAGAGCAGTGCAGTTCTAAGATGAACAGCCTGGGGAGAAGCTCTTGCCGGGCAACGCGTCTTTCGGTACTTCTGCCTGTTGAATTCAATCCTTGGTGAAAAACGGCAGAATCGCCATTAGACCTTAGAATGATAGAAACAATCAATTGTGATCGATGACGGACAGGTGTAAAAAGCATTGCCGGTCAAAAAGCGTATCCCCTTTCTGCTGCTCGGATAGAAACGGGAATCTGCTTATGAAATAAGGATAATAAAAAGACGGCTGTTTGTCAAGACTTTTCGCGATATTATTGCGAAATTGTGCAAACAATATGTAACAGTTCAGCCAGGGGTTGTTGGGTAATACCCTTTTTAAACCAGCATCCCCACAAGAAAGTGTATTCTCAGAAATCTTATCCTGTTAGTGCGTAATAGCAAGCAAAACAAAACAGCAATACGCACACTTGGGCAAAAAGATCGTTTTATGAAGAAATTTTGCCCAAATGTATGGATTAACGACCCGTTTTGTTTGCTATTACGCTTCTGAAAGGATAAGAGTTCAGAGGATATTTTTTGGGGATGCCGGTCTGAAATTCAGTATTACCCGACAGCACCTGGCTGAACTGTTACCCACTTCAAGGATAGTACAGGAATCCGGCAAGATAATACATTGACTTTATTTTCTCCAAAAAGGATAATGATGAGAGCATCAGGGAGGATCCGTACAGATCCATCCCCAAAGGAGAAGATTATGAAATACAATTTTAACTACTGCTGGCATTTTCTACTGGCGGATGCATTTCCCATGAAGGCAGCAATGGAAAAATGGAGGGATGAAAAGGGACGTTTTTTCTATGAAAGGGAGTATGAGGAGACAGGCTGGCAGGAGGTAACGCTGCCCCATACCTTCAATGACGGTGATCTGTTTGTTGCCCGTATCCAGGATGCAGGCAGCGGGCAGAAGAGAACCTGTGCTTTTTACCGCAAGCTCTTCTCATTACCCAAGGAGCAGGAGGGCAGTAAGGTTCTGCTGGAGTTTGAGGGCATACGGCAGACCTGTTATCTGTATGTAAACGGCAGGATGGCCGGATATTATGAGGCAGGGGTGGCTCCCTTCGGATTTGATATCACTTCTTTCGTTAAATTCGGGGAAGAAAATCTGATCGCTGTTGCCACGGACAATACGGCTACCCGAAATATCGGCTGCTGTATCGCGGAAACGCCGAACAAGCCGGGGGTGGAGCCGGGTTCTTATCTGTTTCCGCAGGATGATGAGGTCGCATCGGACAGACAGGGTGTGGGCTTTTTCTGGAACTGCAACGACTTTAACCCTTCCGTGGGAGGTATTACCCGTCCGGTCTATCTGCATGTAAAGCCCAAGGCATATCTGACGCTTCCGCTGTACAGCAATCTGCAGACCAAGGGAGTGTATGTGTATGGCAGTGATTTCTGCATGGAAAAGGGGACGGCTCGGATCCATGTGGAGGCAGAGGTTCGCAATGAAAGCGGCAGTGCTGTCAAAGCCGGGCTGCGTGTCAGTGTGGAGACGCCGGATGGAAGCTGTGTACATACTTTTTCTTCAGAAGAAGCACTGTTGGAGGCAGCAGGGGAGGTGGCAGTACCGCTCTCCATCACGCCGGCAGATGCGTACCGGGAGGAGCTTCTGCCGGATGGAAGCAGCCGCTATGTGCCCGGAAAAGAGGAGGAGGTTGCCCCCACGGTGACAAAGTCTGTCTCCGTGCAGGTGTTGAAGGTGATTTCCGGGGAGCTTCCTCTGCGATTCTGGAACATAGAGGATCCTTATCTGTACCGGATCAGGACAGAGCTTGTGGTGGACGGCGAAGCTGTTGACACAGAGCTGACAGAGACAGGCTTCCGGGAAGTGACCTATGACAAGGACAGGGGTGTGGTGATCAATGGCCGCAGTGTTTGGCTCACCGGCTATGCTCAGAGAGCATCCAATGAGTGGGCGGCTATCGGTATTGCACCGGAGTGGCTGAAGGATCAGGATGCTGTGTGGATCAGGGAAAGCAATTCCAACCACATCCGCTGGATGCATGTGGCAGCTTCCCCGGCAGATATCAGAAGCTTTGACCGTCACGGTGTGGTCTGCACCCAGCCTGCCGGGGACAAGGAGAAAGAGAGTTTTGACCGCCAGTGGGATCAGAGGGTGGAGCTGATGAGGGATATCCTCATCGCTTTTCGTAACCATCCTTCGATTCTGTTCTGGGAAGCGGGCAATAACAGCATCAGCAGGGAGCATATGCAGGAGATGACCCGGCTGAAACAGGAGCTGGATCCCCATGGAGGCCGTTTTATGGGCTGCCGCACCATTAATACGGAAGAGGTGGTAGCAGAGTCGGAATATGTGGGAACGATGCTGAACCGCCATGCCGCCCGCTTCCTGGCAGAGCACGGCCCTATCACGGAAACGGAATACAGCAGGGAGGAGGCTCCCAGAAGGATATGGGATGATTTCACACCGCCTGATTTTGACTACCGCAACTGTTATATCGGGAAAGGTGGGAAAAAGCAGGTGGGCCGTGATTACTGGGATCTGACCATGGAGGACATGATCCTGGCGGAGGCAGCAGGTCATGCAGTCCGAAAAACCTATGGTAAAAATCATGGGCCATTGGAATTACCCTTCGGCAGACGGCGAAAATTACCGTTATCCCGTGAAGCGGTTCAACGCAGATTACTGGGAGGAGACCGGGGAATATGCTTACCGGGATCCCCGGAATAAGACAGTATACGTGGCAGGCAGTTATCCTATTGTGCGCATGGAGCTTTGGATCAACGGGGAAAAAGCAGGTGTCAGCGAAAAACCGGTGAACAGCTTCCTGTTCCCCTTTGAGGGAATCGATGTGACCAGACATGGACAGGTGGAAGCGGTTGGCTTTGATGAACAGGGAAGGGAAACAGCAAAAGATGTGCTGTACACAGTGGGTGAGCCTTCCAGACTGAAGCTGACCCTGCATACCTCGCCCAAAGGCTTCCTGGCAGACGGAGCGGATATTGCTTATCTTGATGTGGAGATTCTGGATCAGGAGGGGCGGCTCTGTCCTCTGTGCGACTGCCGTATTGACTTTGAAACGGAAGGAGAGGCAGCTTTTCTGGGAGGCTACAACAGCGGCCGCTTCAATGGCTTTGGCAGGCAGGACAGCGTGATCCACCAAACCTATGTGTTTGCGGAATGCGGCAATAACAGGGTATTCTTACGATCCACCTTCCGTCCGGGCAAGGTGACGGTAAAGGCACAGGCAGCGGGACTTCCGGCAGAGACCATATCCTGGGAAAGTGCGGCGGTGGAAAGACTGCCCATCAGCATAGAGCTGCCCAATGTCCGGTATGAGGATTATACAGAGACTGTCCCGGAAAGAAAAGATGCTTTCCCGGCGATCCCACAGGCGGATGCTTTAAAATACACGGCACCGGATCAGGATTACTGCAAGATATTGATCCAGGGACAGGAGCCCGACAATCGAGGGGTACCCAGTGTAAATAAAAACGGCAGTGTGTGGGGTTCTGTGCTGGTCATTCTGGAGAGGATGCTTCCGTCCTGGAAAGACCTGTTTCGGTATGAATTTGACAGGGATGCGGGCAGGCTGACTGTCTGGTCCGGCGATCATGTGATGGTGGCTGAAGCGGGAAAAACCCATCTTCTGGTAAACGGGGAGGAAAATCTGATGGACGGAGCCCCCTATGTGACAGAACGGGGAGCCTTTGTGATGGAGGTAAACGCCCTGATCCCATATATCAACCGGACCACCTGCCGGTACGATGACAGAGTGCATGTATTGCGAATTGATCTTTCCGACAGTGAAAAATGATATGTCGGGAAACAGCCATAAAAGGCTATTACGGAGGAGATTATGGAAACACTGAAATTTGGTTACAAATACTTTAAAAGAAGTATGCCGATGGCGATCTTTGCGGAGATACTGAGTTTTCTGGGTATTTTTGCAGAGCTGATGCTGCCGCTTTTGTCGGCAATGCTGATTGATTTCGTAATTCAAAGCGGTGAGGTAAAGGAAGACAGCGGCGGGATCTTTCATTTCCTGCTTACCGGAAAATTCGGTGCTGTGCACAGTATGCAGCTGTTTTTTTCCATTGCTGCAGTTTATGGTCTGATGATCTTCCTTCGGATCCTTCTGATCTATGTCAGGGATCTGATGCAGGAATGGATCGGCCTGAAGCTGGAAACAGAGCTTCGTTACGCCACCTACGACAAGCTGATGGAGCTGGACAGTGCGACGATAGCTGACTACAATTCCGGTGAGCTTTTGCAGATACTAAACAGTGATACGATCATGTTTAAGGAACTGTTTTCCCACAGAATAGCGTATGTGGGGGATGCTTTATTCATGCTGGCAACCACAATGGTCCTGATCTCCAGCATTAATATTTCCTTCATTATCATTCCGCTGATCCTGATGCCTTTCCTGGTGAAGACAGTTTTGGATTTCAAGAAAAAAGCCAGGACAAATTTCAGAGATATCCGTGAAAAAAGTTCAGCCATGAACCTGACGACCCAGGAGAATATAGCTGCGGTCAGGATCGTGCGCTCCTTTACCAATGAAGAGCTGGAAAAGGAAAAATTCCATACGGTCAACACCAATTTCCTGAATGCGAGAATGAAGCAGATCTGGCTGTCTTCCAAGTTTGATCTGACCTTTAACTCCATCAAGCAGATCGCCTATATCAGTACCATCGTCATCGGTGCGCTGCTCGTGATGAAGGGGTATATTACAGTGGGTTATATCCTTTCTTCCTCTACTTATGTGATGCGTTTTATGAATAATATAACCAGTGTGAATAACCATATTTTTAACATGCAGCAGCAGACTATTGCAGGAATCGCGTTAAAGAGCTTTCTGGAAAAAAACAGCAGCGTTCCTGACAGCAGGGAACCGAAGCTCCACTGTGACACGCCGCATATTGAGATGAAGGATGTGTCTTTGAACATAGACGGGCAGGATATCCTGAAGAACATCAATTTGAGTATTCCGTATGGCAAAAAAGTGGGTATCGTGGGAGAAACAGGTTCCGGAAAGAGCATCCTGTTAAAGACGCTGGTGCGTATCCGTGATATTACTTCCGGAAGCATTACCATTGATGGTCACGACATCAAGGATTTCGGACTGGAAAAGCTGAGAAATATGTATTCCTATGTATTCCAGGATGTATTCCTCTTTTCCAACACCATAGAATCCAACATTGCATTCTGCAGGCCGGATATCAATGAACGCATGGTGACGAAGGCAGCTGCCTATGCCCAGGCGGATAAATTCATTGATGCATTGGCGGACCGTTATAAGACAGTCGTCGGGGAAAGGGGACTTGGCATTTCCGGTGGACAGAAACAGAGAATCTCCATTGCCAGGGCTTTCCTGAAAAATGCACCTGTGTTTGTGATGGATGATTCCACCAGCGCGTTGGATGTCAATACGGAAAGGACATTGCTCAAAAATATACATGATAATTTTTCAGAGAAGACAGTGATTATCACTGCCCATAGATTCTCTTCCGTAGTAGACTGCGATGAGATCCTTTATATGAAGGATGGCGAGATCACAGAGAGAGGAACCTTTAAAGAGCTTATGGAGCTTGACGGCAGCTTTGCCCATGTATATCGTGTGCAGCAGCAACAGCAGCAGGATGATGTGGCAAATCACAGCCATCTGCAGGAGGGGAGGGTGAATCGTGGCTAAGCGAAATACCTTTTACGAAGATGAAAAGATTGAGAAAAAAATAGACATCAAGCAGCTGGGAAGAACATTAAAATACATTCTTCCTTATAAGAAGCTTCTTTTCCTGATGAGCTGTATGATGCTGGTGGCAGCGGTGGTGTCTCTGCTTCCTCCCAGGCTGTTGAAGATCATCGTGGATCAGGTAGTGGTGCAGGAGGATTACCGCAGGCTGGCACTGGTAGGAGGCGGTCTTGTCTTTCTGGCAGCAGTGGAGATCCTTTCCACCTTTATCCAGACCAGAAGTATGGGAAAAATGGGTCTGAGCATTATCACCAGGATCCGCACGGATATTTTTGAGAGACTTCAGCTGCTGTCCTTCGATTATTTTGACAACAGGCCTGACGGCAAGATCGTGGTACGTGTGACAGAATACATAAACGGGCTTGCAGAATTTTTTTCCAACTATGTGATGATGTTTGCGATCTATATTGTGAAGATCGTGGTGGTCACCGTATTTATGCTGTCCCTGAGCCCGCTGCTCACACTGATCGTGTTCGCAACGGTGGTTCCCATGATGACCATCGTGTTTATCCTGCGTTCCCGCCTGCGCAAGATGCATACAAAGCTTCGGGCGAAGAATTCGAACCGGACAGCATTTCTGGTGGAATCCATCATGGGGGAGCAGATCGTCAAGAATTATAACAGGATCGAGATCAACAAGGGAATTTACAGGCAGATCCATGAAGACAGCGCAAACGTATGGTGGTCCATCTCCAAGCGTGCCCGCCTGAACGGACCGGTGGTTTCCATATTCTGGCATACAGGTACGTTGTGTATTTACGGCGTGGCACTGGCTATGATCTTAAGCGGCAATGACATGATCACGGCAGGCGTTGTCATTACCTTTACGACCTACATGAGTTCCTTCCAGGATCCCCTGTCCCAGATCTCCACGATCATCCAGGAGCTTGCCCAGGTGAGCTCCAATCTGGAGCAGGTGTTTGACACCATTGACTATCCTCTGGAGATCAAAGAAAAGGAAAATGCCCTGGAGCTTCACCATGTAAAGGGGAAAGTGGATTTTCACGATATTACCTTTGCCTATGATGAAGATGTGAATATTCTGGAGCATTTTGACCTTCATGTAAAGCCTGGGGAGACCATCGCCCTGGTAGGGCCTACCGGTGCCGGCAAGACCACCGTCATTAACATGCTGACCAGATTCTATGATGTGAAAGCAGGAAGCGTGACCATTGATGATGTGGATGTCAGGGATGTGACGCTTCATTCCCTACGGCAGGAGGTGGGCGTGCTGATGCAGGATCCTTTTATCTTCAAAGGCACTGTCATCGATAATATCCGTTATGGCAGATGGGATGCCACGGATGAGGAATGTATTGCAGCGGCAAAGATGATCTTTGCAGATAAATTCATCATGAAATTAAAGGATGGTTATCAGCATGTGCTGGAGGAGCGGGGAAGCGGGCTGTCCGCTGGAGAAAAGCAGCTGATCAGCTTTGCCAGGATCGTCTTAAAGAATCCTTCCGTCATTGTCCTGGATGAGGCTACCAGCGCCATCGATACGGAGACAGAGCTTTTGATCCAGCAGGCTCTGGAGGTTCTGATCAAAGACAAAACTGCGTTTATCGTGGCACACCGGTTATCCACCATCCGCAATTCCAACCGTATTCTGTATATCAGCAACAAGGGTATTGCGGAGGAAGGCACCCATGAGGAACTGATGGCAAAGAAGGGGCTTTATTACGATCTGGCGAGGTAAAATAAGAGAGAAAAATCTTGCGAGCACGATTTTTCTCTCTTTATACGAGCTGGCTGAACTGTAACGAATTTTCCTGTTATCATCCTGGATGAGGCTACCAGTGTTATTGACTAGATAATTGGTGACAAAAATTATCACCTTGTCATCCCGAAAGGATATATATTAGAATAAAAAGAATAATAGGCTCTCGGAATCTTGAGCCTCCCGACCAAGATTCACCGGTCGGATGAACCTTGAAAATACTAAAGTTTTCATAGGTGTCCTTGCCGTCACATCTTGTATCGTGTTATATCGTTTTAACCTTGGTTATGAGCTCTGATAAGGGAAAAAACAAGGGAAAGAAAATCTGGTAACAACTTACAACAAATTAAGAAAATGGCAGTTGGAACTGGATGAGATGATTTAGGCGTCAAAAGGTAACACAACCTTTTCGATAGTAGAGCACCTTGAAAATTGAATATATTGTTGTAAATATAGAGATTTTTCAGCTGTTTTCTGGTATAATGGAATCATCTGAATGACGGAGGTTTGCCATGTC
>JAGANL010000017.1 GCA_017624235.1 Lachnospiraceae bacterium | reverse complement strand
GCAAAAATCGAATCATGGAATTCGATTTCTTTACAATTTATTTTACCATACATGGCGGAAGAATGCAGTAAAAGCAATGGTTTTAGGCTGTATTTTTGTTAATCAGCAGACACTAGTTAGATAAATTGGAATTTGTTTGAAGTGCTTTATCAATCTGCTTGAATTTGAAATATAACTGTGCTAATATGGAAATATGAAAAGGGAAAGCCAGAGAAGCGGCTTACCCCGAATGATAAAGCAACAACCTTTTACAAGGTCAGCCGTCATTATTCGCAGTAATGGCGGCTATTTTCGTTTTCCCTTGAAAATCGTGTAACACAATCCAACAAGGGCGCAAATGAATATTCCTATCTGAATCAAATCAGCATATGTAACATACATCAGCAACGGTCTACGCTTCGCTTCGGTCGTTGCTGAACGAGTGCCACTGGCACTCAGCAACCTCCTTTCTTTCGTCTGGAGGGTTAGCCCCTCCGAAATAGAGGGTAAGCCGCCCGGCTCTCTGGTTTCCCATGAACGAAGTATATCATAGCCAGCTTTTGAAAACAACGATAAATAAGGGAAATCATAGAAATCTTTGTTGAAAAAAAGCTGCTCCAACGATACAAAATCATACGGAAATAGCTTGACGCCTTATATGTTTTACGATATTTTATATACATAAGAAAACTAAACAGGAGAAGGGAGAGGAGAAAATGAAATTTGATTTGTATGAAGTCAGGGTTAACCATTACGATTATACGATGAAGGAATTTGCAAAATGCGCAGGAATCAGGGAAAATTATTATTCCAACTATGAAAAAAGAGGAGAAATTCCGAGCAAATACATATATAATCTTTGGTCGAGATTGCCGAACTTTCCCATTCCAAGTGATTTTTTCTATTATACATCTACAACACTTCTTGTGAATATGAAGTATCATCATTATTCGCAGGAAGATATTAAGGAATTATTTAATTTTAAGACGCAAGCTGTTATCAGTAAATATATCAACGGGAAATATCCGATGTATGAGAGAAAGGAATATTTTAGAAAGGCATTTCAACCGTTGATTATTCCTTTCATTTTGAAAGAGGAAAATGGTCACGATGAATTTTACCAGGTGACTGATCTCATCGCTAAAGGCAATATGGATGAAGATTACGCCGAAACCAGAGGAAAGTCAAAATCAAAAAACAGTTGACAGATGCGCTATATTGTTCTATTTTAATACTATATTATTCAGAAAACAGAAGACAGGCATATTTCAAATGGTTTCAAGGGAGAAGTCGAACAAGGCTTCTCCTTTTTTGATGCAAATTTTAACATGTGGAGGAGAAGATTATGAAAAGAAAGATGTTAGCCATGGCATTGGCAGTGGTGATGGCGGGGACGCTCAGCGCCTGCGGAGGCAGTGCAGAAAGCACGACAGGAGCAGCAGACAGTACGGCAGCGGCCGGAAGTGCGGAGACAGCCGAAAGTACGGAGACAGCCGGAAGTGAAGAAACCGCCAGTGCTGAAGAAGCCGGTACGGCAGAAGGAACAGCAGAGGAAGCATCGTCTGCTTTTGCAGGAAAGAAGCTGCGTGTGGCAATGGAATGCGGATATGCTCCGTATAACTGGACGCAGCCGGACGAGTCGAACGGGGCGGTACCGATTGCGGACAGCTCAGACTACGCATATGGCTATGATGTCATGATGGCAAAGCTGATTGCGGAAAAGCTGGGATGCGATTTGGAAATCGTGAAGCTGGATTGGGATTCGCTCGTTCCGGCAGTACAGTCCGGTAATGTGGATTGTGTCATTGCAGGCCAGTCCATTACTTCGGAGCGTTTACAGATGGTGGACTTCACCACACCGTATTACTATGCGTCAATCGTAGGACTGGTAAAGGGGGATGGTAAATTTGCAGAAGCAAAGGGGCTGTCGGATTTAAGCGGTGTGACCTGTACCTCCCAGCTTGGTACCATCTGGTATGATGTGTGTCTGCCGCAGATTCAGGATGCCAATATTCTGCCGGCTCAGGAATCCGCTCCGGCTATGCTGGTAGCGCTGGAAGCGGGACGGACGGAACTGGTCGTAACAGATATGCCGACTGCAAAGGCTGCCGTAGTAGCTTATCCGGATTTAAAGGTGCTGGATTTCAATGGCTCAGGAGACGATTTTGAAGTGTCTGAGGAAGAGATTAACATTGGTATTTCCGTACAGAAGGGGAATACAGAGCTGCTAAATGCCATCAATAGCGTACTGGCAGAGTTAACGGAAGACGATTTTAACACGATGATGGATGAGGCAATTTCCGTTCAGCCATTATCGGAATAGGACAAGCAAGGGAAAGGAAGAGGGCACGCCACATGATTTCGGAGATGAATTTCTGGGAACGCATCGTCTATCTGCTGCAGCAGTACGGTGTATCTTATCTGAAGGGAGCGGGAACGACGCTTGTGATTGCGGTGGTCTCTACGTTCATTGGATGTATCATCGGTTTTGTGGCGGGCATCATCCAGACCATTCCGGTGGATAAGCGCAGAGACTCTTTGGCGAAGAGGGGGCTGCTCAAGGCAGTACAGACTGTTTTTTCCATTTATGTAGAGGTGTTTCGGGGTACACCGATGATTGTACAGGCGGTTTTCATTTATTATGGTCTGTCGCAGATGTGCCACATTCAGCTTGGCATGTGGCAGGCGGCTTTTCTGGTCGTATCGATCAATACCGGTGCTTATATGGCAGAGTCGGTGCGAGGCGGTATCATTTCCGTGGATCCGGGACAGATGGAAGGGGCAAAAGCAATCGGCATGACCCATGTGCAGGCTATGATGACGGTGATTCTGCCGCAGGCATTCCGCAATATCCTTCCGCAGATTGGTAACAATCTGATTATCAATATCAAGGATACCTCTGTCCTTTCCATCATCAGCATCGTGGATTTGTTCTTTGTACATAAAAGTGTGGCAGGGGCGATGTATACCTATTTTGAATCCGCTACGATTGTCATGATCATGTATCTGATTATGACCGTCTGTGCCTCCGGACTGCTCAGACTTTGGGAGAAAAGGATGGATGGTGATGCAGCCTATGAGCTGGCAGATCCCATGGATATCGGCAATCAGATGAATAAGAAGGGAGGGGAAAAGCTGCGATGAATACAGAAGGCAAAACAGAAATTCTGAGGGTTTCCCACCTGGAAAAAAGCTTCGGTTCTCATGTGGTGTTAAAGGATATCAATTTTGCGGTGGAGGCCGGAGATGTCATTTCCGTCATCGGAGCGTCCGGATCCGGGAAGTCGACGATGCTTCGGTGCATCAATCTGCTGGAAACACCGACGGGTGGACAGATTTTTTATCATGATGAGGACATTACCGATCCGAAGCTGAATGTACCGGCCTATCGCTCCAGAGTGGGTATGGTATTCCAGAATTTTAACCTCTTTTACAATATGGATGTTCTGGAAAACTGCATGACGGGGCAGGTGAAGGTTTTGAGAAAAGATAAAAAGAGTGCACAGGAAAAGGCAATGCACTTTTTAAAGAAGGTTGGTATGGAGCCCTATATCCATGCCAGACCAAGACAGCTTTCCGGCGGACAGAAGCAGCGTGTTGCAATCGCCAGAGCGCTTGCCATGGAGCCGGAGCTTCTGCTTTTTGATGAACCGACCTCTGCATTGGACCCGCAGATGGTCGGAGAAGTGCTGGATGTTATGACAGATCTGGCCAGAGAAGGACTGACTATGGTCATCGTGACCCATGAAATGGCTTTTGCAAAGGATATTTCCAAGCGGGTTATTTTCATGGCGGACGGCCTGATCGAAGAGGAGGGCACACCAAAACAGATTTTTGAGGCTCCGCAAAGCGCCGTCACAAAAGAGTTTTTAAGCCGTTTCCGGGGTGTGTAGATCGATATGGATATTCTGATACCGATACACACTGAGAAAAATACCGACTAAGATATAGCTGACGATCTGCCCGGTTCCTCCATAGGAAAAGAAGGGCAGGAAGGTTTCTGTCAATGGGAGGAAATTCAGGTTTTCCAGAATATTGACCAGCGTGGTTGTGAGAAAGACGATGCCGCATGCGCATCCAATCATCAGGCCAAGCTGGTTTTTCTGTTTCAGGGACAGATGCACTGCCTTATAGCCTACAAGGAGGACGAGACTGCCGATAAAAACAGCAGCAGCTATACCATAGTAGGATGACACAAATGTCAGAATATAGTCCTGATTATAGTTCGGTAGTCCTATCAGGATATCTGTGCTGCTCTTTCCAAAGAGTCTGGCATCTGTAAGGTAGCTGTGCAGAAGTCTTCCCATATAATTAAAATCATTTGCCTGAACAGAAAAAAAGGCTTTGATTCGCTCCACCTGATAAACGGCAAACCAGTTTAAGAAAATACCACATGCAGTCAGCAGTATAGGAAACAGTATCAGTCCGCTCCAATAGAGAAGCAGGAAACGTTTTGCGGCCACCTGGAACCATCCCCTGAAAACAGCCAGAGACAGAAGCAGAGACATCATGAAAAACAAAAGCAATGCCTGACTCAGACATGGGATACGCCAGCAGATGATAAACGGTACAAGCATCCAGAGAAATGCTTTTGCGATGCCACGGTATCCGGTTCCGTGATAGCGATACAAAAGAGCCGCGTACAGCGGCACACTTAAAAAGGTGAGGTAGATGACGGAAAGGCGGATTGGGCCGGTAGAGGTAAAGGCTGTTCTGCCATGTACTTCCAGGCCATTGAAAAATACCTCCCAGAACAGATAACCGTAAAAGAGTATGGCTAAGGGCCTGGCATATTTGCCCAGAAAGCTGTAATCCAGACGGTAAAACAGGAGCATAGCTGCAAAACCGAGTACAACGTGGAGGATGCTTCGGGAAATGTAAGCATAGGAGGTATAGCCGTCTATCGTTTCGTTCTGCAAGCCAATCGTGACATGCAGGAGAATATTGCAGAGGCTGATGACAGCCATAAGCAGTATCACGTTCCATGCAATTTGCGGTCTGTGAATATGGTCTAAGGAAATTCCAGTCTCGACCGGGTCTCCCATATCCCGGATGGCGGCATGCATGGCTTCTTCGGGCTTCATACCGAGCCTTTCATTGTCGGCCGCCTGATCCTCCAAATGGGCGCGCAGCTCCCGTGCAATCGGTGTGTGGACCTTTTGACATCGAATCTGTTCTAATAAAGTATTGATGTATTCTTCCATTTTTTCCAACCTTGTACACCTCTTTTCTGTATGTTATGACTGAAATGCCAGTACGTGTCCGACCGCAGCAGAGTATTCCTTCCACTCGGCTTCTTTTTTGGAAAGAAGCGTCCGGCCTGCTTTGGTGATGGAGTAGTATTTCCGCACCTTGCCGGATACTTCACTTTCATAGGACGTCAGAAGTCCCTTGGATTCCAGACTGTGAAGCAGGGGATAGAGTGTGCCGGCCTTTAATTCAAACACGTTCTGGGAGCGGTTACGCAGGGTGTCGATCATTTCATAGCCGTACATGTCCTTTTCGGATAACAGTTTCAGAAGAAGCATGGTCATGCTCCCGGATACTAAAGTTTTGTCAATTCCCATGGATTTTGCCTCCTTGTCTATATATCGGATGCCTATATACTATATCGGTTACCTATATATGTCAAGAAGGAATTTACTTTTTTCGGGGAAGATAGTAAAATGAAATTGCTGGTCATGTGTGAACAGTTATAAACTGGGGGAATGGTTGAGTGGGTTTGAAAGGAATGAAAAGGTGACGATGAGCATTCGAATGAAGATAAAGAACGGGGGCAGGCTTTACTGTCCGAAGTGTGGAAGTGACCGGATTGCGGGGAGTGGGAAGGAATACTGCCACTGCGGCCAGTGCGGGACGGCTCTTTGGGTGGAGGAGCAGGCTGGGAAAGCTGAGTCAGAGGAGACACCGTACGTGGAAGAAAGATTGAAGAAGGCGGCATCAGAGGAAACGACACTGGAGGAAGCGCAGTGGGAAGAGGAGCCGGTGTTTGAGCAGATGTCCTTATTTTAGTACGGCATTTTCCCAGGAACCGAAACGGGGAAGTCTTACGAGGGGAGCACAGAGCTTTCGCACCGGGCGGCGGGATAATAGGTAAACTAAGAGTACCGAGAGCAGAAATGCTGTCGGTATTTTATATTCCACGTATTTTAGAACATGGATGTGGTTTGCATATTTGATGATAAAGCCATGCAGCAGATAGATATAGAGGCTGTTTTCACCAATGCCTGTCAGGACCGTCCTGCGGTTTGGTACAAAGGCGGCAAGAAACAAAAGCCAGAGCATGGCAAACAGATAAAGCTGCAGGCGAAACAGAGCGTCATATTCACCGTCCGCATAAGCAATCGAGCCATAGAGCCAGGATACCTTGTACTGATTCTGATGCAGAGCAATATAACCGGTCATGCCCAAAACCGAAAGAAGGCTTAATATGCGTCCGCTCCTGCTTTTGGCAAATGTAAGCAGACCTTCCAAAAGCTTCTGTCTGCGGACATAGTAGGCCGCCAGAAAAAACGGAAAGTAGACCAGAATACGGGAAAGGCTCATATAGTAGCCGATTGTTTTGTCGTAGCCTGCCAGAATACCGAGTACGGTAAAAAGAGCCAGATTGGAAAGCTGGCGCGGCAGGGAATCAGAATCTACAAAGGGCAGTACCATTTCCCAGATAATCATGGCAAACAGATACCACATAAGCCAGTAGGGCTTTGTCAGTGTCAAAACAGCATCCTGTTTTAGGCAAAAGTGATCAAAGAGCAGATAGAGCCCCTGAAATACGAAAAAGGGATACATCAGATTCTTTTTGATCCTGGCCGGGTCATATTTGGCAAAGAAGCCGGAGCAGAACGCAAACAGCGGCATATGAAAGGAATAAATCAGCATATAAAGAAATTCCGCGTGACTGTCCTTTAAAAGCGCTTCCAGAGCATGTCCGAATACGACGAACAGGATTAAAAGCGCCTTCAGATTATCAAATAAGCAGATTCGTTCTTTTTTTATCATTTCCATAGCAGTATTCACCTCAAGTCTTTTCCAAGTATACAATGGTGCAGGAAAAGGATTCAAGAGAAAATACCGTGAAAATACATAAAAAGACATGGTAAAAATTAGCAATAATATACAAAGCACAGAAGAGAAAACAGTTGCGAATCGGAAAAGAACGTGATATATAATACCGTACAGAATCAGAAAGCAGGTAACAGATATGATATGGAAAAGAAAAGACGGTGTTTTACATAAATTTTTGCAGCTTGCGGCATGGATGTGTACTTTTGGAATGCTCCTGACGACAGCAGGCTGTGAGGGGCGGCAGGCAGAAGAGACGAACCGGGATTCCGTGATGGAAGTGCACTTTATTGATGTGGGACAGGGGGATGCCACGCTGGTAAAATGCGGCAGTGAAGCGCTGCTGATTGATGCGGGGGATGATACCAAAGGAACACTGGTTCAGAATTATTTACGAAAGCAGGGTGTAGAGAAGTTGGATTATCTGATTCTGACGCATCCTGATTCGGATCACATTGGCGGAGCACCGGTTATTGTGACCAAATTTGACATTGAGCAGGTATTGGTTTCCAACTATGAAAAGGACAACAGTACCTATCGGAAGCTTATGCAGGCATTGGATGACAAGGGGCTGACAGCACAGACGCCGGAAGCAGGAAATACGTATGAACTGGGCGGGGCAATGTTTACGATCCTTGGGCCTGTCCGCGAGTATGACAATCCAAATGACGCTTCCGTTGCCCTGCTGCTTCGCAATGGAAAGAACCGCTTCCTGTTTACCGGCGATGCGGAAGAGGCAGCAGAATGTGATATGCTGGACAATGGCATTCCGGTTAGGGCAGATGTCTATCAGGCGGGGCATCATGGAAGCAGAACATCCTCCAGTGAGGCATTTTTGGATGCTGCAACGCCGTCCTATGCGGTCATAAGCTGCGCTGAGGGCAACTCCTACGGACATCCCCATGCACAGACCATGAATGCGTTACGAAGCCGTGGGATTCAGGTCTTTCGAACCGATGAGCAGGGAACCATCATAGCAGAAGCGGATGGAGAGAGAATCACGTGGAACTGTGCGCCCTCCGATACCTGGCAGGCGGGAGAGCCGACAGGAAGCGCAAAAGCGGAGACGGAGGCTGTTCAGAGACAGAATGAGCCTTCGTATGTGCTGAATGTAAAGACCAAAAAGTTTCACAGACCAGACTGTTCAGACCTACCGACCGCGAACAGACAGGATACGACAGCCTTCAGGGAAGAGGTGATTGCACAGGGCTATGAACCGTGTAAGAGGTGTGAACCATAGAAGAGGGGCTGCACTTTGATACCGTTCTCGCTCGGGTGTGCTATCATTGCTCTTTTCCTGAAAAATCCAGTGCCTGAAGCATGGCTGTGCCTGTCCTGTGCATATAATGTGACAGAACAGATGCGTTTGGGGGAAAGACCATGGATTTAAAACAGAATAGTATTTGGGAAATGGTTGTTCAAAAGCTGGTACGATACAGTCTCATCATAGCAGCGATTGCACTGGTGGCAATTGGGAGCAATCATTTTTTTCCGAATGTCATTACCGTC
This sequence comes from Lachnospiraceae bacterium, assembly GCA_017624235.1. GTDB lineage: Bacteria > Bacillota > Clostridia > Lachnospirales > Lachnospiraceae > JAAYNV01. The sequence goes on along the minus strand of JAGANL010000017.1, from coordinate 147 downwards.
AGCAATAGCGTGAATGGGCGGGAACTGCCGATTTACTGTGTTGAGACACCGGAAAAGAAGGTGGCGCTTTCATTTGATGCGGCATGGGGAAATGGTTGGTAGCGATATCAGTACAAAATGAAAGGACACCGCTATACCGAAAAAATT
>JAGANL010000016.1 GCA_017624235.1 Lachnospiraceae bacterium | reverse complement strand
GCCTTTGGAGAAGGCCGGGATCTGGTATGCTATGGAAACATTCCGGCGTTTCCATATTATCTGGAAGCAGGAACCGCAATCGGCAGCGCATGGCCGGATCTCAAAACCTATGCCATGTATGATTATGAGGCTGATATGAGAAAGCTGTATACAGATGCTGGGGAAGGGATTTATCCGGTGATTTTGATTGGTACCGGGCTGGATGAAGAAGATAAGGCAGAAGAAAAGTATCTGCTTCTGCAGCAGTTTATAAAAGAAAATGGATATACCCTGGAGAAGGAAATGGAAGACCTTCTGGTCTATGACCGGAGGTAAGGGGTATGGAGAGGAGAATACCATGATTTGTTTTAACGTACCACCCTATACCGGGAAGGAACTGGATTATATCCGTAAGGCAGTGGAAAATCAGAAAATCTGCGGGGACGGAGAGTTTACCAGAAAATGCAATGCCTGGATGGAAGAGCGCACGGGTACGAACAAGGCGCTGCTTACGACCTCCTGTACGCATGCCACTGAGCTGGCGGCTCTGCTTGCAGAAATTGGGCCGGGGGATGAAGTCATTATGCCGGCTTATACCTTTGTTTCTACAGCAGATGCTTTTGTATTAAGAGGGGCTAAAGTCGTTTTTGTTGATATCCGCCCTGATACGATGAACATCGATGAAAATCTGATCGAAGCGGCCATTACGGAACGTACGAAAGCAATCGTACCGGTACATTATGCCGGAGTGGCGTGCGAGATGGATAAGATTATGGAACTTGCAAAGAAGCATAACCTTATGGTGATTGAAGATGCGGCACAGGGCATTATGTCAAGCTATAAGGGCAAAGCGCTTGGCTCAATCGGTGACTTTGGCTGTTATTCCTTCCATGAGACGAAAAATTACAGCATGGGTGAGGGCGGCGCTCTTTTGATTCGTGATGACAAGTACGTGGAGGATGCGGAAATTCTGCGTGAGAAGGGAACGAACCGCAGCAAATTCTTCCGTGGACAGATTGACAAATATACGTGGGTAAACTATGGTTCCTCCTATCTGCCGAGCGATATGAATGCAGCCTATCTTTGGGCGCAGCTGGAAATGGCGGATGAAATCAACGATGCCAGACTTGCCAGATGGAACCAGTACATGGAACTTCTCACACCGCTTCGGGAGAGGGGAATCTTAGAACTTCCTGTCGTACCGGAAGGGTGTGTGCACAATGCTCATATGTTTTATATCAAGGCAAAGGACTTGGAGGAGCGGACAAGGCTGCTGCAGTTCTTAAAGGAAAACGACATTTTATCGGTATTTCACTATATTCCGCTGCATACGGCTCCGGCAGGACAGAAGTATGGAGAATTCCGCGGAGAGGATAAGTATACGACAAAGGAAAGCGAACGTCTGGCCAGACTGCCGATGTACTTTGGCCTGACGGAGGAACAGGTTGATTATATTGTTTCCAAAATAAAGGAGTTTTACGGCGTATGATGTTTGGAGGCCGGGAAAAAGGGAACAGGAAGAGCTTCCTGATTGCCGCAGCAGCAATGGTTCTGCTGGGTATATTCACGGCACTTATGGCAGATTATTATTATGACTTGAATGATGATGTGCTGATGAAGGATATATTGGCCGGTGTTCAAACCGGCACACCAACAGGGTATAACATTCAGATGTTATATCCTATTAGTGTTCTTATTGCCTTTTTTTATCGGGTGTGGAGAGCAGCTCCCTGGTATGGGATTTTCCTCTGTGCCTGTCAGTATGGCTGTCTGTTCCTGCTTGTGAGAAGAGGGCTGGAGCTCTGGGAGAGAAAAGGAACGGAAGAGGATGGAATGCCTGTCACAGAGTGGGAGAAGAGAAGCGGGACAGGTATTGTTCTGGTTTGTGCCGCTGCTTTGATTGTCGCATTATTTTGGTATGAGCTTGTTTTTGTGCAGTATACGGTGACCAGCGCTTTATTGGCAGGAACGGCACTCTTTCTGTTGTATACGACGGAGAGAGGGCTGGAAACGGGTGTATTTTTACGTAAAAATGCGGTCAGTATAGCACTGGTCATACTGGCCTTTCTGGTTCGTTCCGAAATGCTGCTGCTGCTGCTGCCCTTTCTCTGTGCGGCAGGGCTGATGCGCTGGATTCGGGAAGGAAGAGGGGCATCGGTACGCTTCTTGGGCACGGCAGGCTGTATTCTGGCAGGAATGGCACTCGGTTATCTGGCTCATCTGGCAGCTTATGGCAGTACAGAATGGCAGGAGTTTCAACGCTTTTTTAATGCGCGGACGGAAGTGTATGACTTTTACGGTGTGCCGCCGTATGAGGGCAATGAAGTATTTTATGAGAGTATTGGCTTAAGCCGGGCAGAGCAGGAGCTTTTGGAGAATTATAATTTCGGACTGGATGCCGCAATCGATGCCGGAACAATGGAGCAGATTGCAGAGTATGCGGCAGGGCAGTTCTATGCAGAACATCCATGGCAGGAGAGAGTGAAGGCTTCGGTGTGGGAATATATGCACAGGCTTTTGCCGCTTCCGGGAGATACGATTGGCGCATTTTCTGTAGATATGCCTTGGAATGTGACCGTGTTACTATTCTATGCGGCGCTGATTGTGACAGGTATTTTGAAAAACAGACGGGAGCTGCTTTGGCAGATTCCGTTTCTTGGCATATGCCGCACCGTGTCCTGGGGATATGTGCTGTTCCGGGGACGTGTACCGGACCGCATTTCGCATTCTCTGTATCTGGTGGAGATTTTGACGCTGCTTTCTCTGCTTTGCGCCTGGTACGCACAGGAACGAAAAGGCTTGAAGGAAAGTCCGGTTCTTCTGGAACAGAAAGGAAGGAAAGCCATTTCAAAGCTGACAGAACAGGAAAATCGGAAAAAGACAGGAGGCTGTCTCATTGTTCCGGCGGTTCTTCTTCTTTATTTGCTGGTCAATATTCCGGGGACGATTCATAGGGTGCAGGAAGAACAGAAGGTAAGAGAGCAACGCAATCAGCCCTATGAGCAGTTAAAGGCATATTGTGAAGGGAATGCGGAACAGTATTATTATGTGGACGTGCGTTCCACGGTATATTTTTCCGAGAAAATGTTTGAAAAAATAGATAATTCGAAAAGAAACTATGATATAATAGGTGGATGGGCCTGCAAGAGCCCGGTAAGCCCAAAGGAAGATATGGTATTCTTTCTTACGAAAAAGGGAAAGGATATGATATGGCTGGAAGAGCTTCTGACAGAGCAGGAGCCGGGTATGACTGTGGTCATGGAGGAAGAGCTTTCAGACTGGGATGTCTATAAAATCGTACCGGATTTGGAAGAAAAATCGGGGAAATAGCCGCAGAAGCGGATAGAGGAGGAAACTCATGAGCGTTTTGGAAAATGGAAAGATCAGGGGTGAAAAGGTATATCTTCGTCCGATTACCTTGGATGATACCGATCATATTATCAAGTGGCGTAACAGTGACAATGTGCGTCCTTATTTCATCTATCAGAAGCCGTTTACCAGAGAGGGACATTTAGAATGGCTGCGTACCATGATTGATACGAAAAAGGGGTATCAGTTCATTGTCTGTGAATACGGAACAGACCGTCCGATCGGCTGTACCTATCTGCGGGATTTTGAAGAAGAGCACAATAAGATTGAGTACGGCATGTTTCTGGGAGAAAAATCTGAGGCGGGAAAGGGAATCAGCTCGGAAATTGTAAAGCTGACGCTGGACTTCTGTTTTGAGGATCTGAAAATCCATAAGGTGTTCTGCCGTATTTTTGCGGATAATATGCCATCAATCAAGGGATGTGAAAGAGGAGGCTTCCACAGGGAGGCTTATCTGGAGGATGAAGTATACGTGGGCGGAAAATATAGGGATATGGTGTTGCT